>CALJOJ010000044.1 GCA_937981665.1 uncultured Rubritalea sp.
TGCACCATACACTGGGATAAGCATGAGGACTTAGAAAGTGCGATCGAGGAGGTTCTCAAAGAATGGTGGAGCAAAGCGCAAGGCTTCCGCTCATTATTTAGCAACTCGTATATTCGCTCTGAACTAAACGCTATTTAGAAATTATTTAAGCCTTATTTCAAACTAGAAATGGTATTAGTTCGTTAAGCCTCCTCATGAGGGTTTACCTCCTAAAATCACAGCCAAACAAGATAAAAAACACCTAAAGCAATCGAGAATAGACCAATTTATCAGATCAAACTCATTCCAAGTTGACCTGCTCTTCATATTTTCTGTTAGAAAAATTAGAATTTAAGATTTACGAGAAAAACGCCACTTGGTGGAGGTTGCCTTTAGAAAAAAGCGTCTCCCTAAATTAAAGGAAGACGCTTATTTATAAGAAAAAAGCAATTATTTCTTCTCTTCAACCAACTCCACGTACTCGAAGTGATAGCAGAATGGACCTTTAGGAGCATCCGCTACTGGAGCATCACCTAGGAAATGCCTAGATGGTATCCAGAACTGGCGGATTTCACCTGGTTTCATGAGCATAAGAGCGGATTTAAGTGCTGGCGGCATTTGCCCCGTGAGAGGAATAGGCATAGATTCACCAGAGTCTACTGAGCTGTCTAAAATATTACCTTCAGCGTCCCATAGCGTATAATTCACGAGCATTACGTCATTATCTTTAGCTAGCTCACCTGCTCCAGCCTTGAGCACCATAGACTTCACCTCACCTTCAGAAACAATTGCGTCTGCTGGGATATCGCTAATATTTTTAGGAACCTCTGGCATCTGCGGCGCAGGACCAAACTCAATAAGCTCTACATCTAGGCAGAGCGGACCAACAGGTGCTCCCTGAGCATGCTGAGCCTCATCATAAGCAAGTGCTTCCGGAATCCAAAAGCGGCGCTTCTCACCCACTACCATCAGCTGCATACCTTCTGACCAACCAGCCATTACAGCACTGAGCGGGAATGTAGCAGGAGTACCCACCATGATTGAACTGTTAAACATCTTACCTGTCTTATCCCAACCTGAGAAGTGAACGGTTACCTTATCAGTGGCCTTTGGCTTTTCAGATCCTGTTCCTTTATTAAGAACCTTAGAAGCTAGTCCTGATGCCGTCTTCGCAGCATCAGCCGGAGCCGCTGCTACATCTGCAGGAACAGCAGGAGCTTTCTTAATAGTGAGAAGCTCTATATCGAAACAAAGGTCACCACCTGGAGCACCTTGAGCCTGAAGATCCTTACTATAAGCTAATGCCTCAGGAACCCAAAAGCGGCGTTTCTCACCTACTACCATTAATTGGATACCTTCCTCCCAGCCTTTGATCACCCCACCGAGCCTGAATGTTAACGGCTCACCGTCCATCACTGAACTACCGAACATCTTTCCTGACTTATCCCAGCCAGTATAATGAATGCTAACCTCATCATTAACTGATAGACTTGCAGATTCAGTACCCTTTGTCAGAACCTTAGAAGCCAGCCCTGAAGCTGTCTTCACTGCATCAGCTGGAGCCTCTGCTACATCTTCTGGAACCTCAGGTGGCACAGGTGCTTTATCAATACTTAATAATTCAACATCGAAGCAAAGCATACCACCTGGTCTACCTCCACCTGGATTTTCTCCATATGCTAGGTCTGCAGGGATCCAGAAGCGACGTTTCTCTCCTACTACCATCAGCTGAAGACCTTCAGTCCAGCCTTTGATCACACCATTAAGTGGAAACGTAGCTGGCTGACCGCGCATCACTGAGCTATCAAACATTTCACCTGACTTATCCCATCCTGAATAGTGCACAGTAACCTTATCAGCAGCTACTGGCTTCTCAGCACCCGTCCCCTTAGTGAGAATCTTAGACGCTAGACCTGACTCAGTCTTCACTGCATCAGCCGGAGCTGCTGCTACATCCGCAGGAACCTCAGGTAAATTAGGAGCATCTGCTGCATCCGTAACCTGAACCTTTTCTGTAACTTTAGCTGGCTTAGATTCTGCCTTTACCCCTTTGATACTTAATAGCTCAACATCAAAGCAAAGCATTCCACCTGGTCTACCTCCACCTGGAGACTCACCATAAGCAAGTTCTGCTGGGATCCAGAAACGACGCTTTTCACCCACTACCATGAGCTGAAGACCTTCAGTCCAGCCTTTGATCACACGGTTTAGCGGGAATGATGATGGCTTACCACGCTTTACAGAGGAGTCGAACATCTTACCATCAAGCGTCCAGCCCGAATAATGCACAGTCACAGTATCAGTAGCACTTGGCTTCTGAGCTCCTGTTCCTTTCTGGAGAACTTTTGACATAAGGCCAGAAGCTGTCTTTTCAGCATCCGCTGGTGCTGCTGCCACATCTTTAGGTACAGCGACGTCTTGCGCACTGGTAATAGTCATCGCTCCGAAGGTAGCTACGCCTGCTACACCAGTCACGAGTGTCTTTTTAAATAGTTTATTTTTCACGATGATTGAAACTCCTGTACAACAGTCCCTATGTCAAGAAGCCAAGCCGTGATTTACTAAATAATCACAGTTTTACCTATATTTAACAACCATTTCATGCCTAATTAGCTAGGTGAATGAAAAATTACAACACCCCATTCTGGGCATAGATCACGGCGAAGCACGCATCGGCCTAGCCATCACTGATCCAGTAGGCATCATGGCTCACCCTCTTGAAACCATTCAGGTCAAAACTACTAACCCTATCGAGCGAATCAAAGAACTCATTCAGACACGACAGGTAAAACAGATAGTCCTCGGTCTACCTATTAGAATGGATGGTACTGAAGGAACAGCTGCCGAAAAGATCCGTAAGTTCGGAGACGAGCTCATTAAGCAGATCGACCTCCCTCTCCACTATATAGACGAGAGTCTTACCACAGTAGCAGCAGCGGAAAAACTACACCAAGCGGGAAAGAACGCTAAGAAACAGAAAAGCATCATTGACCAAGCAGCCGCAGTAGAAATCCTATCCACCTGGCTCGCTCAAAATTCAACAGACCCCATCTTTTAATGTCTAACAAAAAGCTAAAACTCACCATCGCGTACGACGGCAGAGACCTCTCAGGTTGGCAGTCCCAACCTAACGGTAATACTGTCCAGGACATCCTACATACTGCCATTTCTAAAATAGCAAAACAACCCGTCAAGATCCACGGCTCAGGAAGAACCGATGCTGGTGTCCATGCAGACGGTCAGATCGCCCACTTTGACTCCCCTACAGAAATAGATATGAACCCATACAATTGGGTGCCTGCGCTGAATACAAAACTCCCTCCAAACATACGCATCATGAACTGTGAGGAAGTATCAGAAGACTTCCACGCTCGCTTTTCAGCCACGGAAAAAACCTATATCTACGACCTCTGTCTCGCCCCCATCCTGCACCCCCACCTTCGTGGTCGAGTTTGGCACCTACCTTGTCAGTTAGACCCTCTCACACTCGAGCAAGCTCTCGCCCACTATGTCGGCGAACATTGCTTCAAGGCATTCGCCGCAAACAGAGGAAACGAAACTGAATACACCGAGTACACACGGATCATCACACGCTCAGATTTCAAAATCCACCAAGACGGCTACCGTATTACCTTCACAGGAAATGGATTCATGTATAAGATGGTGCGCCTCCTAACAGGAGCCGCAGTTCAAGCAGCCAAAGGAAGACTAAGACTAGATGACCACCTTGCATTATTAAATCAAACAGACGATCTCCCTCTCGGAAAATCCCCATATTGCGCACCAGCAGAAGGGCTTACTTTAACTAAGGTCAAATACACTTAACCAGCCAACTTACTTAATAGCTGGTGACGGCACTGATGGAGACACGTATTTCGCAGCCAGTAAAGCATCTGCTGTCAGAGTAGCAAAAGAGCCCATTGCACCAGAATACCCGATATCACCCTGCTTATCGATCACATAGCAATGTGGCGGTGCTTCTATACGGTAGTTTTTGAAAATAGCCTGTTGAGGATCTGAAATATTGATCGTACTTGTCTGTCCCGCCTTTTCGAGTTCGCGTAGGTTTCCTATTTGATCTCTATTCACACCTACGACAATAAGATCTTTCCCAAGATAGTCCTTCTCAGTCTTGCGCATCATATCTAATAACTTCACTGTCTGCATCTCTGGCAAGTCATAACTAGACCAGAAAACAAGCATCACCACTTTACCTTTGAAACTAGAAAGACTCACAGTCTTACCTGCACTATCCAATCCCAAAACAGCAGGAGCAGGACGGCCTTTAGATAAATTCTTCATCCGGTAAATCATCTCCATAGCTGTATCACCCACTGAAGTGCTTCCTACTTTCACTTCATTCGAGTCAATAATACCTTGTCTTATCAACTCAAGTCGACGCTGATTATTTCTTGGGTTATCACCCATTTCACTGAGTATGATTGCTAGAGAAACAGCAGCTACTCCACGTTGCTTTTTATCTGCGATCGTTTTCATCGCCTTCTCTAAAAAAGCTTTCTTCACCTGTACAGGCTGGTTAGAAACAGAAACATTATAACAGAAATCACCTAGCTCGGGATTTTGCATATGAAACTTCTCAGCGTACTCCATAATAAATGCTGTATCCTTTTTCCCAACTGGCGTATTAGCGATCAACCAGCCAGAATACTTAAGAGTCCAAGCGTTTTTCAGCTCATTACCGACTACCTTTATCATTCGGTCACGATACTCCACCGTGTCAGGCTTCTGCTTCACAGCCATACGCATACCCTCCATAGATGTAGCACTAGCAAGTGTAGCCTCCCACTTTTTCATCTTAGCACTGTATTCAGTGAAAATAACTTCTGCCTCACTAACAGTACCTGCTTGTGCTACTACCGATGTAAGCAACGCAAATAAAACAATCTTTAAGTATTTCATACCCATAATTGAAAACTTACCCCTAGATTCTACAATGACAAGCACTGAGAACAGAAATGTAAACTAGTTGACTCTGCCCCATCGCACACTAAATTATTTCCGTCATGGGATCTAACGTAAACAACACTAAAGAAGTATCAAAAATAACTAAAGCTAACAAAAAAAGAAGCGTTGCTCAGATCGTCGTAAGCATTCTAGGTTTTCTTCTTTTCTCCATGTTCTCTTCTTTGCAAGCCAATGACGTAAGTCAGTACGGCACTTCTGGATGGCTTACTGATACATGGCTTATGGGCTATGCAGCATTGGCATTCATCTGTCTCTACAATGCGATCCGCCCGCTTCCTGCCAAAACCTTTCTCGCTCTCGCTGGTGTCACTCTAGCATTAGCTATTTTCCGTGGCTCACAGATTAACTGGGATAGCCCAATCTTCTGCTTCACCGCTCCAAAGGAATTTGCCGAGCGAAATCCTGCAGGAAACGAAACAGGAGGTCTCATCATCATGACTATCTGGCTCCTGCTCCTATTTTGGCATAATAAGAAAAGAACAGCCTAAAACATAGATTCCCCCTCTCTTCTATTACCAGCTTTACTAGCCACTAAAAAATAGCACACGATAACAAACTAACTACCCTCCTCATTACTATCACTTGACCTTGGCCACCGAGAGTTTTACAATTTCGTCGTGAAATCTCCTGCATATTCATCAGACACCCCTCTCAGCGGTTCATTATTACTTTCTTCACCATCTCTTAAAGATGACGTCTTCGGTAACACTGTAATCCTCATACATAGTCATAATGGAAAAGGAGCTGAAGGACTCATCCTCAATAAGCCGCTAGGCAAGACGGTAGGAGACTTCATGTGCAGTGAACAGTTTCAAGAACTCAAGCATCTTCCTCTATACTCAGGGGGCCCAGTAGCGAAAGATCAGCTCAGCTTCGCCAGCTTCAGATGGGCTAAAAATGGTGAACTTAAGTGTAAGCCCGCTATCTCCGCAGAAGAAGCAAAAGCCAGTATGAGTAAAAGCGGCACGATACTACGTGCCTACTTAGGATCTAGCACATGGACGAAAGGTCAGCTCGAAGATGAATTAGAGAATTTTTATTGGTTCCCTGCTCCAGCTATATCAAGCCTTCTCAGCATGCCCCAAGATAAGACGCTCTGGAAAAACATCCTACAGAGCCTTTCCCCTTTTCACCACATAATTTCCCTCACCCCTGATGACCCATCTTTAAACTAACAGACCATGCGCGTAGTCATCCAGAGAGCTAGCTCTGCTCAAGTTACCATTACCGGTGAAATCCACGGTAGCATTCAGCAAGGAGTCGTTATTCTAGTAGGTATAGAGCATGAGGACACAGCTGAAGATGCCGAGTGGCTGTGCAGAAAGATTACTAACTTACGTATTTTTGATGACGAAGAAGGAGTGATGAACTACTCATTGTCAGACATTAATGGAGAAGCACTCGTTATCTCACAATTCACTCTTCATGCTACCACTAAAAAAGGTAACCGACCATCATACATGAAAGCTGCGCGGCCAGAAATTTCTATCCCACTGTACGAAAAATTCATCAGCATCCTCAATACCCACCTGAAGACACCATGCCAGACAGGAAAATTTGGTGCAGATATGAAGGTCAGCTTGACCAATGATGGGCCTGTGACTATTCTCATAGATACTAAAATTAAAGAATAATGTTAGATACAGACCCCATTTCCATCCAGTTCGATATCCCAGCCACTGACCACCTAGGTAAAAACCACGTGGAGGGAAAAGTACGCTTCATGGCTGATGAAGTAGAGATAGACTGGCGCGTCAAAGGTAATGTCTTTCGGGGCGGTAACGCAAAAGTGGAAACGGTGAAAATGCCATACAGCCAGATAGAACATGTAGAACTAAGAAAAAAATGGTGGAAGATCCGTGATATCATCCTCCGTATATCAGACCCCTCATTAGTAGAAATGATACCAGGTGTTGAAATGGGAAAAATGACTCTCGTTATTGATGCGCGTTCTCGTGAAGAGGCTGAAAAGCTAGAATCTCTGATCGACTTCAAGCGCTCTATCTTCATCCTCGATGAGCAGACTAAGCGAATTGATAGATTAAAAGAAGAATCATAACTAGTCAGCTAATAAAAACTTCATGAGCGAACTATTTCCAGAAGGTCCACCAGCATCAAACGGCGGTCCGTCAGCTAGTCATTCTACAAAGCCATCCTACGACCAACCACTCGCAGCCAGACTCAGACCTACATCGATAGACCAGATTGCAGGACAACAGCACATCCTGGGAGAAGGAAAGCTACTCCGCAGAGCGATAGAGGCAGATCGCTTCTCCTCACTCATCTTCTACGGACCACCTGGGACGGGTAAAACGACACTCGCTACCGTGATCGCAAAAACCACCAATTCACGCTTTGAAATGCTTAACGGAGTGGAATCCAACGTCAGCGAAATCCGTGATAAAATAGCCCAAGCTCGCACCTGGAAAGACCTCCGTCAGCAAACAACTATTCTCTTCATCGATGAGATCCACAGGTTCAACAAAGCCCAGCAAGACGTCCTGCTACCACACATTGAGCGGGGCACAGTCCGCTTCATTGGAGCTACCACGCACAATCCATACTACTACATCAATTCGCCGCTCACCTCTCGGTCACAGATTTTCCAGCTTGACCCAGTCTCGGTAGATGATCTCATCCCCGTATTAAAGAAAGCTCTAACAGACAAAGAACTAGGCCTAGGAAATGAAAACATCCTAGCAGATGAAGACGCACTTAAACATATCGCTGAAAAGGCAGATGGTGATGTACGAAAAGCTCTAACGGCTCTCGAACTAGCCGCCCTGACCACACCAGAAAATGATACAGCGAAGATCCATCTCACACTCGACATAGCCGCTGAGTCTATCCAGAAAAAAGCGATCATCTATGACGCCACTGGTGACACGCACTACGATACTATTTCCGCCTATATCAAGTCGATCCGCGGTTCAGACCCCGATGCTGCAATATACTGGCTGGCTAAAATGTTAGTCGCCGGTGAAGACCCACGTTATATAGCCAGACGAATGGTAATATCAGCCAGTGAAGACATAGGATTAGCTGACTCAAATGGGCTCAGAATAGCGATGGATGCTCAACAAGCTTATGAACTGTTAGGCATGCCTGAAGGCCGTATCCCGCTGGCACATGCTACTGTCTATCTCGCCACAGCACCTAAGTCTAACAGTGCATACGCAGCTCTGAATGCAGCTATGGATGATGTAGAAAATGGTAAAACACTCACTGTCCCAGCGCACCTTCGGACACCAACAAGAAAGAAACTAGCTGCTAGTTCAGGAACCAAGAACTCCGAGCTAGAATATCATTATTCGCATTCTTTTGCAGGAAACTACGTTCCACAAGCTTATCTTCCTGAAGGTAGAAGATACTATACCCCAACAGAAAATGGATTAGAAAAACGAATCAAAGAACGCTTGGATTATTGGGCTAAACAACATCAGTCACCAAGCTAAATCATACCCTCATTTACTTGCCACTGTCTAAGAAACCACAGCAGATAGCCCTAAAATTTACGCTCTAAAATAGGTTCGTATTTTAGGTTAGATAACATCTCTATTTCACCCCTCTAAACCCAGCCTCACAGAATGCCACAGCACCACTGAGGTAGTCTTCTCTATTCAGAGTTTCTTTCTTATTAGTCGCTCGCTCAGCAAAGCCGGAAAAGGATCTATACATGAAGACAGCCCCCGTTGAAAAAACCAGTTTCTTTAATATTTCTTTAACAGGCATTTCAGGCAAGTGCGCATTGATCGCTAAGCCAAAGATCTGATACATATCGCCGAATGACTCAAAGATTTTATCCGGCACCTGATAAGTTTCATCAGTAAGATATTTAGCGATTAGACGCGAAATTATCCCGTAATTACCATGATGTTCTTCAGGTATCACTACTGGTCTAACAAAGGACTCGATAACATCTTGTAAGCTTACATTTTCAAGACCCTCAGCTCTTTCACCCGCTTCCTTTAAAAGCTTTACCCGCTGTTTATTAATAGGAATGAGAACCTGTAAAACCACCTCTTGGATCAAACCCGACTTACCACCAAAATGATAACTTACTGAGGCAAGGTTTACGCCCGCATCATTAGTAATATCTCTAACAGAGACATTTTCAAAACCATCTATCGCAAATAGTTTCATCGCAGAGCTAAAGATTTTTTCTCGCGTGCTCATATTTATTTTAAAATTATTTCTACAGATTCTGAGTTAAAAGACTCCGGTTCGTAACCATCATCCATCCACTCTATATCTCCTCCTAGAGCACTCATATAGCCCCATGCTCCACCGCAGTCTTCGGGGGGGCAAGCACGCTCACCCTCTAGACAATAAGCTGTTACACTTTTAGACTCTGACGTCTCTTCTTTCTTCTCGATGACTACTTCATGCACCCAGTCTTCTAGAAAATCATATCGATACAGCATCCTAAAAGGTAACTTTCTACGATTAAAAAACTCATCCAAAGTCAAGTCAGACTCTTCAGCAAAAGAACCCTCAGCGAGAATATCATTATCCTTTGAACCAATCACGTTAGTCAGATTTTTTCCTTTGCCATAGCGAAACTCATGCTGTTCCTTATCCTCCCAGCCCATTGCCTGTTGAATAGCCAAATGTAGGTCAGCAAATGTCGCATTCCCTGACACATTTAACCTTCTCCATATCTGTGGAGATATTTCATAGATAAAGATTTTTATAGTAAATTTCTGGGAACTATTTAACATTAAAACTATTTAATAAGATGAAAAAAAATTGTTAAGTAAAATATAAGTTGTACGTCAGATTTTATTGTATCTCTATTTGATAGTTAGTTTAAAATATCATAACATACCAGCAGTTACATTTTACCCGTTTCTATATAACTTCTAACCATATTCATTACCACTGAATCGTTGGCTATAAATGTATGATCAGCATCCACCACTCTAAAACACTGAGTGCCTGATAATTTTCCTTTATCTACTGACACTATCCCGTCATTAGATATATTTAATAAGGTTCTAAAGAATGGCAAACTACTTTTCTTGCCCATAATAACAGCAGCATCCAATCCTTGCCGAAGTACATCTCCCTGCTTAGCCATATTTTCTGTACTAAGAAATTTTCCAGCTGGCCCTAATAATCCTTTTAATGGTCTCATAGTAGACTTCCCTAGCCAGTCTACAATCTCACTTCCCTGATGAGGCGGAGCTAACATGACAACTCGCCCTATCTGACTAAACGCCTCCTCGTCTAATAAGTCGACCAGCTTTTTCGCCACCACTCCACCTAGAGAATGTGTCACGATATGTATTTTATGTCCTTTATCTAGATACGGTTGGATCTCCTTAATAATACTCTGCGCGAGATTATCTAAATCATAGCGAAACGAGGCGTAAGGAAGGTTTACTGTCATGTAACCTTCCTCATTAAGGTGTAAAGCTAGTGGTTGCATCGCTCTTACAGATCTCCACAAGCCGTGTAGTAAAATAACCACCTCATCATTCTTCACTTCATCCACACTTTCATTAATAATAGGTTTATCCCAAGGAAGCGGTGGTGTTAGCACACAAGAACGACTCACTAGATGCTTTGCCTTTCCTGCTGCCGCCGGCTTATTTGTCAGATTCATACTGCGAGTATACACGAAATCTCCTGCTTCATGCATCGAATAAAAATATAGCGGTATCGACTAAATCAATGAATAACTATTCTAACCAACGCTCTGAAGTATTACATCGGTTTCTAACCGGTCAGAAAATACACCAAACTACTATAATAAGGAATGAGTACATAGCAGATAGAAATGAGCGTCAACATTACAGTAACGAATCTCAATTTCCTTATTAAGAGTAGAACTGGAAAACAAATCACTACTAACTGACTGGTGAAGACAATCCCATCGACTCCGTTAAATCGACTCAATACACTCTCTTTCTCTGCCTCACTGGCATCTCTATACTCGTTAATAAAATCATAGCAAACAGCTACAGCCGTAATACCTGCAGTGAGTATAAATACGAGTACCAAGAAACGTAATAACTCAGGCTGAGCCAATGATTTTCTAACCAAGCCAAAAACAGCTACCCAGGCAATGCCCCATGCTGCACCTATAGCAATAAATCTAACTACATCGATGAATACATCCATGCTGTAACAAGTCTTTTTAGTGAACAATGATTACCAATCTAAAAAACGAATTGGACCTAGCTTGCCCAATCTACTTCTTTAGCTGCACCCCAGAGATCTTCTAGCGCGTATAGTTCACGCATATCTTCTAGCATCACGTGAACCATCACATTTACGTAATCGAGGACCACCCAGCGTGCATTTGGATTACCATCTGAGCTATGTGGTTGTTCTTTGAGCTGCTCATTAACATTAATACCAATGTCACGCATGATAGCCTTAAGATGCGGCATCGAAGTACCCGAACACACTACTATGAAGTCTGTGATAGGAGAAACCCCAGTCAAGTCCAACACTCTGATGTTCTCTGCTTTGTTTTCGTCTGCTGCGAGCGCGCATGCTTTTGCCAATTCTAGTCCTGCTGCCATCTTTATCTATTATAAGGGATTTGGTGTTAACAATCAGTGTAAAAAACTATAATGAGAACACTTATTGAAATTTCTTATCTAACTCACTTCCCCGATACCACCTACAACTAGTGGATTAGAAATAGAAATGAAGTGGTGGAGCATAGCGGAATCGAACCGCTGACCTCCTGCATGCCATGCAGGCGCTCTACCAATTGAGCTAATGCCCCTCTTCACTGAACACCAAGTCCTTTTCCTAAAGGACTCAGAGTGTGCTAGATGCAGTTCGGAATTATCCCCTACTAACCAGCTTTGCAAGAATTTTCTAATAATATTTCTATTCAATTGACTGAGTAAGCACACCTATAAGCTTACCTCTCTGAACATTAAATCTATGCTTAGAAAAAGTCTCATTATCCATGTCTTTAGGCTTGCATAACGACATCTTTTAGAGTTGTCTCCTTCATGGCAGAGATTTCTCTAGGACTTTCATTTGACGACGTTCTTCTCGTTCCCCAGCACAGTGCTGTTATCCCGAACGAGACGAAAATCACTTCATGGCTCACGAAGAACATTGGGCTCAATATCCCAGTTGTTTCAGCAGCGATGGACTCCGTATCCGAAGCTGAGCTAGCAATGGCGCTCGCTCGCGAAGGTGGCATTGGCGTGATTCACCGTAATAACACCATCGAGGAACAAGCTGCGATGGTGTCTAAAGTGAAGCGCTCAGAAAACGCAGTCATCCAGGACCCATACACAGTAACTAAAGACATGAACGTGGCGCAGATCCGCCAGATCATGAATGAAGAAGGTTTCGCTGGTTTCCCTGTAGTAAATGAAGGCAACGCGCTCGAGGGTATGGTCACTGAACGTGACGTGAGACACAGTGCTAACGAGACTCGTAAAGTCTCTGAGGTCATGACTCCTCTTGAAAAGCTGGTGACTGCTCCAGCAAATACCACTATCGAAGAAGCACGCCGCATCTTATATGTAAACCGTATAGAAAAACTTCCACTCGTAAATTCTGACGGCACACTCTCTGGACTCATCACTGGTGCGGACATTGAGAAACGTCTCCTATTCACTAGTGCAGCTAAAGACTCTAACGGCCAGCTCCGCTGTGGTGCTGCTGTAGGACCTGGACCAGAATGTGTAGCACGCGCTAAAGCTCTTATCGAATCTGGTGTAGACGCTCTCTTCATTGATGCCGCTACTGGTCACACTAGCCGCGTCATGGATGTCATCACCACTCTTCGTGAGCTAGGCGACACTCCCATCGTCGCAGGAAATGTAGTCACTGCTAAGGGTGCTGAAGACCTCGTCAACGCTGGCGCATCTGCAGTTAAAGTAGGAGTTGGACCTGGCTCCATCTGCACTACACGAGTAGTCGCAGGTGTAGGAATGCCACAGTTCACAGCGATCCAGAATGTAGCAAGCTACTGCCGAGATAGAGGCGTAGCAGTCATCGCAGACGGTGGCATCCGCTATTCTGGTGACGTCGTAAAAGCGATGGCCGCTGGTGCAGACCTCGTCATGCTCGGCTCACTCCTCGCTGGCACACGTGAGTCACCTGGTAACATGGTTCACTCACAAGGCAGAAGATTTAAATCCTACCGTGGCATGGGCTCACTCGGAGCAATGAAAAAAGGCTCTAAAGACCGCTACAGCCAAAATGCTTCCGGCAAAATGGTAGCGGAAGGTGTAGAAGGACGTGTGCCATATAAAGGCCCACTTTCAGACGTTGTCTTCCAGCTCATGGGTGGACTCAAGTCTGGTCTAGGCTATGTCGGCGCAAACACGCTCGATGAACTTCGCGAGCGCGCTATCTTTACTCAGATCACCGCTGGTGGCCTCCGTGAATCGCACGCACACGATATCACCATCACCGAGGAACCAACCAACTATCAGCCACTCAGCTAACTAACACATCACTTTATACTAGCGGCTATGGCAATTCACATTGATTGCCATAGCCACTCTTTTTTTTACTAACACGCCTTATTTACTATGCAGGAAATAAATCACGTAGCCGTCCTCGACTTCGGCTCCCAATACACCCAACTCATCGTCCGCCGCGTTCGTGAACTCGGATGCTTTGCAAAACTCTATCAGCCAGAAAACCTCGCCGACATTGGCAAGCCCAACGCCATCATCCTATCCGGTGGACCATCATCCACTAGCGATGAAGACGCTCCTGACATCGACTTTGATATACTAAAATCATACAACGTCCCAGTACTCGGAGTTTGTTACGGTATGCAACTACTCAACATAAAGTTCGGAGGTTCTGTAAAATCTAGTAATCACCGTGAGTATGGCCAGGCAAGTCTATTCCCTGTCGCTACCGAAGGTCTCTACGATGGCATTTCTGAAGAAAGTCAAGTCTGGATGAGCCACTCAGACACCGTCGATAACCTTCCAGAAAACTGCACCGTCATCGCCAAAAACCAGCACGGTACACCAGTTTCCCTAAAATGGGGCGAATCCTTCTACGGTATTCAGTACCACCCAGAAGTAACCCACTCGCATGAAGGCACTCAGATCCTCAAGAACTTCCTTGATACCGCAGATGAACTAGCCGCATTTAAGATCGAAGATTTCAAGAAAGAACTCATCGATGGTATCCGTGAGAAATGTGGGAACAAAAAAGTAGTCTGTGGTGTCTCAGGTGGCGTAGACTCAACAGTCCTCGCAGTACTTCTCAATGAAGCTGGCGTTAACGTTCAGGCGATCTACGTAGACCAAGGCCTCATGCGTAAGAACGAGACAGCTGAAGTAGAAGCCAACTTTAAACGCATGAACGTCCCAATCACTGTCGTTGATGCTTCCGAAAGATTCCTGACAGCACTCGCTGGTGAGGCTGACCCAGAGAAAAAACGTAAGATCATAGGAAATCTATTCATCGATGTCTTCTGGGATGCCGTTGGTGATGCTGAAATGCTAGCTCAAGGCACACTCTACCCTGACGTCATTGAGTCAGCTTCTAACGAGAACTCAAAAGCATCTACCATCAAGACACACCATAACCGCGTAGACCGCATCCTAGAAATGCAAAAACAAGGTAAAGTGTTAGAACCACTCGCGGAGCTCTTCAAAGACGAAGTCCGTGAACTAGGTGCGACCATGGGAATAGACCAGGATATACTCAACCGTCACCCATTCCCTGGCCCAGGCCTCGCAGTACGGTGCCCAGGTGATATCACCAAGGAGAAGCTAGACATCATCCGTGACTGTGATGCCATTTTCATCCAGGAGCTAAAGGAAAGCGGCTGGTACAACAAAACATGGCAAGCATACGCTGGACTCATTCCAGTGAAGACAGTCGGAGTCAAAGGCGACGAACGCAGCTATGAATTTGCAACTAATCTTCGAGCAGTCATTTCAGAAGATGCTATGACAGCAGACTGGGTAGACCTACCTACTCCACTCCTGAGAAAAGTATCTAGCCGTATTCTCAACGAAGTCGACGGTATCAACCGCGTCCTTTACGATATCTCAAGCAAACCACCAGCATCCATCGAGTGGGAGTAATCCTCAAAGTGCTCTAATAAACAATTCTAATCATTGGCATCTAACGCAAAGTTAGGTGCCAATTTTTTTGTCGGAGAGTAGTGATTATAGCTCCGTCGAAGAAGGCTTCACATTCTTTTGACGGTATCCATCTACTGCAATAATTTGCACATAAAAAGTAATCTGTTCTCTAGCCTCAGCCGCATCCATCAGCTTAAAAATATCCTTCCAGTGGCAAGCCTTAGCCTCCTCCTTAGTATCACCGAACTTACATGCGAAGTCCCAGAAGTCCACACCTTCAGGTAGCTGCTTACTACGTTCACGCTTGAGGTATTTATTGATCGTAGATTTTGTAGCCTCGATCTGGCGCGCTAACTTAACCTTAGGTTTATCAAGTGTGAATATAGTTCTCATGAGTGTATTAGATAATCTACCTTTCAAAAGGCAGATCCACTGTCTACTCAGGTATCTACAGAAAGTCAACAACCTCCCCACCTCATATCCAGCATCAAATAATAACAAAATCATAAACTCGGCTAGCCAATTAAATTATGCTACCCACTAAACAATGAACAATAGCTTTGTAGCCATCGACTTTGAAACCGCTACCTTCTCGAGAAACAGCGCCTGCGCTGTGGGGATAGTTACCGTGGAAAATGGTATCATCACCGATCGCTACTACACGTTGATCAAGCCCCCTAACAACGAATATTTCGACAAATGTATCGCAGTACATGGTATTCGTCCTGCAGATACTCGAAACGCCCTAACATTCGAAGAAGTCTTCCCCGAGCTACTCAGTCGCCTAAAAGGAAAGATCATCGTAGCTCATAATGAACAGTTCGATCGATCCGTAATGAAAGCCTGCGTAAATGAGCTAAACCAGATACTCACCCCACTAGATCTAGACTCACACTGGGAATGCACATTAAAAATATACAGAAAAAAAGGATACAAGCCCTGTAGATTAAGCGACTGCTGCAAGGCACTAGGCATTGAGCTAGATCATCACCAAGCCCTGTCCGATGCCGAAGCATGTGCAAAACTTTATCTGAGAAAGTAAATACCCTATGAATTAATTAGTCTTATTGAGATTCATAACGGCAGGCTATACAATTTCTAGTTTAAAATAGGGCTTAAATAATTTCTAAATAGCGTTTAGTTCAGAGCGAATATACGAGTTACTAACCCCCATATTTACTAACCCCCATATTTCATCTTAAAAAATACGCTCGTTAGTTGGAACCTTTATTGCTAAAGGACGCGAAGTAGGTACACCAGCTTAAAGACTTTTGAAATAGTCTAACCTGTCTAGTCTATCACTACCGCTCTATTTCCACCCCTACATGCTGGGTGTCAGGTAGAATATACTTCTCTATCTCGACTCTCACATTAGCTACAGAAAATTCTGTTAATACGACATTAGCAAGATCTTCTGCCAGCGTCTCGATGAGCTTACGTGGTCTCTCTAGCGCCACGGTCTTCAGCCTCAATGCGACTTGATAGTAATCTACCCCGCCTGCTATCTCATCTGCTAATGCTCCAAAATTCACTTCTGGTATCATATCCACATGTACTTTGAGCACTTGTTGATCCGCACGCTCTTCATCCGGCACGCCAATCAATGTGGGCAGTTCTAGCCCACGAATTTTCACCGTATCTGGCTTCTGCACAGATAGCTTCAGCATCCCTTGCAGAACCGATAAATCCTTCACCATTATATCTGGCTCAGAGCTGCCTAACAGCTCAGCGTGATTATATCCAGTAAGGACACCGATACTCATAACCCCTGCATGATGAGCAGTCTCTACGTCATGAGTCATATCACCCACAAAAACCGTATTCCCACGTCCCATTCCATGCTTATCCATCATCTCACCTATCACCTCACGCTTATCTAACACACCCGCGTAGGTTTCTTCAAAATAACGATCAAGACCAAGGATCTTCGCCTGCGCCTCAAACCCCTGCTCATCCATACTACTCAGAATATAAAGCTTACAGCCATTCGCCTTCAGCGCATCGAGAAATTCCTGAGCATACGGTAACACCGGCACCTTTATCCTTGAGTCAGCGAAGCCCTTACGGAAATGGTTCTCCACCTCTTCCATAGGCGCATCTGGTAAATAGCGCTTATAGAAGAGATCATACGGCAGTGTGAACTCCTTACGAAATGTTTCACGATCCATCGTAGGTTTACCATACTTCTTAAGCACATAGTTAGTCGCATCCAGCACGATGCCCATGTCATCCACCAAGGTACCAGACCAGTCAAAAATCCAATGCTTCTTCATACTTTAAGAATAATACGTTTAATCACACCAGCACCTAGCTCAGCTTTAAAATTTTGCAACAACTTGCCCTTCATTTGCTCTAACTGAAACCTTAATGCTGGCTGCACCACACGCAGCACGAGCACCCCACTCTTCAGTGACTCAGGCTTCGAGTTCTTCGAAATGAAATCTCCAGCCACCTTCGCCCACGCGTCCAGTAGCTGCTTTTCCTCTAGGGCACCACTTGCGCCCACTTCTTCTAGCAGTCCAGCAAGAAACCTCCCCGCATGGTTGATGTTTCTTTTTGGATCCTTTACCGGATCCCCATGGCGCCACTGCCTGAGTGCCAAAGCTCGCAACCACTCCACGGAGTGCGAACCCTGATCTTTATGTTTTGAATAAGGTCTTCTGGATCTTTTATCCATCTTTACCGTCTTCACCGATAGCCTCTACAGGGCAGCCTTCCATAGCCTCTACGCACTGCTCTCGCTCTTCATCATTCTCAGGTTGCTTCATCACATATGAATAACCTTCATCATCTTCACGAGTGAAGTTATTCGGTGCTGTCTCGCGACAGAGATCACAGTCAATGCACTGACTATCTACATAAAATTCACCTTTTACGTTTTCCGGATTCTTATCTTCGTTATCTGCCATAAATTCTCTTTGTTAGTTATGTTTGCCGCCCATTGATTCACTAGGATTATCATAGATGCAACTCATTTTACCAGCAAAGTGTGAATTTCTTAATCATTACACAGTTTTACCACTCGCCAAATTGATATTTCATCGCTACAAAGTGCTCAGCAACCAATAACATTCTATTTATGTCCAGTCATCCTCAAGACCCTCAACTACCTGTAGACATTCGTCCTATTACTAACCTGTCCTCAGATGATCCAGACTTCTGGGATTTAGACAGCCACACTTCTGATCCAGGCATGGACTTCCAAGAAAAGGATGATCTTGAAAACAAGAGCGGAGCTGAAAAGCTAGATTCTGAGACTAAGGCTAAAAAAAGCGATAAATCAGCAATAGAGAAGGTCACTAGTATAATCTGCTATCTCACCATCATCGCACTCTTCGGCTACCTAGCTTACTACGCATCTAAGCAGCATAATTTTAACACCGCAAAAGGATACGAAACAAATGTCCCTGTCTCTGGTGAATACGCCAGCATTCAAAGCATTGAGACCTGGTGGAAAAAGCCAACTGGTAATCAAGCACAATACGGAGTCACCCTTATCCCAGTGGCTAAGATCACTCTTAGCGACAGCTCCACATCGGGTAAAATCAGAGGAATATTTTTCACCTCTGCTAACCCTATCATCAGTAAAGAGGCATCTCGTAGCGGAGACTCTGCCAACCTCGAGTTTAAAAATGGTAAATTCACTAAGTCAGGTAGTAATGAGATCACCATCTACGGAACTGACGGATTTCGAGAGAGTGCTCACTTTATACACTACAGAAGCCAGATCGATGAACGCTGGACTATCCAACTCAGTGAATCTGCACCTAACCAGCACTCTAACGACCAATTTAAATATCTTGCAAAAGCTCCTATCGAGCCCTTAAGCAAGTAACCCTCCACTCCGAGGATCTCCCTTTCTTTTCCACTAATACTTATTCTCTAACAAAAGTTATACCTATGCACCGTTTATTCGTTGAAAAACAATCTGAATTTAATGCTCAAGCTCGCTCGCTCTTTCATGACCTAAATGAAAATCTCAATCTCACTGGCCTCAAGAACGTACGCGTGATCCAGCGCTATGACATAGATGGCCTCAGTGATGAACAGTTCGCACTAGCATCTAAGCTCATCCTTTCTGAGCCACAGATAGCCACTATCTCAGACAGTCTAAACATTACTAATGATGAAACCGTTTTCGCAGTCGAGTACCTCCCTGGCCAGTACGACCAGCGCGCAGACTCAGCTGCCCAGTGTGTGCAGATCCTTACACAAGAGGCAAAACCACGCGTAACTACCGCCTCTGTCATCATTCTAGAAGGTGCAATTTCTGCTGAAGAACTATCAGCGATCAAGGCATACTCCATCAATGCAGTCGACTCACGTGAAGCCTCTATGGACCAGCCACAGTCACTCGAACTCAAGGTGGAAGCACCTGCAGATGTAGAAGTGCTAGACTGGTTCATCACCTCATCTGATACAGACCTCGCAGCCAAGCGCAATGAGCTGAGCCTTGCCATGAGCACAAAAGACTTCCTCTTCACCCGCGACTACTTCCGAGATGAAGAAATGCGTAACCCCTCCATCACCGAGATCAAGATGCTCGACACCTACTGGTCTGATCACTGTCGTCACACCACCTTCGCTACTAAGATCTGCAAGGTAGACTTCGATGACGGCACTGACGTGGTGAAAAATGCATACTTACGTTACCAACAGACACGCGAAGACGTCTACGAAGATAAGATCAGCACACGCCCAGAGACCCTCATGGACATTGCCCTCATCGGCATGAAAGAGCTCCGCAAAACTGGCGAACTCGACAACGTAGAAATTTCCGAAGAGATCAACGCCGCTTCCATCGTCATCCCAGTAGATGTGGACGGCACAGACCAAGAGTGGCTCCTCATGTTTAAGAACGAGACGCATAATCACCCTACCGAGATCGAGCCATTCGGTGGTGCGGCTACCTGTCTTGGTGGTTGTATCCGTGACCCACTTTCCGGTCGCTCATACGTCTTCCAGGCGATGCGTGTGACCGGTGCTGCTAATCCTCTAACACCATTCTCCGAGACACTCGCAGGCAAGCTTCCACAGAGCGTTATCTGTAAGGGAGCAGCTGACGGATACTCATCCTATGGAAATCAAATAGGACTCGCTACTGGCCAAGTGGCAGAAGTTTACCACCCGAACTACGTGGCTAAGCGCATGGAAATAGGTGCCGTAGTCGCAGCTGCTCCTAAGAAAAATGTCTTTCGTGGTAGCCCAGCTAAAGGCGACGTCATCCTCCTCATCGGTGGCCGTACTGGCCGTGACGGTGTAGGCGGAGCTACTGGCTCATCGAAAGAGCACACAGACACTGCTCTCGAAAACTCAGCTGAAGTCCAGAAAGGCAATGCCCCTACTGAGCGCAAGGTTCAGCGCCTCTTCCGCAATCCAGAACTCGCACCTAAGATCAAGATCTGCAATGACTTCGGTGCTGGTGGTGTCTCTGTAGCTATCGGTGAGATCGCTCCATCACTCGATATCCGCCTCGATGATATACCTAAGAAGTATGACGGCCTCGACGGTACTGAGCTCGCCATATCCGAGTCACAAGAGCGCATGGCGATCTGTGTAGATCCATCCACGATCGACTACTTCAAGGCTGAGTGTGATAAGGAAAATCTTGAGTGCACCCACGTCGCAGACGTCACTGACACTGGACGACTCGTCATCTCCTACAAAGGCAAGAAGATCGTAGACTTCTCCCGCGCATTTCTTGAGACAAATGGTGTCCAGTTAGATACCTCTGTTAGAGTACTAGCTCCTACCACAGAGACACCACTTGGTAAGCCGATTGCTTCCGTAGCGTCTGCTAATAGCACACAGGAAAAATTCACCACCGCCCTCTCTGACCTAAATTCATGCTCTCAGAAAGGCCTCGGCGAAATGTTTGACTCCTCAGTTGGCGCAGGCACAGTCCTCCAGCCATTCGGAGGAAAAGACCAGCTCACACCTATCGATGCAATGGTGGCTAAGATCCCTCTACTAGAAGGTAACACAGACACAACCTCCCACATGGCGTGGGGCTTTAATCCTAACATAGCCAGCTGGTCACCATACCACGGTGCGCTCTACGCCGTGACAGAATCCGTCTGCCGCATCGTCGCATCTGGTGCACACATCGATGACATCCGCCTCACCCTGCAAGAATACTTCGAGAAGCTCGGTAATGACCCAGCACGCTGGGGCAAGCCATTCGCAGCACTACTCGGAGCCTTCACAGCACAGAGCGAGCTTCGCCTCGGTGCCATTGGTGGAAAAGACTCCATGTCTGGTACCTTCAATGACATTGACGTGCCACCCACCCTAGTTTCCTTCGCAGTAGCTCCAGGTAAAGCATCACTCACCATCTCACCTGAATTTAAAGCAGTAGACAGTGACGTCTACCTCGTCACTGTACCTAGAGATGCTGACCACTGCCCAGACTTCGAGATACTCAAGACCTACGCATCTGTCCTCTACGCGAGTAATGCAGAAGGCAAGATCAATGCCATCCACTCACTCGCTGAAGGCGGTATCGCAGTCGGTCTGTCCAAGATGACCTTCGGTAACAAGATCGGTGCTAACATCACAGCTCCTGAACTAGATCTCCACAGAGAACGCTACTTCCAATGGATCGTAGAAGTCAAAACCGACGAGACACTCCCAGCATCACTCAATGCAGAGAAACTAGGAACCACCCACGCTGACCAGACACTCATCGCCAATGGTGAGACACTACAGATCACAGATCTTATCGCAGCATGGACTGGCACACTTGAGCCTATCTACCCGACCCAAGCCAAGGTAGCACACACCAAGCTAGAGACATTCTCATTCGATGGTGAAGGCCGTAAAAAGTCAGCCAATATCGTTTCTGGTGCTAAGCCAAAGGTAATCGTCCCCTGCTTCCCTGGAACCAACTCAGAGTATGACTCCACCAAGATATTCAACGAAGCAGGAGCTGAAGCAAACACCTTCGTCTTCAGAAACCTTACATCCAAGCACGTTGAAGAATCTCTCGCTGAGCTAGCAGCACACATCCGCAGCTCACAGATCCTCATGATCCCCGGTGGATTCTCAGCTGGTGACGAGCCAGATGGCTCTGGTAAATTTATCGCCACCGTTCTGCGTAACCCACAGGTAGCAGATGCCGTCATGGATCTTATTCAAAGTCGCGACGGCCTCTTACTCGGTATCTGTAACGGCTTCCAAGCCCTCATTAAGACCGGCCTCGTGCCATTCGGTGAGATCCGCGAGCCATCAGCGACTGACCCGACCCTCACGTTCAACGACATCGGCCGTCACATCGCCTGCTACGCCACCACCCGCATCGCATCTACCAAGTCACCATGGTTAGCGAACGCAGCAGTTGGTGACCTGCACAACGTCCCATTCTCACACGGTGAAGGAAAGTTTATCGCCACAGAAGAAGACGTCCGCAAGCTAGCAGCCAACGGCCAGATCGCCACCCAGTACACAGACCTTACAGGCGCTCCATCCATGGACATCACCCACAACCCTAACGGCTCATTCTTCGCTATCGAAGGCATCACCAGCCCATGTGGCAGAGTCCTAGGTAAAATGGGCCACACAGAACGCCGCGGCAACCTAGTAGCCAAAAACCTCCCAGGAAACAAACACCAGCCACTCTTCAAAGCCGGCGTTGACTACTTCCTCTAAGCTCTAACTACACACCTAATAAATCTCACCAAAGCCAGCCTCGTACAAACGCGAGCCTGGCTTTTTTGTGTGCTGGGCTCTCAGCCCCAGCTAATCGCACATATTCTACAAAGCTACTCCAACGGAGACAAACACCCTAGCCCAGTCACGAGTACAATCAATTAGAGCCAACAACTGCATTGACAAAGATCCAGACACAAAAAAGCTCCACGAGGATGAACCTGTAGAGCATTTCTTATAGAAACTGAGTGGCGAAGCGGACGGGAATCGAACCCGCAACCTCCGGCGTGACAGGCCGGTGCTCTAACCAATTGAGCTACCGCTCCACTCAGTTATGTTGCTGTCGTTTAAAATATTTAGAATAAATGATGGCGAAGCGGACGGGAATCGAACCCGCAACCTCCGGCGTGACAGGCCGGTGCTCTAACCAATTGAGCTACCGCTCCATCACTCATTCCACAATCTCTTGTGACGGGCAGGAACCTAACTATTTTCTCCTGAGGTGCAAGCCCTTTTTTGCTAATTTTCACACTTTTATCACCGACCCCTAAATGTCAGTGCTTTGTGCAAAACAAAAATTTAGTGCTCATATTTAGATCACTAAATCCATTGAGTGTAGATAAAATGGTAAATTAACATGAAATTAGTATTGCATTTTGGGCGTTCATCGGATTAATTCACGCCCTCGCGAGAAGTCAATCCAGTCGTAGGTCCTCTGAAGCAATGCTATGGTAGCGGCGCTTATTAATCTCGCCAGAGCGGTAACCCGACTAAACACACAGACAACCATGTCAGAAGACACAACAAACGAAGAAGTAACAACCGAAGAAGTAGAAGAGACCAAGCCAATTCATCTTGATCGCTTCGAAATTCCTAACCGTCTAATTAAGGACGAGGACACTGAAACTGATACGTATGCACATTTCACAGCCGAGCCTTTCGAGCGTGGATTCGGTCACACTATTGGTAACTCACTCCGCCGCGTACTCCTCTCCTCTCTTGAGGGAGCAGCTATCACATCTGTGCGTATCGCAGGTGTTCAGCACGAGTTCTCCAGCCTCGCTGGTGTGGTAGAAGATGTCACAGACATCATCCTTAACCTCAAGAAGGTAAAATTTAAGCACCATGATAAAGAGCCGCGCGTTCTTGTTCTTAAGGTAGAAAAAGAAGGCGTAGTCACTGCTGGCGACATCACAGATGATAACATCTATGAAGTAGTCAACAAAGACCAGATCATCTGTACTCTTGACCGTAAGACTAAGTTCGACTGTGAATTTGAAATCAAGGTAGGACGTGGATTCAACACGGGTGACGAGAACAAGCGCCCAGACATGCCAATCGGTGTGATCGCGATTGACTCTATCTTCTCACCTGTAACACGTGTGAAATACTCAGTAGGTCAGACTCGTGTCGGTCAGATGACAGATTTCGATAAGCTCGATCTCGACATCTGGACAGACGGTCGTATCGATCCAGCTGACGCGCTTCTGCAGGCATCATCTATCATGAGACATCACCTAGATGTGTTCGTGAACTACGATGACGATGCAGTAGAATTTGAGAATGCAGCTCCTGAGCAATCAGAAGAGAACGCAGCTCTTAAGAAGCTTCTTAACATGAGCGTTAACGAGATCGAACTCTCAGTACGTGCGGCAAACTGCCTAAACAATGCTAACATTACTAGCGTTGGTCAGCTTGCTCTCAAGTCAGAGGCTGAAATGCTCAAGTACCGTAACTTCGGTAAGAAATCACTTAATGAAATCAAAGACAAACTCCAGGAACTCGGACTCGGGCTCGGAATGTCACTTGATCCATCACTTCTCACAGGACCTATGCCATCATTAGTGGCTCCTCGTCTCAGCGCAGAAGAAGAAGCTCCGGTGGGTCTTGCTGACCTCATCGCACAAAACTTAAATGACGAGTAGTTTTAAGCTCGTTCTAACAAACATTATAAAAAAAGAATAATACGATGAGAAATCGCAAAAAGACAGTTAAACTAGGAAGAAGTGCAGCGCATAGACGCTCACTACTTGCAAACCTATCATGCAGCCTTATCCAGCACGGTAAGATCCGCACCACACTTGGTAAAGCTAAAGCTCTCCGCCCTGTGGCAGAGAAAATGGTGACACTTGGTAAGCGCGGTGATCTTCACGCACGCAGACAAGCTATCGCATTCCTTCGTCAGAAAGATGTAGTTAAGTCACTCTTCGAGGACGTAGCTCCAGCCAACAAAGACCGTCAAGGTGGATACTGCCGTATCGTTAAGCTCGGTGCTCGTGTCTCTGACTCAGCTCCAATGGCTCTTATTGAATGGGTAGACATGCCAGCTAATGCAGCAGAAGATGTTGAAGTAGTAGAAGCATAGGTCTTCTAGAGTTAAAATCTAACTCTAGACTAACAACTTATTATAAGCGCACCTTTGATCGTATACCCTACGTTGAAGGTGCGCTTTTTCATTCTCCGGTATTTTAAAATCACCTATCCCTCAATACCTCCTGTAACTTCATACCTATCGTAACATGAGCACAGACACTGCATCTATCAAGTCCACTACTCCACCCATCTCTCCTAGCCTATTTGGACTTACAAAAGATGATCTGGTAGAAATTTTCAAACAACACGATGAGAAGCCATATCGCGTGGACCAAGTGCTAGAATGGATTTACAAACACCGTGCTGGCTCTATCGATGATATGCTGAACCTCTCACAGCCAATCCGTGAGAAGCTCAAACAGCAATTCAGATTTAAAACACTTTCAAAAGTAACCATCCAAGGATCCGAGGACACCACACGTAAATATCTCTTCAAGCTTCACGATGGACGCTATGTGGAAACCGTGCTCATCCCAGCTTCCAAAGGACTATATGGAGACAAAGCCGACCGCCTGACAGCATGCGTATCCTCACAGGTAGGCTGTGCATATGGTTGTAAATTCTGCGCATCGGGACTCGCCGGGCTCGCTCGTAACCTCACAGCAGATGAAATAGTAGGACAGCTAATGATGGTCGAAGAGCTATCTGGTCAGAAGGTCAACAACGTTGTATTCATGGGCATGGGCGAGCCACTAGCCAACTTCAAAAACCTAGAGAAAGCGCTCGACATCATCACCGGTCAGTGGGGAATGAACATCGGAGCCAGACACATTACCATCTCTACCTCCGGTCTCGCACCAGTGATTAAGAAACTCGCAGATCGCCCACAGCAGATCCGTCTCGCCATCTCCCTCCACGGAGCTACAGATGACGTGCGTGACAAGATCATGCCAGTCAACTCCAAGTGGAACATCGAAGAACTCTTCAACTCACTTCACTACTACAAGGAAAAGAGCAACAAGCGTCTCACCCTAGAGTACATCCTCATCAAAGGAGTAAACGACTCCCTAGAACAAGCTCGCATCCTAGCGAAACGTGCCAAGGGCCTCAAAGCACTCGTCAATGTCATCCCCTACAACACCGTAGAAGGACTCGACTGGGAGCGCCCAGATGATGAGCACTGCTATAAATTCCGGAATACGGTGAGAGACACTGGCGTAGTGACAACCATGCGCATCGAGAAAGGACACGATATCGACGCTGCCTGCGGACAGCTCCGCCTCAAGCAAGAAAGCTCTGAAGGAATCATTAAAGCCCCAATCAAAGCCTAAAGTATCCAGATACGAGTAAACACAAGCATAGCTTCCTGTGGGCTGAGCTCACCATCAGAGATTTCTAGAAATTTCTGCAGATCGTAATCAATATACTTAGAGAGAGCTCATGCTCTTCTCATTACTCCACGCCTAATAACTGCTGCACTAGTTCAGTCAGCGGCATCATAGAAATAAACACATCCTCGAATGCTCCTGCTTTACCAGCAGATGACTCCACAGCACAGACTCGACCATCTTCATGGTAAATTTTTGTCAACGGCAGCATTACTCGTCACCGCACTACCTTGTTTTATCACTTTACCCCCCTAATCTACGAGATAACGCCTCACATCCAGTAGTAGCATAATGCAGAGTTTCAAATCTAAGCGCACCTTACTTCTCGTCTTTAAATTTTCCAATTTTTAGGAAACCTAACAGATTAAGAAAAAGTCGACTAAGCCTTTACTCCACACTGGACACAATAAGAAGCCTCAGATGTCCTTAATAAATGTCCACAGCTACTACACTCTGGTCCATAATTAGCTAGGCGATAATTCCATAGCGATAATGGATTCTGCTCTCCATACCCCGTGATCTCATTGTACTTCTCACAGGCCATATCTCGGAATGCATGAATTGCCTCTATAAAGCTCACACCATTTTCCTCACGGTATTCCCTTATATCAGGCCCCTTGATACTGAGTAATGGCTCAACTACTGCCCACTCTGCTTCATTCAGCATAGGTACAGGCTTCTCACGTCTCCAGCAGTGGTAGATCTCAGGCATAGATCAAACTATGTGCTCATATCGAGCACACGACAACTCTCAATTCTCACAATCAACTGCATTTTCATCACACACTCATTCATCACTGATTTAGAAAGAGATAGGAAAACCTCACCAACATCACGAACGCCGTATTAAACATGCATAGTCACTACATTACGGAACTTTTGCCGATGCCTCTCCAGTATTTCATTAGAAAAAGTAACTCTTCCTGCACCATCCAGCCATAGTTCACAGTCACGAATCCCCTCTTGCTCGCAGAGGGCATTGATCTCACGCAACAGTTTCCCGGCAGACGTCAGCTTCCCCTTACTAACACTAGCCCTACCTCCGCGAACCTTTATCGCCTGTTTGGCAAGCATTCTGGACAAGATTTTCATATACTTAGCTTATATTTCTTAGGACATGTAGACGGCTCCTCTACATTTACCTGAGGTGCTGCGTATACTCCATCGTCTTCATCCATGCGTTATTATATTTGATCTCGTACGACATCGTCAAACCAATTTGATACATCCTGATTCACCAAGAATGATCACATTCCACCTATTGACATCTAGAGCCAGACACCTACAATCTCGATTTCTATAACAAACATTATGAACATCTGGTTATTACCTATCTTTGCTTTTTTACTGGGCTCTATCCCCTTTGGTTTACTTATTGCTAAATCTCAAGGGATCAATATCCGCGAGCACGGATCTGGTAACATTGGAGCTACCAATGTCTTACGCATCGTCGGCAAGAAATATGGTATTTCCTGCTTCGTTCTAGATTTCTTTAAAGGCTTCATCCCAGCACTACTCGCCTATAATCTCTTCACATTCACTAATGCGGATTCGACCATGGCTGTTGATTTCATCCGTCAGCACGCATTCGACTTCGGTGATGCGCAGTTTCAAGCACAAGGCATGAAAGTCCTGACTGGTCTGTGCGCTATTCTCGGCCACAACTACTCACCTTGGGTCAACTTTAAGGGTGGAAAAGGGATCGCTACTTCTGCAGGTGTACTCCTAGCATTCATGCCATTTGCGACACTTATCTTGATCGCTATTTTCATCATCACCTTCAAGGTCACGCGCTACATCTCTGTCGCCAGTATGGTCGCCGCAGGCTCACTGCCCTTCCTCGTTCTTTACGGCTCATGGTCACATGGTAAGATCCAAGCTGGAACATGGGATAAGCCACTCTTCATCTTTGCCGCATTCATTGGCGCTCTTGCCATCTGGAAACACCGCTCTAACATCGTGAGCCTTCGTGCTGGCGAGGAGCATAAATTTGTCTCTAAAAAGAAATCTAAATAATCCATGTCATCACCTTCTAATAAAGCGGTAATATTGGGTTCAGGATCATGGGGAACGGCTCTATCTATGGTACTTGCTGAACACTTCACCGAGGTCTGCATCATTGGTAGATGCCCAGATCAAGCTGCAGAAATCTCTAGCCAACACACGAATTCACGCTATCTACCAAAGATCAGCTTAGCTGAAAATATCCACAGTACTAATGATCTCAGTGAAACCAAGACTGCCGACATTATCCTCTTTGTAGTCCCGACATCTGCCACCCGTGAGATTTCCCATCAGCTATCAGTAATAGACATTCCTGCGAGCACTCCACTCATCTCATGTGCCAAAGGCATCGAGCGTGGAACCGGCAGCAGAATGAGCGACATCATTCATGAAAATTTACCAAACAACCCGATCGCAGTCCTCTCGGGTCCTAACCACGCAGAAGAAGTAGCCCGCCATCTCGCCACTTGCACCGTCGTTGGCAGTATTGATAAGCAACTCTGCTCAGATCTCCAGAAATTCTTCTCTACTCAGAACTTCCGCACCTACACCACACAAGATGTAGCAGGCATGGAACTCGGTGGAGCACTCAAGAACGTCTTCGCCATCGCGGCTGGAATCGCAGCTGGCATTGGCCTTGGTGATAATGCCATTGCGGCACTCGTCACCCGCGGGCTCGCAGAGATGACGCGTCTCGGTATCGCACTCGGTGGTCAGCCAGACACATTCATGGGACTCTCAGGAATAGGCGATCTCATGACCACCTGCTATTCAGTTCATTCACGTAATAACCGCGTAGGCATGGCTCTCGGAAAGGGCCTCAGCCTCAAACAAGCATGTGATGAACTAGGCATGGTCGCTGAAGGCGTGCCAAACACTCTCTCCATCTATGAGGCAGCGCGTGAGACAGACGTCGAAACCCCCATCATCGATGCCGTCTACAACGTACTCTATCACGGTAAGTCAGCGAGACAAGCCGTGCAAGAACTCCTCACACGTGACCCTAAAGCTGAATAAGCTACCATCATTTTTTAAACCATTTACTATTTAAATAAAATATCATGTCGTTTCTAATTCACGATTTCACAGGCATCTCCTTTGGCATCTATCTCACCATTATTTTAGGCCTAGGCATACTCGCTCAGTGGTCAGCTTGGCGCTTCAAACTTCCGTCCATCCTATTACTCCTCGCCTTTGGTTTCGGTGCGCAGTTACTCTTCAGCATCAGCATCAATGACTTCCTCACTGAGGAACTTGGTAATACCTTGCTACTACCCGTAGTCGGTCTCTCGGTAGCGCTCATCCTCTTCGAGGGTGGACTGACTTTAAAATTCTCCGAACTCAAGGAAAGTGGCGCCCCTGTGTTTCGACTATGCACCATCGGTGTCCTGATCGCCTTTACCCTCACTACAGCCATTGGCATGTACCTTTTCCATTGGGACTGGCGAGTTGCTACCATTTTAGGCTCTATCCTGGTGGTCACTGGTCCCACAGTCATCGCCCCGCTCATCAGGCATATTAAACCCTCACGTAAGGTTGGTTCTATTGTGAAATGGGAAGGCATCGTAGTCGACCCTATCGGAGCCATCATGGCCGTTCTTATGTTCCAAGCAGCCATTGCTGGTGATTGGGACTCTGCCCGAGCTGCCATCATCGAGTCCCTCATTAAGACCGTCATCGTCGGCCTCGTCTTCGCCTTCATTCTAGCAAAAGCCATTGAGTTCGCGCTCAAGAAGCACTACATCCCAGACTTCCTTCACTCAGTCTTCATCATCTCCATGATTGCCATTGCTTACACAGCTTCTAATGCCGTGGTGCACGAGTCTGGACTACTCACCGTCACCGTGATGGGCATCGCCCTAGCGAACCAGAAATCAGTCTCGGTAAAGCACATCCTGGAGTTCAAGGAACACCTCAGAGTACTCATTATCTCACTCCTCTTCCTCGTCCTATCTGGTCGAGTAGAAACCGAGAAACTCACCACTGAGGTCCTCGAACAAGGACTCATTCTCCTAGCCCTACTCATCTTAGTGGTCCGCCCACTGACCATATTCGGAGCTAATTTATTTACCAAGAAAACGACGTTTAAAGAACAAGTCTTCCTAGCATCACTCGCACCACGAGGAATCGTCGCCGCAGCGGTCACCTCCATCTTCGCTCTCGAGCTATCACAAGCAGCTTCAGAAGGGAAAGTTACCCAAGAAGTAGCTCAGCAAGCAGAGAGCCTTGTCATGCTGACATTCATCGTCATTGTCGGTACAGTCGCCTTTTACGGCTTACTCGCTGCCCCACTAGCGAACCGCCTAGGACTAGCTTCTAAAAACCCCCGCGGAGTCCTCTTCGCTGGAGCGAACATCTGGTGTAGACAGCTCGCTAAAGCTCTCCACGATGACGGCCATGATGTCCTCATGCTAGATACAAACTACGCTAACATAGCAGCCGCATCCATGGATGGTATCCCCGCCAAACGCGCGAACATCCTCTCAGAATATGTAGAAGAAGAGCTAGACCTCACCGGCATCGGTCAGCTCCTAGCGGGCACTAATAATGACGAGGTAAACAGCCTCGCAGCGAGAGAATTTACCCACATTTTCGGCTCTGCAGAGATCTGGCAAGTCGCGCCCATGGATGATAATGCTCACCACACAAATGCTGTAGCCTCTCACCAGCGTGGACGTATTCCATTCACAGGAAGACCTAATCGTAAAGAACTTGAAAGCCGTGTCCTCAATGGTGGCATCATCAAGTCCACCACCATCTCTGAGCAGTTCACCTACGAAGACTTCTCAAAGGGAACCCCAGACCACATTATTCTCTTTCTAAACTCAGACGAACGCGGACTCCGCCCCGCAGAAGAAGACCTTAAGAAAGTGAGTGCAGGTGTCACCATCTACACTCTTGTCCCCTGTGAAACTGCCACTGAGATCACTAAGAAGATCGAGATCAACAAGCTCAAAAACACGCAGTCATAGCTACTTTTTCATACCTACCATACCTACCACTACCGTGTACACAGATCTAGAAGCTAAACTCCACGACACATTCTGGGAACAAGAAGACATCATCTCTGAGCTTCCATTACTAGAGGAGTTTCATGATAAAAAGCTCAGTCTAGAAATAGGTTGTGGTTCAGGAAGGCTCTTGCTCCCTCTCCTCAGTGACGGCCATCCCATAGACGGAGTCGAGATCTCACCTGACATGGTAGACATCCTCCACACTAATGCTCAGAAACAAAACCTCACCTCTAAGCTAGGCGAACAGGACATCCACACAGCAGACATCGTAGGACTCCCATTAGATAAGAAATACGAGCGTGTTTCCGTCCCAGCATTCACAGCTCAGCTACTCAGCCGTGACGGATTCCAAGACATGCTGAAGCAAGCACTCAGCTACACCAGCGATGACGCCCAGCTCTACCTCACCCTCTTCATCCCCTGGGCTGAGATAGCAGGTGAGCTTAGCGAAGGTGACTGGTACGTAGATCACGAGGCACCAGTCGGAGAAGATAAAGGCGCCAAGGCTGTCTGTAAGACAAAATTTACCATCAACCGACTCACCCAGACACTATCTCGGAAGCACCAGTACACCGTCACCCACACCAACGGTAAAAAACAAGAACACCGCTCTAAGCAAGAAATCCAGTGGTACAGCTATCAAGAACTCAAGCTCCTATTAGCTTCCTGTGGCTGGAAAGAGCTATCACTCATCACTGACCTAGAGCCAGCATCCGCATCAGATCCTGACGTAGGACCAGATCCAGATGCACACATCATCACACTTATCGCTGAGAAAATTTGAACAAGAACTAACACCTATTTACTATAGTTAGAAGTCATGTCAGATCCCCCCATAAAAAAGCAACCTGCATTTCAAATAGATCCTAATGATGGAGCTGGCATCAGTAAGCGCATCTTCGGATCACCGCGTAAGGAAGTAGTAGAGCCTGAGAAAGAAGTCCGCTTCACCCGTTCATCTCAAGCCACCCTCTTCTTCTTCCTAGGTACCCTCTGCGTCATGATCTGCATCGGCACATTATTTAATGAATTTATAAACTGGGGTCCGACCCACGCTGACTTTAAAGCCTACTGGTGGCTCAGTCTCACCCCCCTCATACCAGCCGCCCTCTTCTTCCGCATTGGCGTCCACTGCGTGCGCCACGCCTACATCATCTTCACTCCCATGGGCATCGAAATCTTCCCCTTCTGGAAACCTGAGAAAAACCTCCAAGTCGTCTTCTGGTCAGACATCCATCACGCAGACTTCGTAGTCAACCAAATGATCCTTCATTATAACGCAGAAGAAACCGGTGGCATAGTCACCAGCCTCTACCCCATCGGTAAGCGTAACTACCCGCTCCTAGAAAAGGCGATCAACGGCAGGATCAATACTACTCCTGATGTGAAGTCTAAGCATGAATCAAAATCCACTAACTAGCTCTAACAACATTTCCTAAAAATCACCCTCCCCATGAAAAACCTCATCACTCTAGGCCTTCCCCTCATCTGCTTCACCATCTGTTACTGCTCTCCCAGTGGATCAACAGCATCATCGAAGCCTATCCCGACCAACGACAGATCAGCTCCGCCACAGTTCAAGAAACTCCCCGTGTCGAGTAATCCAAAATACGCGGCAGCTAACCTCGTTTCTATCCAGGAAATAGACCCCACTATCGTCATCGACCTCCAGTACACACGACCATCCATCGTAGCTAAGTCACCACTCTACCCCACTTCATTCCCCGCACTCTGTAGACCAGAAACAGCACTCAGACTGAAACATGCTAATGCAATAGTAAAAGAATTTGGCTGTCGCCTCAAGGTCTGGGACTCCTACCGCCCACCATCAGCCCAGTGGAAACTCTACGAAGCATCAGGCAGAAATGATGACTTCGTGGCGAACCCTAGGAACTCTCCATCACAGCACTCATGTGGCACAGCAGTAGACATCACACTCGTTACAAAATCTGGCAAAGCCATCCCCATGCCCACTGGTTTCGATGCCTTCACCCCACAAGCCAGTTCATCCTTCCGTCACTCAGACCCCACCGTTGCCAAAAACCTCAAGATCCTACAATACGCCATGCATAAGTCTGGCTTCTACCCACTCCCTCATGAGTGGTGGCACTACATCGATGTAAACTTCAAGAAATACCCAGACACGATTCCGCTCAGCAAGATTCAGTAAGCAGCATCAGAAACAAAAAAATCCCAGACGCCACATAAGCATCTGGGATTATCAAATTTTCTTAGATCAGCTTCTCTACCTTCTAACTAACCTTCCAAGTTAGCAATGTAATGCTCAGCTTCGAGAGACGCTGCACAGCCTTGACCAGCAGCAGTGATACCCTGACGGTACACCGTATCAGCCACATCACCTGCAGCGAAGACGCCTGGTGTCTTAGTCGCTGTCTTACCCGGGATCTGGATCAGATAACCTGAGTCATCTTGATCCACGAGATCCTTACTAATGAAGCCCGTGTTAGGATTATGCCCGATAGCCATGAACACACCTTCTACAGCTAGCTCAGACTCTGTACCATCCACAGTATTCTTAAGCTTCACAGCCTTGATGCGCTTATTCTCATCCAGCACATAGCCAGTCACGCCGGAGTTCCACACTGGCTCCACTTTCTCATTAGCCAGCGCACGCGCAGCCATGATCTTAGAAGCGCGTAGCTCTTCACGACGGTGAATAAGGTACACCTTACTAGCAAACTTTGTCAGGAACGTAGCCTCCTCAGCAGCAGAGTCTCCACCACCGATCACACAGACAGGAACGTCTCTGTAGAATGCTCCATCACAGGTAGCACACGCAGTAAGACCAGCACCAGACTTCACTAGCTCTTCCTCACCTGGAAGACCTAAGTATCTAGCAGATGCTCCAGAAGCGATGATCACCGTCTTCGTCTGGTACACCTTCTTATCGTCTGGTGAGAACACATTGTGCGCCTCGACAGTGAATGATTTATCAGCATTATGAATGACATTCGTCACCGCCACACCATTCTCCACACGAGCACCGAAGCGCTCTGCTTGCTGCTGCATCTTCTGCATCAGCTCAGGTCCCATGATCCCCTCTGGGAAACCAGGGAAGTTCTCCACATCAGTGGTCGTAGTCAGCTGACCTCCTGGCTGAGAACCAGTGAGGATGAGCGGGGCGAGATCTGCGCGAGCAGAGTAAATAGCTGCGGTATATCCAGCAGGGCCGGTTCCAATAATAATTACGTTTTCCATGTCTTCTATGAGTGAGTGATTGCTTAGTTATTCCAAAAATTTATATGCGATGACTATGCCTTAGACTGTCATCACTTCCTTCTCCTTAGCAATAGACTCTTCATCCACCCTCTTGCTATATCCATTAGTGATCTCCTGCACCTCTGCTTCGAAGTCACGTAGTGAATCTTCCGTAAGAATATTATCACTCTTCATCTTCTTACCATTATCCATTCCCTCTTTTCTGCATCCGCGAACACGCACCTTGATATCTTCACTGATCGTCTTCACGCGCTTCACCATTTCCTGACGTCGCTCTTCGTTCAGCTCAGGGATAGGCAGGCGGAGGAGCTTTCCTTCGTTCACCGGGTTGAAGCCCAGCTGAGCTTCTCGGATACCGCGGTCGATGTCATCCGCCGTACTCGGATCATGCGGCTGGATGACGATCTGTCTTGGCTCAGGCGTGCTAATGATAGCCAGGTCACGCAGCTTCATACGCGTACCATATGCCTTCACATCGATCATGACATTTTCCACCAATGAAGGAGAAGCCTTACCCGTACGCACGGATGAGAACTCCTTATTCATATGCTCCATAGCTGACTCCATCGCCACCTTTAGTTCTGATATTACTTCTGTAGGTTCCATTATACTTACTTATTCTATTGTTAAATTTTTACTGCTAGAAAATATTAGCGGCTAACGATCGTGCCAATCTTCTCACCAAGAATTGCCTTAGTGATATTACCATTCACATTAAGGTCAAACACCATGATCGGGATATCATTATCCATGCAGAGCGAAAATGCAGTAGAATCCATCACCCCAAGCTGATCATTGATACAAGTCTCGAAGCTCACCGCCTCATAGCGAGTCGCCGTAGAGTCCTTCTTAGGGTCCGCCGTATAGACACCATCTACCATCGTTGCCTTTAGAATAGCATCTGCTCCCATCTCACTCGCTCTGAGTGCCGCTGTAGTATCTGTAGAGAAAAACGGGCTACCTGTTCCCGCAGCGAAAATCACCACCGTTTTATGGCTCAGCTGCTTATTCGCCTTCCTGCGGATAAATGGCTCAGCTACATTCTTCATCTCGATAGCAGACTGTACCACGCAAGCCACACCTTCAGCCTCTATCGCAGACTGCACAGCAAGTGCATTCATCACCGTAGCCATCATCCCCACATAGTCAGCAGTAGCGCGGTCCATACCACGAGCAGAAGCACTAGCTCCTCTCCAGAAGTTCCCCCCGCCCACAACAATCGCAATCTCTACTCCCTTTGCATGAGCAGCTGCTATCTCCTTAGCGATGCGCTCTACTATCTCCGGAGAAATATTATCCTGACTGCCCACCTCGCGCAGAGCCTCTCCGCTCAGCTTGAGTACTACTCGTTTGAATGTGTTATTTGTGTCGCTCATACCGTCTTAATGAGAGAAACATTTCAGCCACGCAAATGTGAAGTTAATTCGCGCTGCAGACAAAAATTTTTTTAACCGAACCTCAAGAGCACACTCGCCCAGTTCACCTAGAGCGAAATGAAATGCTCCAACGCCTCGAGCGTACCTAAGCTAGCTAGCCCCTCAGCGATGTATCCGCCCTGCTCGCGCACATGCGCCTTCACCACATCATCCGCATTCCCAGGACAAGCCAGCATCCCAGCGTATTTAGGATACAGCATATCCAGGTCATTATGCCCATCACCTATCGTAAATACCCTCTCAGCCCCCACACCACAGCGACGCGCTATCTCCGCTAATGAAGTACCCTTATGATAGTCCTTATGACTAAAACGTAAATAAATCGTATTCCGCAAGTAGCCCAGATCCTTCTGCTCAGAAATGCCAGCATCGATGAACTCCAAGATCCCAGCCATCTCCTCGATAGAGTTCGCTACTATCCCCGCAGGGTCTCCCACCTCGCTCACCCACTCAGCCCCCGTATCAGACTCCACGTGATCCTGCACCTGCTTTAGAAATTTCTTCGCCCTCTTATACACCTTCTTATGAGCCTTCTCAGAGCGCACATTCCACTCCCTCACAGGCAGCCAACGGTTCATACTCCCAGGAGTATACAGCTCCCGCTCACGCGCCACCATAAAGTCCGGTAAAAACGGAAATCCCCCTTCCAAGAAACCATCTATCATCTGCGCCTGCGAGCGCCCAGTATTGATCCCCCACACCCAGCCATCTTCACGTAGCTCCTTGATCTTATCAAAGAACGCCGGCTCCAGCATCGGCTCAGAATCCGGACACACAAGCGTCCCATCGAAGTCAAACGACAACACACCAGTCGTCTTCTCTGGCATCGGTAAAGGCTGTAGCATTGGCATATTCCTAGCTCTACCCCCTCACCTCCATTTTAGCAAATACCAATCACAACCATAGCCCGTCAGAAACGCTTTACCCATTACCTCCCACCCCAGAGAAACTGCGCTGAAGGCACAGCAGAAATGAATCAACATCAAATCTCCTGACAGAAGATCATCTGCAAAGTCTAGGGCTTCAGCCCTAGATAAACCACACCCACAAAAAACTGTGCTGAAGGCACAGCGGAAATGAACACAACATCAAATCTCCTGACAGGAGATCATCTGCAAAGTCTAGGGCTTCAGCCCTAGATACACCCCGCCCAGAAAAACTGTGCTGAAAGCACAGCGGAAATGAAAGAAGCTCGCAACTCAACATCCCAAACTACCTAACATTACAGCTTAATATCTAAGCTCTGCCAACCTCGCGTGATCTTAAATATTTGAACATTAACATTCAATCATCTCGATGAAGAATAAAGAAGAACTTGAACCCATTAACCGCTAATGGTTAAATAAAAAAATGATCATTATTTGGGATTCTTTGATGACTTATAAAAATTTGGAATTCTCCTCATACAAACCAACTATCCACCACACTCATGCTAAAGAAACATTTTTCTGATTACCTTTTAGAAGTAAATAGAGAAGGTAGTGGCAAAGCCAGTGCCTACATTAGGGCAATTGATTTCTCAGAAGCCCGTGAGCTTCGCTGACTGTCAAAATCTATGGAACCTTACCTCTATTACCAGAGTACAAGACCTCTATACATTCACTTTAGCAGAGAAAAAGAAAGGAGATCAGAGCATCTGGGCGCTAGAAGGTATACCAAAGAGCTACTTACGTGATGGATTCTGTTCCGCTGCCCTAAATGCTTACCAAGATTTTTTAATCCAATTCCAATACGAGAATATTCTACTCACCAAATTTAAAAATCATCAAGGCAACGAAGATGAATTAACAAAGAAGCTATCGGTGGATATAAACTATCCTACTCACCTTTTAGAAGATTTAGATAACCTTACTGGTAAAGAAGTAATTCGCTCAGTCAAAACAAGGAGTAACCAGAACGTCTTTCGTAAAATGATACTCCAGATCTATGACAACTCATGTTGTATCACTGGCTTAAACATCCCAGAAGTCAATCGAGCCAGCCACATCATCCCATGGTCAGCTGACGTAAGTAAAAGGCTAGACCCCAGAAACGGCCTCTGCCTGTCCGCTACCTATGACGCAGCATTCGACCGTCACCTCATCAGCCTAGATAACGACTATCGCATCATCCTATCCAAGGACATAAAAGACCATTACACTAGCCAAAGCGTCGATCAGTATTTCCTAAAAAAAGAAGGTGATAAGATTAATCTACCTGCTAAATACAAGCCCGAACTCACCTATCTAGAAACCCACAGAAAAGCGGGTAGTTTTTAAAATCAACTACGCCATGAGATTCTAATAATGGATAGCGCTTCATGTATCATTCGCCAAACTTTGATACGTGTTAGATTACTTAGGGCTTCCTGAAAAAGTCTCACGCGACTATTTCATCAGTGCAGCAGAGTCGTTCTTTAATGATAAGAGCTCCGAAAGCAATTCTGCCAGAGAGCGCTGGAGTACCCATTTTAGTCTTCTTGAATCCTTTGGAGTAGAGGGTTTGGGCTTCATCCCAAGGGACTAGTTGGCTTAATTTAATCCATCTGTTAGAGATTGGTAATTTACCGCCAAAAGGGTGGATGAAGTCGGTAAATTCAGTTTAATTTGGTTGTTGTCTAATCATGTGAGGTGCACGCTTTTTCAAAGCTTATAATAACATATCCGTGCACTTCTAGCTCTAATATCATCCCAAAAGTTGTGTCCTGCATGCTTTGAAATCTTTTTCAGAAAGCCCTAAATAAGAAGTATTTAATTCAACTAATTTAGGTTGGCGCAGGTTACCTCATGTTAATTATTGTGTAAATCTTATCTGTAAATTTAAATTGATGAAAACATTGTCGTTATCTTTGTAGATTTTTCCGTAATCATGTCTACTTGTCGAAGGACTCTCAAATTTAGTATTATTTAGTAGATAATCCTCAAATAAATTTTTTCTTAGAAGGTGGTAAGAAATTAATTCACCGTCACTTTTAACAACGATATAACCGCCTGTAGCGTGATGTTTACCTGACCATTCTGACGCGGGAATCATACCTAAAGCTGATTCCGAGAGATATCTTTTAAGTTTGAACTCGTAGAATGAATTGCATTTACGAAGTGGATAACCTAAGGGGTTTTCTTTATCCAAAATATCACACATAACTTTCATAGAAGAATTAATCCCTGAGTAATGGTGTAATAAACATTCGCTTAAAATTTTTGCTATATCTCGATCAATGAGTAGTAGATTATCAGTATAAACATCTCCAAGTGCTGACTCAAATTCTAGCTTTGCTCCTATCTCTTCAAGCTTTTCAATGCGATCTTTAACTTTTCTCCGAGTCTTTATTGAGTTGATAGTTGCAATTTGTTCAGCTGAAATATTGCCGTTTATCCTGTATCTGAAATTTGTGTTTTTTTGAGATGCATTGACAAGAGAGCTTGGTGAGCCGAGTTGAGATTTCACACTAAACCCAAGGTTTTGATTAGTGGATGTATAGTGATCATGTATTAGAACCTCAATATCGGCTTTTCTTTTTGAATCAGCTTTAACCGATTCTACGCTAATTATCTTGAGAAAATTTGCTAGAGAGTCCGATAAACTACATGATCCTGACATAGACGATATTTCCTCAAAGAAAGTCGAAACATGCTTAGAGAATTTCTCGATTGGGATATTGCTAATTAGTTCATCATTACAAATTATGGAAATATTGTCTCCTACTCGTTCATAAAGTTTGCTAATTATTTGTTTATCTACTTTCTCATGTCGAGAGAGACCTACAACATTATATGGGGCTTCACAGGATACGGATTGATCAATAGTGCCCTGTTTAAGTTCCCCATCTGCTAATAGTTTGATTAGAACATATGGCTCAGACCATTCTCCTTTATTTCCTTTCATTATTTTAAGAAAAGGGTGTTAATTATTTGTTTTGCTGTAGCAGCTATTGCGGGTACAGCCACGGAGTTACCAAATTGTTTATAAGCATTAGCATCAGCAACTACTATTCTAAATTTTTCAGGGTATCCTTGCAGTCTTGCCCATTCTCGTGGAGTCATTTTACGAATCCCTTCCCTATTAACGACTCCTTTGATGTGAGTAATAGGTGTGTAATCTGACAACCTATGATCTATTACTAAATTACGTTCTCTTCCCATTCCTCCACATACTACTGAGTTTGCAATTCCGTCATCTGGAATAATTGCATAACCAAACCCATTACCTTTTGCTTCATGTCTAGCTCTGTGATCTCTTAGTGTCTGCAGATACACGGTTGACATAAAGTACTTCACTGAAACCTCTTCTTCTTCTTTTACGTCTGCGAAAGTAACTACTTTCTTTTTCTTTTGAGGATATTCAAATTCTTTAATATTTTCTTCAGGGTGAAATCCTACAATAAAAATCCTCTCCCTGTTTTGAGGAACACCATAGTCCTTCGCGTTCAGAATCTGAGGATCTGGAACATAATAGCCTAGGTCCTCTCTGAGAGTTTTAAGAATAGTTTTCAGAGTTTGTCCGCTTTTGTGGCTAATTAAACCTTTAACATTTTCTAAAAAAAATGCTCTCGGTTGCTTCTCTTTAATAATTCTAGCTACGTCAAAAAACAGAGTGCCTCTCGTGTCCTCAAAACCTCCACGCTTGCCTGCTATAGAAAATGCCTGACAAGGAAAACCAGCGCATAGAATATCATGATCAGGTACATCTTTTTCGGAAATTTTTGTGATGTCCCCGTATGGATAATCTCCGTAGTTAGCCTCGTAGGTCTGTTTAGCTGATTTATCCCACTCACTTGAAAAGACACATTTACCTCCGAGTGCTTGAAAAGCTACTCTGAAACCACCAATACCAGCAAACAAGTCGATGAATTTAAATTTGGGATTATTGGGAGCAGGAAAAGGAACGTCATTATTGGTAAGCTTGAAGTGTAATTGGTCTTCGGCTCCTTCATAAACTAATCTAGTGTCTGTAGCTTCAATCCCTATAAGCCTACAAAGATCTTCATAGATAAAATGATTTATTCCCGCTGGTTTAATCTCAGGTGAATCTAGAAAATGGGTAGCTATAGCTCTTTCATTTTCGATATCTTTAATAAGACCGCTATTTAAGACTTCCTCTAGAGCTTGAGGGTATTTAATTTTAAGCATTTTTAACCCCCTCAGTTAGTTTACTAAGCTCAACTTCAAGAGCAGAACAAATTTTCAAAGCGGAAAGTATCGTCAAGTTTCTCTCTCCTCTTTCAACCCCCCCGATGTATGTCCTATCTAAATCAGCTTTCTCAGCCAATTCTTCCTGAGAAATTTGTTGAGACTCTCGAATTGTCCTTATAGTTTCACCCAGTTTTACAAGTGCTAAAATCTTAGTCTTTTGCATCCTGCAATAATGCAAGAATGACGACTATTAGTCCACGGACTATAAGTATCTTTTTCAGTTCCTGTAGCACCATGAATACTATGAACTCAAGCAAGCTACATCTATTGATATTTACGACATCGATGAGCTGCATAAGAAGAAACGAATGGATCGTAGTCGCTTCATGGCAGTCACCTGCACATGGAAAGAAATCCGCGAAAGCCGAAAACCCTAAGCAACCTCCCTACTCCGCAGTTTCTAACCTGACCTTGAAGAACATTTTCGGGTCAGTTGCTGTTGCAGCATAGGTGTATGAGGTAGATCCATCTAGACCATCCATGTTAGCAGTCACCTCGGTCCAGCTACCTTGCTCCAACGTGCTTGATTTTAACAATGTATAGAGTCGGTTGCTTTCACTGTTCCAGGTGATGATGAAGTTTCCTCCCTCTTGAGTGATCGAGGAGATTACAAACTGTGACTGGTCATCAGTCGGGTCTGTACCGGCATCATATTCCTCGTGATTTAGCTGACCGTCACCATCAGAATCCAGAAGATCTGCAGCTTCGTAATCATTATCCGTAACTAGTCCGTATTTAGCTAACCAGCTGTAGGGAGTGCCATTACTGGTAAGGATGCCATCGAAAATCTCATTCATGAGGACAACTGTGTCTGTTCTGAGGATAGATTGACTATCTGTTACATCCACATTCCATGTCCATGCTCCACCGGCTTTAAGACAACGTCCCAACCAGTCTGAACCTTGTTCTTGTGTCCACACAAGGTCACCAGAATTCCAAGTCTCCTGAATAGGTATAAACATATGCCCCAGTGATACTTCATTATCCGCCTCGAAGTACCCCTCAGCAGTATCCTCAATAGCCGTTAGCATCGGTAAATTTACAGCATCACTAGAATTTAATTGAGCTATCGGTGTAGGGTGGCCAAAGGTGTAGTCCTCGTAGCCTGGGTTGTTATTAATAAGCGGCACTTTCTGACCGTCGTTAAAGGCAAGTACCGCATCTGGGTTATACGTTTTTACCGTGTCATGGAGCAGCGGTATATTTCCATTACTAGCATGGTCGAACAACCAGCCATCGATCAATGTGCCATAACGCTCAGCATACTCATCAATGATCACCTCCGCATAAGCCGTCTTGTAGGTATCAATAGAGGTATCACCGTATTCTTGAGTAACATAGGCGGCCCAGTTATCCATCGCTTGAGAGGTGAAGTTTCCATCTGCATCCTCTACTCCGTCATAAGCGTTTGCAGCACCATGCTTTAACATCGCGGGTCCTTGGGTAGCGCAATAAGCAATGACCTTGATCCCTCTAGCCTGAAATGCCACCGCCATATCCATAAACAGATCTCTACCATTCATCGGGTCATTATCCGGGCTCGTAGGTGTCGCTCCAGGCGTGAGTAGGCTCAGCACTGAGTGAGGCGCTACATAAGCATCTCCATGAGCTGCATCTGATAAATTAAAAATAACATATGTCACTCCAGGCATTTCAGCTATCTGATCTGCTAAAATGTCTGCATCCCAGGAGTCCATATCAGCCTTATCATCAGCTTTGAAACGAAACCCTACTCCCCAAGCGCCAGACATCCATTGCGCATTATGTTCTTGAGCATAGGTGCTAGTACCCGATAAGACTGATACAGCAACTAAAATTTTTGCTATCTTAATTAGTTTTCTGGTAAGAATTTGTTTCATCATTGAAGGGATATAATAAGACTACCTCAAATTATTCCTCATTCTTGCCAATGAAAACACTTAAACAGCTCTAAATATAGAACACTCGTTAGTAATAGTCTAAGCTCTTGATAGATATTCTTGAATGAACGCACTTCACAACGGAGACATAGTCTCGCAGATAAATAGCACTCAAATTCAGTCAATAGTATTAATGGAAACCAATCCCTACCAACCACCAAGTTCTGAAATCAGTAAAAACACTGAATCAATAAGACCCCTTGAGAAGACACATTTCAAATTAGCTATCCTAGCTTGCTGTCTATATATTGCTCCTCTTTTAGGCCAGCTTGCTTCCTCTGTATATCTCGAATTTACCTTGAGAATTCTTAACTATGACAATACCCCCATTAATGTAGATAACATTAGTACTAGATTATACGAGATCATGTACTTCTTCATAGCTACTTTATTCCTTGGCTTTATAGGCATTATCTTCATGCTGCTCACTATCAAGAAGTCTCCACCAGCTTGGTTCTATTGTTCCGGTATGTTAATCTCAGCGCTCTGGGCAGTCGTCATCTTCCCACTAGGTCTCATAGTAGGTGTCCCGATGTTCATCACCTTTTTAATCAAGCGTAAGAACAATCAGCTAAGCTAACGGAAAACTCATTAAATCCTAACTATCCCATTCTTAAATATAGAAAATATTTGGCAAATGCTGATTTTCTACTAATCTACCAATATATGGAAGCTACAGCTATTGACCTTAAAGAAGAAATCTTACGCCTCAAAAAAGAACGTAATGCAGTGATTCTTGCTCACAACTACCAAGATGGTGAGATCCAAGACATTGCTGATTACGTGGGTGATTCACTCGGTTTAGCATATAAAGCTCAGCAGACTCCAGCGGATGTCATCGTATTCTGCGGTGTCCACTTCATGGCTGAAACTGCAAAAATTCTTAATCCACAGAAGACAGTTATTCTTCCAGATAAAGACGCTGGTTGCTCACTTGAGGAGTCATGCCCAGCAGAAGATCTCGAAGCATTTATCAAGGCTAATGCTGAGAAAAACTACTACGTCATCGCTTATATTAACTGCTCAGGTGGTGTCAAAGCGCTCTGTGACGTCATTGTTACTTCTGGAAATGCTGTCAAAATTGTCAACCAAGCCCCAGCTGACCGCCCTATCCTTTTCGTACCTGATGCTAATCTAGGCGCTTGGGTCATGGAGCAGACTGGCCGTAAAATGGATCTCTGGCAGGGATCATGCTACGTCCACGTTGAGTTCACACAGAGCTCTATCAATAAGATCAAGCAAAAGCACCCTGACGCTCTCGTAGTCGCTCACCCGGAGTGCACCACAGCAGTACGACTCCTCGCTGATGAGGTCTGCTCTACTGAGAAAATGGTAGACTACTGTAAGAACGCACCAGTGAAAGACATCATCGTGGTGACTGAAAGCGGCATGCTTCACAGACTTCAAAAGGAAGCTCCAGATAAGAACCTTATCCCTGGACCTACAGATCACTGTGCATGTAATGACTGCAAATTTATGAAAATGAATACCCTGCAGAAGCTTCATGACTGCCTCAAGGATCTCTCCCCGTCTGTAGAAATGCCCGAAGACATCCGAGCTCGCGCAGAAGCTCCGATCATTAAGATGCTAGAGCAGTCTAAGTAAGACTTATCCACTCTCATACTTTCCATATCATGAAAAAAATTCTAGTCACTGGTGGTGCCGGTTACATTGGTTCCCACACATGTGTAGAACTGTTAGATTCTGGCTACGAAGTCGTCATCGTGGATGATCTCTCTAACTCAGAACTAGAGCCAATGAAGCGTATCAAAGCCCTCACCGGCAAGTCACTCAGCTTCCACCAGGTAAACATACTAGACAAAGACGCCCTCAATGCGGTCTTTGAGAAAGAAGGAAACATCGATGCTGTCATCCACTTTGCAGCTCTCAAGGCTGTCGGCGAATCTGTCGAACAGCCACTTCGCTATTATCATAATAACATCACTGGCTCACTCACCCTCTTCGAGGTCATGCAAGATCATGCTGTCTCTAAGATAGTGTTCAGTTCTTCAGCCACTGTCTATGGTGATCCAGAGACTATCCCTCTCACCGAGAAAGCCCCTATTCAGGCTACGAATCCTTACGGCCAGACCAAGGCGATGATGGAGCAGATCCTCATGGACACAGGAGAAACATACGACTGGGACGTCATCATTCTAAGATATTTCAATCCCGTGGGAGCTCACCCATCTGGCGAAATAGGTGAAGACCCTAACTATCCTAATAACCTTCTCCCATTCGTCAGCCAGGTAGCCGTCGGCCTACGTGAGCACGTGACTATCTTTGGAGATGACTATGACACCCCAGACGGTACTGGCGTGCGCGACTATATTCACGTCGTTGACCTAGCTAAGGCACATGTGAAATCGCTAGAAAAATTTGCTACTACAGATCAAGAAACTCTAGTTTATAATATAGGCACAGGCGTCGGCTACTCGGTAAAAGAAATGGTAGAGACCTTCCGCGAAGTCTCTGGTAAGGAAATAAAAACCGTGACGGGACCGCGACGCTCCGGTGACATCGCCACCTGCATCGCAGACTCATCTCTCGCGAATACAGATCTAAAATGGACAGCTGAATACGATCTCAAGGCGATGATCGAGTCAGCGTGGAACTGGCAGTCTAAGTACCCTAATGGCTATAAAGGATAGCGCAAGCTAGGTTTTTAGTGCTAGTTTCTGACTAGAGATAGTCCTATCAGGTCGGGCTTTCAGATCTCTGACCGATGCCCTTGAAGCATCTCTCTATGGAAACAAAACACCTCTAACAACAAACGTTGTTAGAGATGTAAATATAATTTTGTTAGATAATGTTAGGCTAGCCTATTCCACATCCATGATAGTCACCTTTGACCAGAAGTCCTTGCAGTTATTTACAAAGACATCGTGATCTGGGTGCACCTGATAGGCGTTATGGTCTTCTACACTATCGAATGAAAGGTAGAGAGCATAGTCCCATGACTTATCAGTTACTGGTCGCTCTGGAGTACCAGCTGAGACTCCCCAGCTTCCGCCGGATACACTTGGGACGTTCTTACAAAGCTCTAGGCCTTTAGTGAATTCCGCGCGAGCTTCCTCTGTCTTCTTCTCTTCTTTGAGCCAGAAATATACGTGATGTTGCATAATAGTTTATTGGTTTATTGATTAATTGGTTGTTGTTAGATTAAAATGCTAGAAGACTTAGAATAGCCCGACGATCTTGCCGTCGTTATCAATGTCGATACGATTCGCAGCGGGTACCTTAGGTAAGCCAGGCATCGTCATGACATCACCACAGATGATGACTATAAATTCTGCTCCAGCTGAGAGTCTCACCTCACGGATACTCACAATGTGTCCCTCAGGAGCTCCGAGCTTATTCGGATCTGTAGAGAAGCTGTACTGTGTCTTCGCCACACAGATAGGATACTTTCCGTATCCATCAGCTTCTAGTCTCTGGATCTGGCTGCGAACTTTAGAGTCAGCTTCTATGCCATCTGCTCCGTATATCTTCTTCGCGACAGTCTCCATTTTCTCCCATAAAGGAGCAGAGTCTTCATAGAGTAATTTAAAGTCAGCCGGCTGTGTATCCAGCGTCTCGACCACCTCGAGAGCTAGATCTTCGGCCCCTGCTCCACCGTTAGCCCAGTGGTCAGCTAGCACTACCTTCACCTCTAGCTTAGCGAGCTCGTTAGTCACTAGGTCTATCTCAGCTTGAGTATCATAGGTGAACTTATTGATCGCCACGATGCATGGCAGACCGAAATTCTCGCTCATATTACGCACGTGCCGCTCTAGGTTCTTCAAGCCTGTTTTAAGTGCTTTTAGGTTCTCATTCTCTAGAGTATCTAGCTCTGCACCACCGTGATACTTTAGCGCCTTGATCGTAGCTACGACCACAGATGCATCTGGCTTCAGCCCTGACTTACGACACTTGATGTTGACAAATTTTTCCGCACCAAGATCCGCGCCAAAGCCCGCTTCAGTCACCACATAGTCCGCCATCTTGAGAGCCGCCTTAGTAGAGATAACCGTGTTACATCCATGCGCAATGTTGGCAAATGGTCCACCGTGGACGAATGCAATATTACCTTCCAGCGTCTGCACGATATTTGGCTTAAAGGCATCCTTGAGAAGCACCGTCATAGCTCCGTGAGCTTCCAGATCACGCGCATGGATAGCCTTACGATCTCGAGTATATGCCACTACTACATTTCCGAGCTTCTCCTTCATTTCCTCCACACTATTAGACAGGCAGAAAATAGCCATCACTTCACTAGCCACCACGATGTCGAAGCCATCGGATCTAGGGTAGCCATTCCCCACGCCACCGAGAGCTACAGTAATGTCACGAAGAGAGCGGTCATTCATATCTACCACGCGCTTCCAGACCACGCGTCGGACATCGATGCCTAGATCATTACCGTGGTGGATGTGGTTATCCACGAGTGCTGCTAAAAGATTATTCGCCAGACCTATCGCATGGAAGTCACCCGTGAAGTGGAGATTTATATCCTCCATAGGTACCACCTGTGCATAGCCACCGCCAGCGGCTCCACCCTTCATCCCGAAACATGGTCCTAGTGACGGTTCACGCAGACAGACCACCGCTTTTTTACCGATCTTATTCAGGCCATCTGTCAGACCTACCGAGGTAGTCGTCTTCCCCTCACCTGCAGGCGTGGGGCTTACAGCTGTGACCAGGATGAGTTTACCGTTAGGCCTGTCCTTCAGGGTCTCTATATACTCCAGCGATAGCTTAGCTTTGTAATGGCCAAACGGCTCAAGATGCTGGTCCTCTATACCCAGTTTTTCGTGAGCTAAAGGCGTGATACGCTGCATGATGGCTTTCTGAGCAATCTCGATGTCGGTCATGAGATTAGTACTAGTATTTTTATTTGCTTCAAAAAAGACAAAATTGCCAGAGATAGACATAAATCGTATTTTTATGATGTTATCTTAATGAGTTTGAGGCACACTCCAGCCACTAACACGCATGCAGCACTTATCCACTATAACATTCCCATTTGATCTCTCTGATTATTCAGAAATCATCGATGTGCGCTCACCCGCAGAATATCAGCTAGACCACATCCCCGGAGCTATAAACCTGCCGGTCTTAGATGATCTGCAGCGTGTCGAAGTGGGCGCACTCTATAAGGATAACACCTTTGAAGCGCGCAGACTAGGTGCCTCACTGATCTCAGCAAATGTCTCCAAGCACATCCAGGAAAAGATGATGGAGCACGGATCAGACTACACCCCCCTGCTCTACTGCTGGCGCGGCGGCATGCGCTCTCGTTCATTCACTTTTATTTTAAAATCTATCGGCTGGGATGCTACTGTCATTAGCGGTGGTTACCGTGCTTTTAGAAAACACATCGTCAGTGATACCGAGACGCTCTTTCAAGACAAGGAGCTCAATCTACAAGTCCTCTCTGGCCTCACAGGGGTAGGGAAAACTCGCTTACTCAAAGCCATCGAAGCCCAAGGCGGTCAGATCTTAGACCTCGAGGGACTGGCTAACCACAAAGGCTCACTACTAGGAGCCACACCAGAGTCACCTCAGCCGACTCAGAAAAAATTTGAGACCATACTCTGGCACACCATGCAGCAGCTCGACTTCAGCAAGCCTATCTTCACCGAAGCTGAGAGTAACCGCATCGGAAGCATCCACTGCCCAAGCTCACTCTGGGCAGCACTCAAGCGCTCAGCAGTCATCAATGTAAAGCTCTCCGTCGCGGAACGCATCAAGGTACTCCGTGAAGACTACCCGCATTTCCAAGAACAATCCTCAGAGCTCAAGTACCTCCTAAGTAAGCTCACCCCTCTTCGCGGCAAAGAACAAGTCGAGCAATGGGATGCTCTCATAGACGCTCAAGACTGGGATAACTTCACCCAATCTGTACTAGAAAACCACTACGACCTCTGCTACCGCGCACCAGGCGACGAGGACTCTAACTACCAGAAACCAAACTCAGACATCACCATCCCCGACTCCTCCGAACAAGGCTTCATCACCGCTGCAGCAGAAGCGATCGCTAATTCATAAAGCTAACGATACCTTTTACCCACAACTATGGCTGAGCAGATCATCCCCATCCTCCTACCGCTTTCTTTGATCCTTGTCATGACCGGTGTCGGCATGAGCCTTGAGTTAAAGGACTTTAAGCAAGTTGCTAAATTCCCCAAAGCCTTTCTGCTCGGTGCTGCCTGCCAGCTCATTCTTCTTCCCTTACTCGCCGTTGGCGTCATCTCACTATTCCAGCTCAGTGGAGCACTCGCCATCGGCTTGATCATCATTTCTCTCTGCCCTGGTGGAGTCACTTCTAATCTCTTCACCTATCTAGCTAAAGGCGACGTCAGCCTCTCGGTCTCACTCACCGCCGTGATCGGCTTCATCACTCCATTCACCATTCCTATCGCCCTCGGCTGGGCGCTCGCTTGGCAAGGCATCAGCTCAGAAGACGTCAGCTTACCAGTAGGCTCTACCATCACTAAGCTCTTCATCATTTCCGTCCTACCCATCCTCATCGGCATGGGACTCAGACGCATCTTAAAGGAGCAGATATCCAAGAAGGCAGAACCTTGGGTAAGAAATATTTCTATAGCAGTACTCGCGCTCGTCATCATCGCCCTCTACCTTAAGCTCGGTGCGGAGACAGTAAATCATTACGCCATTCTCTCCGGCCCAGCTTGTATTTCCCTAAACATCATCGGCATGGCACTCGGCTTCGGACTCGCTAAAATAAGCCAACTCAACACCGCGCAGCAAACCTGCATCACCATGGAAGTAGGTCTACAAAATGGAACCATCGCACTACTCATCGCTGCAGATATTTTACAGAATGACACCATGAGCATCGCACCCTGCATCTACAGCCTCTGGATGCTCATCCCAGCTACTGCTGTTGTCTTGTACCGCAAGAAGGTTATCTAACTGGTTACGCATGACTTAGGCGTTTTAAATTAAATCCTAAAGCTATCTTAAATATCGACATTTCTTGAGAACTAAGCTATTTTTCGAGCATATCGACGCGATCGTCGGTTTGAACCTGAGTAGATCATGCCAGCCCAGAAAGCCAAAAAGTCAGCAACTAGTGCCAGAACCAATAGCCGCACAGCACCACCTCGCAAGAGACCGATAGCTGGTGCCAGCGTAAAAGCCCGTACTACGAAAAGTGCACGCGCCAGTGCAAAAGCTCGTGGGAAAGCAAAGACTCAAGCTAGAGCCAAGAGCTCAGCAGTCACAGCAGCTAAGCCTACTACAGCTAGACGCAGAACAAGAACACAGACATCCAGCCAAGCGACTCACTCTGGCTTCATGGGCTTCTTCACAGCAGCCAGCACACGTGCTCATCAGCGCACGAACCAGCGCAACTACCGCTCACGTAATCTAAAGTCACTCAACGCAGCCATCGCGCAAGAAGCAGATGATGAATACACACTGCCCACAGTTCAGCTCATTTTCCGCACGCTCGTTGCCATCATCCTCATCTTCCCCTGCTTCATCTCTACAGCAGCTATTTTTGAGATAAATACTGCCTATGCTGAGTCCGATGTCTGGAGCCAGCTTCTCGCTAGCCGCGAGTTCCGCTTCTTCAGCATCGGAGGAGTCATGATGCTTGGGCTTTTCTTCACTCAGTTAGCCTGGGATCGCTTTCTCTTCTTCTACGTGCTTGGTCACGAGCTGACCCACGCCTTTTTCATCTTCCTCTGTGGCGGTAAGGTCTCAGGATTCAAAGTCACCCAAGAGGGCGGCTATGTCATCACCAATAAAACCAATATCTTAATCGCCCTGTCTCCCTATTTCGTCCCCTTCTGGAGTGTCATCGCACTTGGGCTATCCTACCTACTCAGACTCGCAGTAGACATTCCATTCCACACTGAGGTCCTATATTACATGATCGGCTTCAGCTGGACATTCCACCTAGTATGGACTCTCTGGATGATCCCACGCGACCAACCAGACCTGAAGGAAAACGGCTCATTTTTCTCACTCACCATCATTTATCTGGCGAATATACTGCTACTCGCGCTATTACTCTGCCTATCCCCATCCGGGATTACTTTAAAAGAGTATTGCTACCAATGGGTCAATCTCTGCCTAGAAAACGGTCTAGACTTAATCAGCTTCTTTAAAAGTCTTTAGGGAACTTCTGAAAACAACTTGAGCGGGTTATCCGCCTTCAGATAACCCGCCGTTGTTCACACACGCACGGTTAATTATAAAGCAGCAGGTTGACGTACCAACTCACACATGTCTTCCGTACCTACTATGTATTAGCCTTATAGAACTGGTTCAGCGTTTCACAACTCCCCCAGTTAACCTTGAGTGACTGTAGAATAATGGCAAAGATCACATTCCCGCTATTACAACAAACGGCCCGCTTTATACCGCAGACAAAACATCTAAACACCTAGCAACTCACCATCAATAAGTTACCTCTAAAAAGTTATCGAATCTAGGCAAAAAGAAACCCTAGGTAATACCTTACCTAGGGTGAAAATTTCAGCTCAAATGAAGTCTAGCTGAGAGCTAAAGGCCGATCTCCTTCTTGAAGTCTGCGCGTAGTTCACGTTCTTCAAGCGTACCATACAGTGACTTATTCTCATCTGCTAAATCTTTATCATACGCTTTCGAGTAATTAAAGAGATGCTTCGGGAAGTACTCAGTATAAGCTGCACGCTCTTCATCAGTGAGCCTTCCCCAGACAGCGAAATTTAGCGTCCTCGCTATCTTCATCATCATCTTAAGTGTGAGCCTTCTTCCAGATCTAGCGCGAGCTAGCTGCTTGTGAGTAAGCTGCTCTGGTGAGGCTGCTGCGACGTCTTGATTATCCAGCTGCCAGCCATTAAGGATAGCATCGAGTGGCTGTACGCCTAGATCTCTTTCTTCTGTCTTGCTCATGGTAATCAATAGTTTATGTGGTTGAATTAGCCTCCAGTTTTAGGAGTACGCTTCTTCGCTTTTTTCTCTGGAAGCTGGCCAGGTTCTTTCTTCTTCATCGCTGGAGCTTTACCTGCTGCGATGTCACGTTGATTCTGCGCCTCTTCTAGCTTCTCAGCCATACGCTCCATGAAGCCCTTCTTACGGGGCTTACCATCGTCCACCACCTCAGTAGTACCTCTAGGTGGCTTACCTTCACGCTTCTCTAGCTCTGGCTCCGGCATACGCTGAGTGAGCCATGTCTGACCGATAGATACAATGTTCTGAGTAGACCAGTACAGAGCAAGTGCTGCTGCATAGTTATAACAGAAGAAGAAGAACATGAGAGGCATCAGCATGAAGATTCTACGCTGTAGCTTGTCCCCAGTCTGTGGAGTCATACGCATTTGCAGAACCATCGTCACCGCCATCACGATAGGTAGAATGTTGATTGGTAAGCCTAAGATGTAACCGATCGTGTCCGGCTGAGAAAGGTCATCCACCCAGAGAAATGGCTGGCCACGGAGCTCTACCGCAGCATTGATCATATTGAAGACACCGAAGAAGATAGGGATCTGCACGAGCATTGGTAGACATCCTCCCATTGGATTCACACCGTATTCACGGTACAGCTTCATCGTCTCTTGATTCAGCTTCTGAGGGTTATCCTTATGCTTCTCACGCAGACCTTTCATGATAGGCTGAAGCTTGCTCATACGCTTCATAGTACGAGTCGACTTATTGTGCAGCGGCCAGATAACCACACGGATAAGGAATGTGAGGATCATGATAGCTAGTCCCCAGCTCCAAGCTGCCCCCTCAGGGAACCACTCATGGATCCAGTTAAGCGCAGAGTTCATGCCTCCAGATATCCACCCGAAGATAGAAAACATACTGAAGTTCATGATGTCGTCAGAATTTGTACTCAAGTCACTAATAGCAGCCATCTGCTTATGCTTCTTAGAACCTACGAAAATGTCATAGCTCAGAGAAGTAGTCTGCCCAGCACCCATTGACTTTGATGGTAAATTAAGCCCCACCACATACTGCCAGCGCTTACCTGTCTTGCCGCCTTTGATCTTATCACCATCGACAATCTCTATCTCTTTACCTGCTGCCCAGAGCGTGGTGCTCTTCGCATCAGAATGTGGGAAAATAGCAGTCCCGAAAAACTGGCTATTCACACCGAAATACTCGAGTGCTTCCACGGTGATCTCAGTCACAGGCTTAGCGTCTGAAAAGAAACCACCAGTGAAATCACCATGGTCTTCATTTTCATAATCACCATCTGCATAGTAGAACCAACCTGCAAGATTAACCTGCTCTTTCACGAACACAGGAAGTGCGGAACCAGAAGTAATAGAATACTGACCAAGGTCAAATATCTTGCCTGCCGCAGTAGTGAAGCTCACCGTTAGCTTAAGCATTGGCGCCTTATCCGCTGTACCCTCTTCGAGGATCCATGTCTTAGTCACCGCAACACCGTCTTGTAGCTCACCAGTATATGTGAGTGAATTCCCCGTCTTAGCGGACAGAGTATAGAATGTCTTCTCTATCTTTTTATAATCTTTAGCAAGAGCTCCGATAACATTGTCACCATATTCATTAATGGTTACCTTCTCATCTTCGAAGACTTTTTCCTCATTGAGCATCTCAGCAGTCTTGATACCACCTCCGATGTTAGAAAATGTGTACTTGATCACTTGCTCACCATCAGTCACAGCGATAAGCTCAGCTATCTCTTCCTGCTGAGCTTGCTCGGCAGCCACTGCATTCTCAGAAGTAACCGCAGCATCACCCGCTTCAGCAGCTTTTGCAGCTTTTGCA
>CALJOJ010000045.1 GCA_937981665.1 uncultured Rubritalea sp.
ATCATAAAATGTTACTAAATCTGCAAAATGAGACAAGATACGCTGAACAGCTAGCTCTGCTGTGAACCGCCTTGCTACGGAACCGTATGGCAGGTGGTGTGAGAGGGAAGTGAGGGTGACCTCACTCCCTACTCGATGCCTCAGCCAGATCACCCATTCTCTGCAGCTATCATATCTGGCTTGAAATTATTTCTACATAGGTAACGTTCAAAGCTATGGATTGGCAGCCCCCACACACAATAGTAATAAACAAGATCTATCAGCAGTGTCATAACCGATCACTCCCCACTCGAAATAACACCCTGAAAGCCGCTCTAACACTCTGCCTATTTCTAGGGACGCTCCAGATTTCTCAAGCACAAAACCTAACATCTACTAGACTTGAAACCGAAGTAAATGTAGCAGCCACCCAGAAGCGCCTTTACCAAGCCAACTGCGCGGTCTGTCACAAAGCCGATGGCACAGGTGACCAAGCTTTCCCACCACTAGCGAAATCAGAATGGGTCAGCGGCGATAAAGAAATACTCATCAAGATGCAGCTCCTCGGACTCTCAGGGCCTATCAAAGTCAGAGGCAAAATGTATGACGGTATCCCCATGCCTAGCAGTTCTCATCTCAAGGATGCAGACCTCGCACACATCCTCACCTACATTCGCACCTCCCCACTCTTCGGAAATAATTCCTCAGAAGTCTTCGAAGCTGAAATCATGGAAACCCGAGCCAAAATAGCTGATCACACTACACCGCTCGATGCCCGCACACTGAGACATCCAGATCAACCTGTTCCCAATAAAACACCACAGTTAAAACAGGACAATGAATCAACGAGCTACCTAACTTACCTCATTGGATTCATCATCCTCTGTTTCATCCCCGTAGTGATTGGCCTTGTAAGAAATAACAAGCCAACCACTAAATAAGATGAATTAGCGCTTGTTACCATAATGACATTTCAGAAATATAATCGTTAGAAAAAACTGAGTCATGTGAATTTCTCTCAACACAACTGAGGAAAATTCATTAATCTATGCGGGTTCTAACTAGATGATCGAGAGTAATCATTTTCCCCATAATCTTCTTAGAAAGCCAAAATCCAGCAATCCCGCCGCCAAGATGGCAGCTATGGGAAACCATAAAGAGACTCCCCAGCCCAGCTTGATGAAACATGCCATAGAAGGAACTTAGGCCTGGCAAGCTCAGTCCAGGATGACATAGACACAATAGCAAAGACGCAGAGAGAATACCCAGTGCCATGTTCTTAGCTCGGATCGGTATAGGGATCATTTTAGCGTTCGGTGACAGGCACGCCATCAAGATGAATAGTGCAATCGCCGCCCCTGATGAGCCTACTAATAGAGAGGCCTGACCACTCAAGTAATCAAAGCCGATAAAGAAGATCCCCCCCGTAATCTTTCCTAGTAATAAACACAAGGCTACTATTTTCTGACTAAAAATAGCCAACACTCTACCGCCGATCAACCAGATCATGACAACATTTGTAAACAAGTGGAACCAATTACCATGCAGTAAGGCATAGGTGGCAAGCTGCCAAATCTTACCAGCAAGTATACCCTCATCACTCAGACCAAGCCAGCGATTATAGAGCTCCTCATGCGCGATCACACCACCATTAAAAAAAATAAAACTATGAAACAACACCATCAACAAACACACCCCTGTAACCACATCCAGCCCCGGCTTATGAATGCTGATCTTCTTCCACCACCTCTGCTGGATTTCTCTACATGAATAGGTTACGGGCTTTGACTCTACAGCTTCATTCATTACCTATGTGACAAAGAAGCTAAGAATACGCTCAATCATTTCTAAAAAAAGTGATGACTTGCCTAATCTAAACTAGAGATGTAATTAACCCACATGAACACACAGCCCCGCACACTTGCCATCGGGGACATCCACGGATGTATCGATGCCTTGACCACGCTCTGGAACACTATCCAGCCGACTCCGGATGACCTCATCGTCTTCCTCGGCGACTACGTGGATCGCGGCCCAGACTCCAAGGCTGTCATTGACTTCATTACAGAAAAGCAACAGAAATTTAATATCATCCCGCTAATAGGAAATCATGAGGAGAAGTTCTGTCTCTCTGGTCACGGCGGCTGTGAGATAGAAGCCTGGGTAGAGCACTGGGGAGGAAAGCAAACACTAGATTCCTATGGTGGCAGCATTGATCTGGTTCCTGACAGTCATTGGGAATTTCTCCGCACCTGTCACCCTACCTTCGAGACAGACTCCCACATTTTCGTACATGCGAACTTAGAGCATGATATCCCTGTGGGAAAACAGCTACCATTCACCATCATTCATAAGAAACTTGGAAACCCGCTACCGCATCAGTCAGGCAAAACCATGATCTGTGGGCATACAGCCCAGCAGTCCTATGTACCTCTAAATCTAGGTCACGCAGTCTGCATCGACACAGACCCAGGTAGGGGTGGTTGGCTCACCTGCCTCCATCTAGAGACTAGTGATTACTGGCAGTCCAATCTAGCGGGCCAGGTCAGAGAAGGTAAATTATAAGTGGCAAATTTCATAATCAGAAGTAGAATAAGCTTACTAGTTCATTAACCTTCGTATTTTTAAACAAACCCAACGTTTCTAATCGCTACATGAATGAAGATACAGAAATTATGTCCACCACCGCAGTCTCAGAGAAAAACCACTCAACTCAGAACAACCACTCACAAGACACCATTACACGCACTCGGCCAGTAATCGTAGTAAACTGGGCTGCATGGCTTCAGCAAAATGGCTCCAAACTACTCCTTTTTGCCCGTCAACAGACCCGCTCGATGGCAGATGCCGAAGACGTACTCCAAGAGGCACTCGTCAAGCTAGCTAAAAAAGAAGCTGAAGGAACATTCGATGGTGGTCAGGCATCCTGGCTACCCTACCTCTACACCAGCATTAGGCGCTGCGCTATAGACTTAGGTAGAAAAGAAGACCGACGCGGCAAACGTGAAGAGAAATCAGAAACCAACAAGATTATTCAGTATGGCGAATACGCTGATCCATGGTTTGAGAGCGACAACGCGAATGATGAGGCCCGCATCTATCTCGAACGCGGGCTTAAGAAGCTCCCAGAGAAGTTCGCCTCCGTAATCACCCTCAAGATCTGGGGAGAACTCACCTTCGCGGAGATCGGTAAAAAACTCAACATCTCCCAGAACACCGCAGCATCAAGATACCGCTACGGACTAGAAAACCTCAAAAAACACCTCGCTAGGATGAGACAAAATGGAAATCTCTAGAAGCATACACTTTATCTTTATTTAAAAATAATTGACACTCACATTAGCACCTTCATTTAGTATTTTATAATTTACCACCACACACACATGAAAGATTCACTCGATACAGACCTCAGAGAAATAGAGGCACAACTCGCTAACCTAAATCCAACGAAAATGCCGGACGGGATGATCTCTCGCATGGAACAAGTGATGATATCATGGGAAACTAATCTCCCTCTTGAGGAGAAAATATTACCACTCAAGACTCAAGAAGTAGCTACTTCAGATGCATACAACAACGCTTCATCCAGCAAAATTCATATCTGGAGCGCTGCTGCAGCCATCGCACTACTAGCTGGTGTAGCCTCTGTATTTATGACCCCGCCATCAAAGTCAGCATTGCTCACAACGAATAGCTCAGCCACAACTGCTGCCCCACTAACACACTCTTCTAGCAATGAAGGTAAGCTCCTCACCGAGACAGCATCTCCGGAACTCAGTAGAAATATCATCCATGCTAGTAACGAAGGCTTTACCTCTTCTGATCATAATAATGAAATTTTCAAAGTGCTCCGTATCGAGTACACAGAAAAAGCCGTTACTCGTGACAGTAAAGGAAAGGCAACCATCACCGAAAAACCTTGTGTCGAGCATGTGTTTGTACCCATTGTTCTTCATTAAATCAGAAGATAATAAACATCATCACATCCTTTAGAGGTCATGTGAAACCTGATCTCATTGAATCATTTAGACTTTATAGACAAATAGTTAAATCTATAACGCTAAATGATTAATAAAAGCACACTTAAAATCTCTCAGCATAATACTTATGAAAAATACATTACATCTCTCAGCTCTGGTAAAGTACTCTTCATTATCAGCTCTCACACTGGCACTCGCTAGCCCACTAATGGCAATCGAGCGGCCCACTCCAGCTCAACAACCTGAAGAGATGCAAGAATTTCAACCTCAGAGCGCTAAGGCAGAACCTATTCCTCTCCCTCAGAACGAAAAACTCACCTATCTTGGCATCTACGGCAGCCCACTATCTGCAGATCTCTCTAACCGCCTGAAAATAGAAAAAGGACACGGCATCTCTCTAGAACTCATTGCCCCAAATAGTCCAGCTGCTAAAGCTGGTCTAAAAAAGCAAAGCGTTATCTTAAAAATAGCCGGACAAGACATTAAGAGCATGGAAGATGTCCGCAATGTAGTTACATCGAAAAAAAATGGCGACACTGTCGAAATTGACATCATAACTGACGGTGAACAAGTAAAGAAACAGGTAACCCTCACTGAGCGTGACGCACCTAATACAGCTCATGCCTTCCACTCAAAAACAAGACGAAATCTCGGGCAGCTCAATGATTCAAAAGAACTACTTAATAGAGCTCTAGCTAAAGAATTTCTCGATAAATTCCCAGAGTTAGACCGCGAGAGACTCATGCGGTTATTTAAGAAAAACGAGATAAAGCTGAGACTCCAACACCTCGAAAAAAAATTAGGTCAGCTTCAAGAAATGGAGCCCCAAATCCCTAAATTCCCTCAGAATCTAGATAATGGACTCAAAGATCCATTCCGTAATAGCGTGAAAATGCTAAATCAAAATGGAAGTATAGCACTAGAATCCACTCCAGGCGGCAAGATCATCGAAATCAAAGATAAGGCAGGCAAAGTCCAGTTCCGCGGCCCTTATAATAACGATATAGATAAGCAGAACATCCCAGAAGAACTACGTGCCAGAGTAGAGTATCTAAACATAAATGATAAGATGGAACTCTTAAAAAAGCCGAAGCTCAATATAGCTGAAGCGAAAGAAATCAAACCCAAGCTGGCTCCCGATCCAGAACAAAATGACGAAAACGCTTTAAAAGAGAAAGCTAACGTCAGGGTCAAAAATTTCATTTTCAATCAATCCATCAAATTCGTCAGAACAGATCCAGAAACTGGTAATAAATACACATTCATCGACAAAAATGAAAAGAAACAAGTAGAAGTCCTCGATGCAGATGGAAAGCTAATCTATAACGGTCCGTATAATAATGAACAAGAACAAGCCAGTCTCCCTGAGGAATTGCGCCCAATGCTTAAGCAATTAATTAGGGATCTCAAATTAAATCAATAGTATAAACCTTGTCCACACTCTCTCATTACTAAGCCGAGAACGCATTATCGCTCTCGGCTTTTGTTTTTATCTGAAATGGTAGATGATCTCATAGCTAATAGTAGCCAGAAGCATCATCAACAAAAAAGACGCTGTAAATAGTGATCGAATTCCAGCCGGTAATTTTACCGACTCAGCTTTTCTCTCAGCTATTCAACAACACCTATTTTTTGCATCTTGATTCTTTTAATTTACTTTATTCAAGTGGAAGAAGCTTCGTACTTCACCTCCCACTTTGCGTACTGAATAGTCTAAGCTATCTAGTTCTTGAGAAGCCTTCATAAGATCAGCAAAGATCTTTTCCTCTTCACTCACCTCATTCTCTTCAGCCCCATCAGCAGTAGCTGTCTGCAGCACCTGCATATCAAAAACACTCTGCATTAAAGCTCTCACTCCATCAGCTCTGAATGTAATTTCCATACCACCCTCTGCTCCAGCTTCATCATAGTCAGCTACAAGACTCTCTACAAATGCTGGGGAAGTGGTAGCAAACACCATCTTATCATTAATCCCTAGTGCAAGATTAGCCTCATAGGAGGTGACGCCTAACTGGTAACTCCATAGGTCGACCCCTTCTTTCTTAGCTAGCTCAGGTGACATATAGTTCAGCTTCTGGTTCATCAGCTGCTCGACCTTGTCTTTGATCTTACGGGCATTCGTATCCATTCCTTTCCAGCTCTCAGCCATCTTCGCACGGTTGACGACATCTGAACCAATCGCCACACGTGGAATCATAGCATTTTCTAATACATCAGTGGGAACACCTGGCACGCGAGGCATCTTACCCTTCGTATCGATGACAATGGCTCTTTCATTCCCCATGCCCTGCTGCATTCCTGCTTTCGCTGACTGCCAGACTGCTAACAGATCATCACTAAACTGACCGTCCACCATCTTGAACATTTCAGAGAACTGTTGAATATCTCTATTTTCCGTCTCTCTAGTATGCTCAGCCACCATCTTGGCAGTCTGATAAATTAAATTACCTAAGTCCTCTATCTGCTGAACATTGAGTGCGCCGCTCTCACTATTCCCCACCCAGCTTGCAGAGAAAAGAGCATCCTCACGCATTACTATCTTAGCGAGCTTACGTTTCCCATCTAGATCTAGGGATCTAGACTTCTCTCCATGAAATGAATCAATTTTGAAGCCATCCTCTATGTAGCCAACACTTCCAAAACGAGAAGCTGGGGCCATATTAGCTAGCTTCCTGCCATTATTAGCCATCTTAGTGAGTAACGCCTGAATGTGCTTAGTATCACCTAGAAAATCTGTTCCTGAGAGAACTTTATTAATCCCTACTGAAAAGTCCTCCATAAACGTAGTTGTTCCCTTAAATGCACTTACTATTTCTTCACTAACATACGTGATACTAGCTACTTCTTTACCTTTATATTCACCGAGAAACGCCATTTCAGGACTCGAGAGCAATGAAGTATTCAGATCTTCTGCGAGTTTTAATCCCTCAGCTCCATCACCTAGATAAATCACGATGTAATCATCAACCTCACCAGCGAGAACTGAAATCTTGAAGTCCTTGAACACCTCATTGTATTGCTTCATGAAATCTTCATCCATTCCCATCATTTCAGCGGCTTTCAGCATTTCTGGTTTTTTGAACATCTGTTCCATCAGCTTATTCTGATCTACCTTCAATCCTGTAAATCCACCATACTTATCAGAACTATCTACCTCAAACGGAATATTCATATCTGGAATCATATCATTCAGCGCTGACGCATTCTTGAGAGCACCTTGGATTAGATCTAAATATTTTTTACGCTCTCCAGCATCACTCACTTTAAAGCCAACATAAACTGGAGACATTTTATAATCTTCCAGTTCTAACATTTTCTCCATCATCGGCTTCATGAGATCTCCTGCCATATTCTCCAGAGCTCCAAGAGTAGCTAACAGATCCTCACCCTGATAGAGATCCAATATTAACTTACCGAAGAAGCTATAATAAGACTGGTAATAGACAGAGTACATCTCGCCTGTGTCGTTGACTAATTTAGCCGATCCATCACCCAATGCTAAAAATACTTCTTCACCAGCCACATTGGTAAATTCCTTAAACTCTGCACTCTCTAACATCTCGTCGACATCATTGCCCTCCATCTTAGATAAATGAACGAGCACGTCCCCCATCTGAGACTTACGCAGATAATGCACCATGTCTTCTGTCTTACTGAGATTAAAAAACAGATCTGTCTCTGCTGGTATATACTGAGCAAAGCCCGCCTCCTTCCTTAGCTCTATATTACCATTTAAAATGGCTCCAATAGAAGCTCCTTTCAAAGGCTCTTTCGCACTCACATCATTAGACATTCCAAGAGCAAGCACACCTGCTACACCTAGAGAAACTGAATTAGACACATAACACTTCAATTTTTTCATGAGTTATTTCTAAACAATATATACCAATTCAGGCAATACTATAAGTTTGCCCAATATCAATTTGCGCGTCATCGTCTGTCCATGCCTGAACTTCCAGAAGTCGAAACCACCTGCCAAGGAATAGCCCCTCACCTAGTTGGAAATAGTATCACTACTGTAGAAATAAGAAACGGTAATCTTCGCTGGCCAGTCAGCGATGAGGTCTACCAGCTGAAAAATATAGCTCTAGGAAAAAGTCTACCGCCAGCAGCTGGAAACAGAGCAGAACCTGATACCTGTGTCTTCCGCAGAGCTAAATACATCATCATCCCCTTACCTAAATCTCAACATCTCCTCATCCATCTCGGAATGTCTGGCAGTTTACGCATCACCGCACAAGAGGAAGAGCTAAAGAAACACGACCATGTCATTTTTAATCTAAGCTCAGGCCTACAAATGCGCTACCACGACCCACGCAGATTTGGCAGTGTGCTCTGGACTGATCAAGACCTAGAAGATCACAGACTACTCGCTAAACTCGGCCCAGAACCTCTGCAAGATGGATTTTCTACAGAATACTTCATCGCCAAATCTAAAGAAAAAACAAAGGCGATCAAGCTACACATCATGGATAATCACACCGTCGTAGGTGTAGGAAACATCTACGCTTGTGAAGCTCTCTTCCTCAGCGGCATCTCACCTAAGCTAGCAGCTGAAAAGGTCAGCAGACCGAGGCTAGCCAAGCTACATAAGAACATCCGTACCGTGCTCCAGCGCTCTATCGACCAAGGTGGAACCACGCTTAAGGACTTCATCCAGTCGGATGGTCAGCCAGGGTACTTCAAACAACAACTCAATGTCTATGGCAGAGAAGGCGAGCCATGCCTTACCTGCGAGAGTAAGATCAAGCGTATTGTGCTCGGCCAGCGATCCACATTTTACTGTCCTAAATGCCAGAAATAACGACTATCCGCTTGACTCAAGAGCCTCAGAACATTAACTCCACATGCACAGGGACACGGTTCTATTCATTCTGACTAGACCCTGATTCATACCCGAACAATACATCTAACCTATTATAACATGGCTACTACAAAAGTAATCCTACGCACAAAAATCGACAACCTCGGCTACGAGGCTGACATCGTAACAGTAAAAGCAGGTTTCGCTCGTAACTATCTCGTCCCACAGGGCAAGGCATTCGAAGCTACCGAAAAGAACCTCGCTAACCTCGAAGACCTTAAGTCAAAGCGCGCTGAACGTCTCGCTGCAGAACTTACAGCGGCTGAGAAGACTGCTACTAAGATCAAATCATTCGGACCTAGCTTCGACCTCGAAATCGGTCAAGGTGGTAAGGCGTTTGGTTCAGTTACTTCTATCGACATCCACAAGAAGCTTGAAGAAGCAGGTATCGAGATCGACCGTAAGGCGATCCAGCTCGACCAGCCAATCAAGACTGTTGGTAAGACACAAGTTGAAATCAACCTTCCTCAGGAAGTTAAGGCGACACTCACTATCGACGTTATCGCTAAGGAGTCATAAGCTCACAGCTTAATAAAAATTTCAAAACGTTACTGTTCACACAGTAACGTTTTTTTATGCCCTGATTTCTCCTCCAGCCTTACATATTCCCCATTGACTATGAGTCATCCTGTCCCAAGATAAACTTCTATGAGCAAACTATCACAAGCAGTAAGTATCCATCCATATTTCAAAGTTCAAGAAGGTAAACTCGACGCGTTTAAGGAAATAATCAAACTATTCATCGAGCGCACCCAGAAAGAAGAGTCCTGCTATTACTACGACTTCAGTATCGATGCTGAGACAAATACCGTTCATTGCCGTGAAGCCTATGATGGAGCTGCGGGCATCCTCACTCACTTAGATAACGTTGGTGACGTCATTGAAAAAGCTGGCACCATTTCCGAAATGGTCATTCTAGAGATCCACGGCCCAGCTGATGAACTAGCTAAACTCAAAGAACCACTCGCTGGACTACCTGTGAAGTTTTACGAACAACTTGGCGGAGCTAAATTCTAGTTTCCTCAGAGTACTTTACAAAATCTACTTTCTACAGCGGCTAAGAGTAGACAATACAAAGCCAGTACCATAGGGCTGATGGTAGTCATAGAGTGGGAAGTCCCACCAGCTACCATCGCTCTCCTGTTTGTCTAAAATAATAAGACCTAACTTATTTTTCCACTCATTTTGCTGATCCGCAGGGATCATTTCTATACAGCGCGCGGCATAATAATGACCGAAGTAATAGAAATAACCGGAAACCGCAAAATGAGTCTCATGTGGCACAGGACGTTTCCTACCGATGTCTAACCAGCCATTCCTCTTCACCAGCTTATCTAGCCAACTAGTGAGCACGGCATCAGTCACCTTCTCATCACCATAGAGACGAAGCGCAACATTACATGACTGTGATCTAGCGAGTGATCCACCAGGGCGATTGATCCTATATCGAGGTGCCACTCTATGACTGAAAGCATAGTTATAAGTGAAGTCTGGATTACTCTGCATCTGGATAGCTTTCACCCCTAGCTTGCGTCGCTTCTCAGGCAGAGACACACCGAGCACCTCATGGCAATCATAGACAGCTGTTAGAACTGCAGCTGTAGTGAAACTCATTGATCCACCTGAAGGACGAGACGTAGCAAACCTACTATAGTACCCCCAGCCTCCATCGATATCCTGATACATTACTAATGCATCGATCTGGCTCCGAGCTGTTTTTATATATAGTTTCTTTTGCTCCTCAGTCACCCCGTCTCTCTTAGCGAGTGCGGCAAGAGCCTTGAGAGCATAAGCGTGCCCCCAAACATTATAGGTAGTAGTAACATCTGCACGTCGGAGGCGTGGAAGCTCTTTCAGTATCCACTTTTCAGCACGGGCAATAGACTCTTGAACCGCCGGCCGCTGGTCAGCAGATTCTAATAATCCAGTGAGAGCGAGACAGCTAGTGCCCATTCTGAATGCATGATGAGCACCAGGCATTGGGGCATAGATATTAATACCTTTCGTTTTAGTAACACTCCCCCATGAACCATTTGAGTTCTGGTCTTTAATGAGAAAATCTACTCCCTTCGTGATCGCTGCTTCAAGAGCTGTAGGGTCTAACAAAGCGTCATCGGCCAGAGGTAGCATAGGCACTCGCTTCACCTTATCAGAAGCTTCATCTATCTCCACTAAGGTGGCCGAAGCAGTATCAGCTGCTGACAGCACAACATCCTGAGCACGGGATTCTATACTACATACAACCACGCATAACACTGCTAACCCAAGTTGGATAAATTTACTCATTCTTAGACTTTTTTTCATCTATAATGATCACCTGCCCATTTTCTAAGCCATCAAGAATCTCAAGCTGGTCTTCATTCCCTCTACCTATCTTGACTTCCCTCTCTTCTGGCTCATCATCTGCCATTTTTAGCATCACAGTGAACTTGCCTTCAGGATGAATTTTTACAGCCTTCTTCGGGATGCTTAATACTTCATCATTAACCGCGGTGATGATAGAGACCTCTGCCTTGGCTCCCACTACTACGGGAATGCTTAGATCCGCTTGCGGAGCAAAAGACCCGATCCACTTTAAACTCAGCAATGGAGACTCAGTGGCTAGACTCACACTGACAGGAACACTCTCCCAAGGTTTTACAGCAAGACGTAAAGACCCAGACTTAACATCGCCTAACATCGCCTTTTCAGTCTCACTAAAAAAGGCATTGAATGTCATCTTACTCTCTTTCGGAACTACGGTAAGAAAGACCTTATCTGTAGGTAACTTCCCCCCCACACGCAACGCCTTATGAGCGGCTTCACTGCTCCATGTACCATCCTTAAACTCACCATAGTACACCACACCTTCTACAGGTGAGACGATGTTCATTAGCTTACGGTCGGCCTTCAGCTCAGCGACTTTCTTCTGCGCTTTCGCTAAGTCAGCCTTTAGCTTTTCTAACTCCAGTTCCTGCTCATTAAATTTTAGTGGTAGGGTCTTCTGAACGAGTTCCCACTCTCTCTTCTTCTTGCCTTCTTTTGTCTTCCAGTCTTCATCCTCTCTTGGGATTTGGACTTCTTTCTGGTGCTTCTCTATTCTCTTTTCTTCTTCTAGTTTTCTCTTAGAAGCTACTAGCGCATTCTTCACACGCTTAATGATGATCTCCTCAGTCTCTTCTGTAAGTCCATCTTCCTCGTACATCTTCATTAGTTGGACGAACTCCTCTTGATTATATGAGAGAGTATTTTCAGCACGAGTGACCGCGTACTCTAGATCTGAAATTTTCACCGCTCTAGCTACCTGTCTAAAGTGCAGATAGTCTTGCTGGAATCTATCATACTTTGTCTTCGCTTCAGCAAGAGCTTCTTCAGTCTTAGCTGTAAAGTCTTTGAATTCTAGCTCAGCCTTTTCTAACATCAGCTGCTGCTTCATTACATCCTTAGTGAGATCTATAATCCTCTCATCAATCGCTTTCGTATCTATATCAACAAGTATCTCACCTTGCTTCACTAGCGTACCATGACTTACCACACTTGTGATAGAATGGACGTTCCAAGACGTAGGTGAAATCTGAATAGCCTGAGTATCTACAGGCATTGCCATAGCATCCACCTTCAGCACCTGTTGGAACTTCCCTAACTCGAGAGTAAACTCCTCCGCTAGTAATCCATTTATAGATAATGCTGTAGTCGTTAAAACTAGACTGCTAAGTTTTTTGTAATTCATCCCTTTACTCATTATAATTATATTTAGATCTTTTAGAAAATATTACCTTCTATTTCTTCCACCTCGCGCATTTTGAGAAACGTACTCACCTTTTTTGGCGATCCAGATCGTATGCAGTCTGTTCTTACGCCCTTTATGAGCAGCTGGAACTTCTACCACAGACACATCCAGCTCAGCCTTACGAAGAAGCTTAGTGTACTTTGGGTCATAATACGCTGACCATACCGCAAGGACCCCTCCATTTTTTAGAGCGTTCTTAGCGAGATCTATTCCCTCTAAAGTGTAGAGGCTATCATTATCTTCTCCGTGGAAAGCGCTCGGTCCATTATCCACATCAAGCATGATCGCGGAGTACTCCTCATTCGCATCTCCCATAATCTTCTGCACAGGTTTTACCCTTACCTCTACTCGTGGGTCGTCAAGAAGGCCTGGATGCATACTCTTCATGTGGGTTTGATTCCATTCTAGAATAGCTTCTGTAAGCTCAGCCACTACAAAGGTAGCACCCTTCTGAGTAAGTGACTCCACAGCAGCTGCAAGCGTAAAGCACATCCCTAATCCACCGATAAGCACCTTAGGTTGCTTCGCTGATCGGAACGGCTGGCAAGCCATTCTAGCAAGCTCTTCTTCTGAGCCATGCGCTAGGCTCGTCATCAGCTTCTGACCGTTAGAACTAATAAAATAATTCTCGTCATGCTGGAATAACTCAAGTGCCTCGCCCTCAGGCGTCAGTGTTTCAGCTAATTTTATATATGGCTTCATAGTCGAAATTTGAATACTGTTAGCAATGATTCATCAAAAATGAAAGATTTATACCAGAAAACCTCACCCTATAGAGAAGCTAACCACCCAAAGACCGCCTCAGTAAAACTGTCCGCAGCCTCCCAAGGTACTCTATGCCCTGTACTAGGAATACTCACCATCCTCACATTCTCCAGCTGTAGACTATCCATCATTTCCTTATTATGGTCATAAAATTTCTTATCATCCTCCCCCACGATAAAGAGGACAGGCACATTCACCTGCTTCATTTTTTCCAGTAGAAATTCTTGCTCAGACACACTCCAACATTTGAAGGATCTAGCTACCTCTACACGTCTCCCCTCAAGCATAGATCTATCCGACAGCTGCTCAGAACTAGCACTCAAGATAGGTTGCTTATTCCACTCCGATAAGAAAGTACTCCATGGTAATGATTTCGCCCTCTCCTCCCATGCATCATCCACCTCCCTCCGTGCTGATTCCCCCTCAATAGAGCTAAGTCCAAAATGGGCTGACACTATCACCGCGGCCTTCCAGCAGCCTATCTCTAGATCACTCAGTAACGCATGCATCGCTAATCTACCTCCCATCGAATAGCCAAGTAAAATACCACCATCCCCAGATTCACCACCGCTCTCAGCAGTCAAGCGCCTACCAAATTCTGGCATACTGCACACCCCAGCTTGAAGGTAATCCCACAGGTCAATCTGATCTAGTTCATATCCAAACCTCTGAGATACTCCAGCGAAGTGATCCCAATCACTCGCCATGCCCAACTGTCCATGTAGTGCCACTATTCTCATTTATTTATCATTACACCCACATAGTACTAAATTACAAGGTTTAGTAAACACTGATCAATAACCACCGAAAACTAAATGCAAATTCGAGATAAAAGCATACTTTACAAAGCTGAAAAAGTTTATAATGTAAATACAAGACGCTCATTTCAAATAAAGTTCATACCAACCTAATGAATCCAAAAAAAACACGACTTATAAGCATTTCAGCTCTCGCTGCACTACTTTCATCTCTATCACTATCTGCAGAAACGTTTCTCTTAATAGATGGTAAATCTATTACCGGCACTGTTATCTCGTCCACGCAAGAATCTTATCTCATCAAGACTGAAACATCACGTAATGTCTATGGAGAAAAAACCATACTAAAGACGGACGTGGTCAAGGTAACTGAAAGTGATCCTTCTACTAAAGCATTTAAAAAGCTCTCTAAGCTCCTACCTACTGCTGATCTACTCACGGCAAAAGCATACGAGATGATCATCGTCGATAAGCTACAATCATTTCTTAAGAAACACCCAGAATCTGAGCACAAAGCTGAAGTCGAAGATATCTTGAAGACTATTGAAAACGAACATGCTGTCATCCAAGCTGGTGGACTCAAAATAGGAGGCAAACTCCTTAGTGCAGCAGATGTCGAAATGAATAAATACGAGATCAACGCAAAGATAGACCTCAAGAACTTTGTCGATTACGTAGCGAGAAAGCAATACGGTGCGGCCCTCAACATACTAGAGAAAATGGAAAATCTCTACCCAAAATCGAACCAAACTAGAAAAGCACAAAACGCAACATTAGTAATTCTGCCTCACTACGTCACTCAGCTAACAGCTCTACGCGACAATGTAGACGTCCTCAAAGAACGCAGAAAAAACTCATTAGACACACTATCACCTTCAGACAGAAACAGAACCGCCGTCCTCTTCACCAGAAAAGATCAAGCCTACGAAGCTCTCCTAGAAAAAGTCAAATCAGAGAAGAAGGTCAAATGGCTTCCTATCAATTCCTACTTTAAAAAACCCATCGAAACAAACCTCAAAATGGTGGATAAAGAAACAAAGAGAATCACGAAAGAAATTTCACAGCCAGCTGTCGATGCAGGTGGTCTATATCGCGATATCATCGCTGCACTTAATGCAGGTGATGCAGCCAAAGCTGAAGCACTGAACGAAACATTCAAGGACTCCAAGCAATCTAAAATGTTTACTAATGAGCTTCAAGAAAAAATAGCCATGGCAAACGCACAAATAGCCGAAGAACTTAAGAAAAAAGCTGAAGTAGAGGAGCTCGCTAGGCAAAAAAAACTAGATGAAGAAAAGCTAGCCAAGAAAAAAGCGAGAGCTGAAGCGGCTGCAAAAGAGAGAATGGAAGAAAAAACTAAAAAAAATGATCCGTTGAACTGGAACCACAAAAAAGAACAAGAAGACAAAGCAAGAAATGCGGCTCAGTAATCATTCTCCATAGCTCTACAAAATAGATTGCATCTTACCGCCCACAGATGCATTATCTGTCCCAACAAGAAATCACATCATGAGAACCGCTTCACTCAACCGCGAAACCGCAGAAACCAAGATCAAGCTATCGTTAAACATCGATGGCTCTGGTAAGTCTAACATCAATACTCGAATCCCATTTTTCGATCACATGTTGACTCTCTTCTCACGTCACAGCCTTATCGATCTAGACGTCACTGTGGATGGAGACATTGAGGTAGATTTTCACCACACCGTAGAAGACACAGGCATCGTCCTCGGCGAGTGCCTCAAGTCTGCTCTTGATGATAAAAAAGGCATCACCCGCTACGGCTCAGCATATCTTCCTATGGATGAGACACTCAGCCGTGTTGTGATAGATCTCTCTAACAGACCTCACCTTGAGTTCCGTAGTATAGAAAACACACCAGATGCACAGAATTTCCAGTTTACCCTTGTAGAAGAATTTTTCCGCGCACTTACCTGTAACCTGCGTGCTAACATCCACGCTGAAGTTCTCTACGGTAGAGATGGTCACCACATCTCTGAGTCGCTCTTCAAAGGCCTCGCAAGAGCTCTTAAAGTAGCTTGTGAAGTAGACCCACGCGTCACTGGTATTCCTAGCACTAAGGAAGTCCTCTAGCAGACTACTCATATGAAAGTAGGAATCATTGACTACGGTGCGGGTAACCTGCACAGCGTACATAATGCCTTTATCGCTATTGGTGAAGATGCAGTCATTATTAGCTCACCAGATGAGCTAAACGACATCACTCACCTCGTCTTACCTGGACAAGGTGAATTTGGCGACTGCTCACGTAAGCTGCAGCAAGCAGGCATGTTCGAAATCATTCAGAACTGGATCAGTGATGACAAACCATTCTTCGGTATCTGCGTCGGCTACCAGCTTCTCTTCGAAGGCAGTGATGAGTCAACAGAATCTAAAGGTCTAGGAATATTCCAAGGCCAAGTAGTGAAATTTGAAGCCGAACCTGGACTTAAGATCCCTCACATGGGATGGAATGTCGTGAACCCTACTGAGCCAGATCACCCAATGTGGAATGAACTCATGAAGGAAAATAAAGTGCCATACTTCTATTATGTGCACTCATACTTCCCACGTCTAACAAATCCTGACGAAGCTGCTTCTACCACAACCTATGGCACCCAAACATTCCACGGTGCTATCACTAAAGGGAAGCTCATAGCGACCCAGTTCCACCCAGAAAAATCTCAGCACGCTGGACTACAGCTCCTGAAAAATTTCTGCGCACTAAGTTAATCCTTAGCCTAACTTGCGGAGAAACGCGTAGCTGTAAATACCGGTCGCATGACCATCGGCCCAGCCAAACTTCACGGCATACCCCCCCACTATCTCAATATTCACTAGATCGAAACTCTTCGGTGAATAGATCACTGGTGGTCTCACTACTCTACCCATAGCATCTGGCTCCCCCTGACAGTTAGCACACGGGCAAGACTTGCGCAGTTCCTCTTCACGGAGATAAGTCTCTACTCCATCCTCCCAAGCGATTGCTACTTCCCCGTTTATCTGTGCTATATTTTCTATCTTTAAAGTCGCCATACACACTCCTTACTTCATTTCTTTCTCTTCCGCAATCATTGGCACCGTAAACTTTACCTTGCATAATAAACTCCTTAATTTACTTTAGTGATGTTAACTAATAATATTTATAACCCTATAACACATACACTATAACATAATGAAGAAAATCATCATCTCAATCGTAGCTGCAGCGTCAGCATTCACATTCTCTAACTGCACTACAGGAACTCTCTCTAACCCATACGCACCTGGTACTTCTAACGTGCAGAAAGACACTACAGCTGGTGCGCTTATCGGCACAGCAGTTGGAGCTATCGCAGGCAAGCAATCAGGCAGTACTCTCGGAGGAGCCATCCTCGGTGGTGGAGCAGGAGCAGTACTCGGCAGCGCTATTGGACTTAACAAAGACGCTTCAGAATAATGAATCTAAATACTTTTATCATTTCATAACTGCATTAGCAGTTGTAATCTCTCAGAAGACTTTGTGAACTTACAAGGTCTCCTTTTTTTAATATCTATTACCCCAATATGAATCTCATCTTCGACCTCGACGGCACACTCATCAACTCCTTACCAGGAATTGCACAGTCACTGAATCGCTCACTAGAACAGTCTCATTTTCCAACACATAGCATTGAAGCCGTGAGAGAATTTATCGGTAGCGGATCACGCATGCTCTGTCAGCGCTCCATCACAACTGGATCAGAAACACCCACTGAAGAAGCGGTAGATAAAATAGAAGCCGCATTCAAAGTCAACTATCAGAAACTCTGGAAAACTGGTACTGAAGTCTATAAAGGCATCCCCGAACTCTTAGAAACCCTCAGCCAAGACGATGAATACGAGCTTAGTATTTTATCTAACAAGCCAAACCCATTCACACAAGAAATAGCCAGCCAGCTCTTCTCATCAAACACCTTTCACACAGTACTAGGTCAGCGAGACGGTATAGAAAAGAAGCCTGACCCTAAAGGTATTCAAGAAATACTAGACCACGCTACAAACCCAAATCAACCGACGTTTCTCATTGGTGATTCAGTTATTGATCTACAAACAGCAAGAAATGCAGGCATCAGATCTATCGCTGTACTCTGGGGATTTGAAGACCTAGAGGAACTCAAGGCCGAATCACCTACCCATATTGTAAAGTCGACAGATGAACTACTCTCACTCATTCACTCATTCACTCCCTCTAATACCATTCCTTAAAATAAAAAGGGCTTTTTTGATAATATGTGTTAAGCTCAATTCATGGCAAGAAAACGTGGAAAAATAGACAACCGTAACGAAGTTGATAAAGTGATGCTTCTCTACAAAACTGAAAAAGTAGCATGGAAAAAAGAAAGACT
>CALJOJ010000046.1 GCA_937981665.1 uncultured Rubritalea sp.
CAATCATCTGCGATTGACCAAATAAAACTAACGAGTTTACTGTGTGCTGCTGTGTCCATGTGTAAAATTAAAGTTCACCCCAAAGGTGGATTAGATGGGCATATTCTATCGTGATCCTATATCATTGTAAAGAAGGCACAATTCATATTTCAGGTATGAAGTCCTCATCTAATCAGCCCTATCACCCACGCTCACGGGGGTGCGGAATTCATCTACTCCTCTCTTTTCTGAGAAATAAATATGGCGCATTCTTCTCTCACTTATTAACTACCTATGATGATGAAACAACTACCTAATATTATTGGAGCTCTTCTTGGGCTGGCATTTCTTACTTTTGGACTCAATCACTTTTTCCACTTTATGCCCTCTCCACCAAAGCCAGCAGCGGGATCAGTACCTGCCATGTTTTTTGGTTCTATGTTCATGTCTGGCTTCCTCACCTTTGTGAAGGTCATCGAGATCGTGGGAGCTGTCTTCGTGGCTATTCCTAAGACTAGAAACTGGGGGCTGCTCCTGCTAGGGCCTATCGTAATTGGCATCATAGCTACCAATGTATTTATTAAAGGAGGCAGCGCAGTCTTGGCTCCACCGGTCATTCTTCTTGCCGTGCTCTCAGCTTACCTGCTCTGGGCAGGACGTGGAAAGTTCCTGGGTCTCCTCAATAAGTAGATTTAGCCGTGCTTGTTCGCTCATGATTTAGGATCGGGTCTCCTATCATTGCGGTCTTTCAGACCTCTCTCGTATAGCTAACCCATACGTAGCCCTGCGCTCGCAGTCCGCGAGCTACGGACTACGCTGATATCATAACGCTCCATAGGAGCTAAAAGCTAGTGCACGTATCACAGCGATACTTTAGAGGTACGGACTACGCTGAGGTGATGCTACTCATTTCAATGTGGTCGCTGCATTGGCGCTAGGTTAGATCTTCTAAAATCTAATCATAACGCTCATTGCTATGTCGGTCTCACACTCACTAGCTACTGACAAAGATCCGCTGTTCTTTTCTGCGTAGGAACATTCCTCCAGGGAGATTCATTTTCGCAGGGAGGTCAGGATCTAACAAGCTCAGACTAGACTCTACTAGATCATGGCTAAGGTTACTGATCTTAGACTCGGTCAAATAACGGTGAATGATCCGCTGCTGGATCACACGTGGCGCTTCTCTAAGAGTCGGTAAATGCAGTCTCCCCTGTGGGTCTAACATACTATCGTAATCTACCATTTCTTGGATAAAGGAGTCTTGCTGCACCGAGTGCTGTAGAGACTTCAGCACGGCAGGAACGACATCTCTCCCCATCATTTCTTGGATCAATGGTAATACCTCATTACGCATCCGATTACGCACAGCAAATGGCTCAGCATTACTCGCATCTTCGCGGTACTCTAACAGGTGCTCTGATATATATTGATTGATCTCACTACGACGCACAGAAAGCATCGGGCGAATAAGGGTAAGGTTTCTATCTTTTAAGACTACTTCATCCTGCATCCCTCTCAGGCCAGCTGAACCACGGAGTAAATGATACAACACGGTCTCCACCTGATCATCCGCATGGTGAGCTAATAGAACACCAGCGCAATCATGCTTTTCACAAGTCTCAGAGAAGGCTTGGTGCCTTGCCTCACGCGCAGCTAGCTCTATGCTCTTTTTTTCCTCTAGCCCCACTGCTGCCACATCGATGCGGTAGACTTCACAGTGGATGCCATAGTCGTCAGCGAGACGTTTCACCATTACTTCATCCGCGTCTGAGTCAGCACCTCTGAGCTGATGATTCACATGACAGATCACGAGGTTGTTAGATTTTAAATCCTGCGCAGCGGCATGTAACATCGCCATAGAGTCTCGCCCGCCAGAAACAGCAAGAACCCAGCGATGCTCTACTGCTCGGTCTAACCACTCTGAATCTAACAAGTTCATTCTATCTGAAAATTTGATTTAACCTGCGAGGCTCAGTGGGAAGAAAATGTTCAGCACCATCGTGAGGATAAAGTTGGCAATCAAGATCGCTAATGAAGAGAAGACCATCGCATTCGTAGTCCCTAGTCCCACGCCCACAGCACCATTTTTAGCCTTGAGTCCCTGATGGCAGGAAATGAGAACAATCAGCATACCAAAAGCCACACCCTTAATCATAGCAATGCTAATATCAATCATCTCAGTACGAACCTCTAAGTGGAAATTCCAATACCCGTAAGGCACGCCAAACACCTCAGTACCGATAAAGATAGAAGACAAGATTCCAAAACCAACCGACTCTGCAATCAAAAGCGGAATGGAAACTAACATAGCCAGGAACCGTGGAGTTACTAAATAATCAACGGGGTGAACATCCATAGAGCGCAGAGCGTCTACTTGCTCAGTCACCTTCATCGTCCCTATCTCGGCAGCCATCGCAGCCCCGACACGGCCAGATAACATCAAGCCAGTAATCGTAGGTCCTAGCTCACGTAGCATACCTACTCCCACGAGAGCACCCCCCATGGTCTCCATCCGAAACTGCTCCATCTGGAACAGCGCCTGAGCGGTAAGCACGGAGCCAGTAAAGGCACCCGTGATGATCACTACCATCTGTGATCTGAAGCCGATCTCTACAATCTGCTTCATAAACTGCTGCCAGCGAAACTGGCCGAACAGCAGAGACTTTACCACATCTTGAGCAAGCTCTACTAACTCACCTAAGTAAGTCAAAAAACTAATGGCCAAACGGCCTAAGAAGCGGACAAATCTCATAAATAAATACTTCTGTTAGAAGTTACGCACGTCTGCCACTTTACCAGTGACCGCAGCAGCCACCACCATAGCAGGGCTCATTAGGATCGTTCTACCAGTCGGGCTACCTTGGCGGCCTTTATAGTTTCTGTTAGATGAGCTCGCACAGATCTGATCACCCACGAGCTTATCGGGATTCATCGCCAGGCACATAGAGCAGCCTGCAGAACGCCATTCGAAGCCAGCCTCGCGGAACACATCAGCGATGCCTTCCTGCTCACACTGGTGTGCGGTGATCTGTGATCCTGGTACAGCGATAGCCTTCACGCCATCAGCTACTTTTCTACCCTTAAGAATACTAGCCGCTTCGCGGAAATCTGAGAGTCTGCCGTTCGTGCATGATCCGAGGAATGCTACATCCACTGGAATGTCAGTCACGGGTGTGCCAGCTGGTAAGCGCATGTACTCGAGAGCCTCCTTAATACTCGCCATCTCCTCAGGTGTCTCCGCCTTCTCTGGATCTGGGATAAGCTCAGAAATACCGACTCCGTGATCTGGAGAGATACCCCAAGTCACTGTAGGCTCGATGTCTGCTGCATCAAAATTTACCACATCATCATAAACACAGTCCGCATCTGAAGCGAATGACTTCCAGCCTTCTACTGCTGCATCCCACTCATCCGCCTTCGGTGCGTATGGCTTGCCTTCTAGATAATCAAATGTCGTCTGATCTGGATTCACATATCCGCAGCGCGCACCACCCTCGATGGACATATTACAAACTGTCATGCGCTCTTCCATTGTCATACGGTCAAAGACATCACCGCCGTACTCGTAAGCAAAGCCGATCCCGCCCTTAGCACCAAGATGACGGATGATGTGCAAGATCACATCTTTAGCGTACACCCCTAGTTTTAAATCTCCACTCACATTAATCCGGCGTACCTTAAGCTCAGCCATCGCAAGCGTCTGCGTAGCGAGAACGTCACGCACCTGCGTAGTCCCGATACCGAAAGCGATCGCACCGAATGCACCATGAGTCGCGGTGTGCGAGTCACCACAGGCAATCGTAGTACCTGGCTGAGTGATCCCCTGCTCAGGCCCCACCATGTGGACGATGCCCTGCATACCAGTATTTAGAGAAAAGTATTTGATCCCATATTGCTCCACATTATTCTTCAGCTCATTGATCATTGCCTCAGCAAGATTATCTTGAAATGGCTGCTCTTGATTATCCGTAGGCACGATGTGATCTACAGTCGCGAACGTACGGTTAGGAAATTTCACTGACAGGCCGAGGTCACGGATCATTCCAAATGCCTGTGGTGAAGTCACTTCATGGATCAGATGTGAGCCAATGAATAACTGCGTTCTGCCATCCGCCATTAAGCCCACAGTATGAGCCTCCCAAGTCTTTTTATATAATGTTTTCGCCATAGATCTACTATCCCTCTGTGTGTCCGAGGAACTTGCAGCTAATCCCCCCGAAAGTCAAGACAGGTACGCGACTGTATGGAGCTGATCTTACAAGCCAGTATTCACTTGGAGCATAAATACCCAGCCCTCCGATTACTAGCCTTCTCAACGAGGAGCAACACTCTAGCCCAGCTTGAAGCTCGCGTTAGCGGGCGGGGGCTGAGATACATGCCCACAAGACATCCTGCTCTGAAAGGGTAGAACAACGTGCTACTGCACCTTCTCAACAAGCAATGCCATTTGTATTCCCGCTGTGGATCTCCAGGCACTGAATGTTTATTTCAGGAGAATTATAGCGTGATCCCCAGCTGCTCAGGAGTTGCCTCTCTGGGTCTGGTAGTAAGTATATCTGGCCCGTCCTTGGTAACAAGAACTGTGTGTTCAAAGTGGGCTGCATTTTTCTTATCTTCAGTAATGACTGTCCAGCCATCATCGAGGATTCGCACGCGTGGAGTCCCTAGATTAATCATTGGCTCAACGGCGAGAACCATGCCTTCCTTGAGACGTGGAGTCTTACCTACTGGTCTGTAGTTAGGAACCGATGGCTCTTCGTGCAGGTTTCTACCTACGCCATGACCAACAAATTCCTTCACCACGCCAAAGCCGAATGGCTTCACATAGTCAGCGACGGCCCCACAAAGATCTCCGAGGTACTCCCCTTCTCTTGCAAATGACATTGCTTCATAGAGAGACTGCTCAGTAACCGCCAACAGGCGCTTTGTCTCTGTGTCGACATTTCCTACCGGCACAGTAGTGGCATTATCACCTATCCAGCCATTCAGCGTGATCCCTACATCGACACTGATAATGTCTCCGTCCTTGATCACGTAGTCACCACCGATGCCATGAACGACTTCGATATTAGGTGAAATACAGGTAAATCCTGGAAAGCCTCTATAGCCTAGAAAGGCGCTCTTGCAGTTACGCTCTTCCATGAGATGCGCCGCATAGAGATCCACTTCCTTAGTCGTCTTACCTATTCCGTCAGCGATAAATTTCGCCACGTTCTGTAAAATATCGCTAGCCGTTTCACAGGCGACACGCATTTGAGCTATTTCATCTGGTGTCTTGATGATGATCCCGTTTCTTGATTTTTTCCGCTTCGCCATGATATTATTTAAGGGAACTTCCGAAAACTCCCGATATTGCTGATTCTGTTATTAGATTTGAAAGTTTGCAAGCAAAGCTTGTATCTTGAACATACGACCCTTCGGGCAAAAGCATAAACCTACATATAGCTTCGTTCCATATTTGTTTTATTCTTTTGCATCAAGATCGCTAGTTTCCAGAAGTCCCCATCGTTACCGCGTTAGTGACTTCTTCGTAAACTTTCGCAGGAGCCTGAGTACCATCCACATGCTCTACTGGGCCGAGACCAGAGTAGTAATCATAAAGCGGAATGGTGAGCTCTTCGTAGTTCTCATATCTTACCTTGAAGCTCTCAAGAGCATCATCAGTTCTAGATACGAGACTATCTGCACCGCATTCTCGGCATCTGGTCTGGCTGAGATCAGTCACCGCCACAGTAGCCCCGCAAGATGTGCATTCTCTCCGCTTGATGATTCTCTGCTCCAAGTTTTCACGAGGCACATCGAGGACGATGACTTTCGCGTCTGGCGCTAATTTCTGAAGCTCTTCTGCCTGAGGTAATGTCCGTGGGAAACCATCCATGATCCAGCCATCTTTATTTTCATTCAGCCACTCTCCTACCATTTTGAGGATAGTTTCATCTGGAACGTAGCGTCCGGAGTCAATGAAGCCCTTTGCCTCTTTACCCACTGCGGAGCCTTTTTCGATCTCTGCTCTGAGTAGCTGACCGGTGCCCAGACACGGGACTCCGAGCTGTTCAGCTAGTTTTTTTGCCTGTGTGCCCTTACCGCTAGCGGGTGGCCCTAGAAGAATAACGTTCTTATGGTTCATTGTAAAATGAGTGTTACTTGATGACTTGAAATTTATATAGGTCTAAAAAGTCAGTGGTCGAACCATTGCTGGGACGACCACTATTAAAATGTATTTATCTATTAGGTATTCAGCTTAACCATTCTTGACTGTTAGAGCCACAATACCGAGGATGAAGAGGATAGCGATGACTGCGAGAAGGTAAATTGTCTTAGTGCTCTTCTGGTTAGAAGCATTAAGCTGCTTACGCTCTTGGCGACCTTTGATCTTACCTTTTCTGAGGAATCCATCGTAGTTCTTCTGCAGAAGATGTGTCTCTACCTGGCGCATCATATCGAGGATCACACCTACCATGATGAGAAGTGACGTACCACCGAAGAACTGAGTAACTGCCTGATTAAGTGGCTGACCAATGATTCCGATAGGGATCTGTGAAATGATGTATGGAAGAACGAAAATGATCGTCAGGAAAATAGCACCGGCAAAGGTGAGACGTGTCATCGTGAAGTCTAGGAATTTAGCCGTAGGCTGACCAGGTCTGATTCCAGGAATGTATCCACCACTACGCTTAAGGTTCTCAGAGATTTCTGATGGGTTGAACATAGTAGCTACCCAGAAGTAAGCGAAGAAGAAAATCATCGCACCAGCGATCAAGTAGTACCAGATATTCACTGGTGAGAAGATCTCACCGAGAGTCACAGCCCAGGAAGCACCACCAGAGATCATCTGAGCAAGAGCGGTCGGGATTCCGAGGATGGCAGTAGCGAAGATGATCGGCATCACGTTAGCGTAGTTGATCTTGAGTGGTAAGTACTGAGTCGTACCACCAGTTTGCTTTCTGCCCTGAGTACGCTTAGCATACTGAATAGCTATTCTCCTAGCTCCCTGCGTAAGTGCAATAGTAGCCGCTACGATGAAGATAAGGAAGGCAAAGAGGCCAACCGCGAAGATAGCGCCACCTGTACCACCATTAATGATAAGAGTGTTCCAGAGGATAGCCAGTGCGGACGGAAGTGAAGAAATAATGTTTATCGTAATGATGATAGATGTACCGTTACCGATACCGTTCTCAGTCATCTGGTCACCTATCCACATAAGGAGAAGTGTACCTGTAACGATAGTGAGAGTGAAGATAGACACGAAGGTAAACCACGTGTAGTTAACAGCTACAAGATTCCCTGGGACATCTTGAATGCCACTAAAGAATGGTAATGACTGTGGGCTGGAGTAAACTTGATTCGCAAGGAACCCGCCTTGGATCACTGCGATAAGGATAGTGATAAATCTTGTGTACTGATTTATTTTCTGACGTCCACCGTCTTCTTTAGAAAGACGTGAGAGCTTAGGCACAACGGCTGTCATAAGCTGCATCAAGATGGATGCAGAAATGTACGGCATAATACCGAGAGCAAAGATACCGAGTTGCTGAAGTCCACCACCAGAGAAAATAGTGATCATGGTATTGAGGATATTTCCATCACCATCTGAACCTTTAGCTTTTTGAGCTGTAGTAAATGCATCAATGACGTTAGAGTCGATACCAGGCATTGTTATATAAACACCAAGACGTACGACGACGATCATCATCAACGTGAAGATAATTCGTTCACGTAGTTCAGCTACTTTCCATGTATTCGCAAAAGCGGAGATCATTATTTTTGTTTAATTAAAATTATTCGGAGTATTACTAATAAACCATCAAAGAAGCGCAACAATAAATATTACGCTTCCTCAGTGATCATGATAAAAAGTATCCCCAGCTCGCCTATTATCAGTGAGCTAAGGATACTTAAAAATATTTAAGTCCAAGATGAACTAGGAGGACAATTAAGAAATTGTGCCACCTACTTCTTCGATCTTTACCTTAGCACCTGCTGATACAGCATTTACTGAGACAGTAAGTTTCTTAGTGAGTATACCGTTACCGAGTACTTTGATCTGATCAAAAGCACCTTTTACAAGGCCCCTCTCACGCAGTGACTCTTCGTTAACAGTAGCACCTGCCTCAAAGAACTTCTCAAGGTGAGCTGTGTTCACTACTACAACTTTATCCGCGAAGCGAACATTGTTGAAACCGCGCTTAGGAAGACGACGGTGAATAGGCATCTGACCACCCTCGAAGCCGACGCGTACGCCGCTACCAGAACGAGCCTTCTGACCCTTGTGACCTTTACCAGATGTCTTACCTTGACCAGAGCTTTCACCTTTACCAAGACGCTTGATCTTGTGTGTAGCACCCTTGTTAGGCTTCATTGTATGAAGATTCATAATAATTGATTTCTATAGTTAATGATTAGAGTGCTTTCTCCTTGAAGAGACCGCGTGACTTAAGAACCTGCTCGCGAGTACGGAGCGACTTGAGAGCCTCAACCGTTGCTTTCACGACGTTAGCGTGGTTATTTGAGCCGAGTGACTTAGCGAGTACATCTTTGATGCCTACAGCTTCACAAACTGCACGGACACCACCACCTGCGATAACACCTGTTCCAGGAACAGCAGGCTTAAGGAGAACCTTACCACCACCATGCTCAGCATAAGTTTCATGTGGGATAGTTCTGTTGTCCACGAGTGCGATGCGGTATAGCTGGCGACGTGAGTCGATGCTTGCCTTACGGATACATTCAGCTACTTCATTTGCCTTACCGAATCCTACACCTACACGGCCTTCACCAGTACCTGATACGAGAAGAGCTGAGAAGGAGAAACGACGTCCACCTTTAACAACTTTCGCACATCGGTTGATGAATACGACCTTTTCAGTAAGCTCCACACCGTCTTCGGTCTGTGGCTTAGCTGGAGCTTGACGTGGTGGACGCTCTTTGCGTCCGCCTCTACCGCCTTGACCACCACCACGACCGCCACGTTGTGGGCGCTCGTTAGTAGCTGCTGCGTCTTTCTTAACTTCTGGAGTAGCTGCCGCCGGAGTGGCTGCTGCGTCCGCCTTAGCTTCTGGAGCTGCTGCTGCCGGAGCTGCTGCTGGCTTCTCTTCTGCTGGAGTATTTTCTTTATTTTCAGACATTGTTTCTTAATAGGTTAGAAGTTAAGTCCTGCTTCACGAGCTGCATCAGCGAGTGATTTGATTTTTCCGTGGAAAAGGTGACCACCGCGGTCGAATACGACTGCTTCAATATTCTTTTCTTTGGATCTTTCTGCGATAAGGGCTCCTACCTTAGCAGCAGTTGCTGCGTTGGAAGATCCTTTTTCGACAGACTTGTCTAGGCTTGATGCCGCACATAGTGTGGTACCAGCTACATCGTCGATGACTTGTGCATAGACGTGTTGATTAGAATAGCTAACCGCGAGGCGTGGACGTGCTGCTGTGCCAGAAACTTTCTTTCTGATACGGCGGTGAATACGCTGGCGGACTTTCTTACGATTGAGTGTGCTCATTTTCTGATTTTCAGTTTGAGATTAATTGTAATGGATTACCTTGATATTATTTACCAACGCTCTTACCTGCCTTACGACGAACGTATTCGCCAACATAACGGACACCTTTACCTTTATAAGGCTCTGGCTTATAGTAGGCGCGCACCTCAGCGGCGAACTGTCCTACTTCCTGCTTATCAATTCCTTCAACCTTCAGTTTAGTATTGTCAGTCACTGTGACTTTAATACCTTCTGGGATAGGGTGAAGAATAGGGTGTGACTTACCGAGGCTGAGGTCAAGTGTTGAACCTTTAACCGCTGCACGTAAACCAACTCCTAGAATCTCTAGATCCTTAGAGTAACCATCAGTAACTCCGATGATCATGTTATTGATGATACTACGTGATGTACCGTGGAGTGCTCTGTGAGCGCGACCTTCGGTAGCTCTATTAACCTGAAGTGTGGTATCTTCCTGTGAGATGGTGATTCCTACTGGAAGCTGGAAGTCCAACTTACCCTTAGGTCCTTCTACAATAACGTTTCCGTTATTGTTTGATACAGACACTTTTTCTGGTAGTGTGATTGCTTTTAATCCTACGCGTGACATAATTTTATCTAAGTTATGATTAAAATAATACTACCAAATGTTAGCGATATGCTCGCCGCCAAGTTTAGCTTTACGAGCCTTTTGGCCAGTCATCAGACCTTTAGAGGTAGAGATGATTGCGATTCCAAGACCGTTAAGTACACGCGGGATCTCTCCTGCACCAACATATTGACGAAGACCAGGCTTAGAAACTCTCTTCACGCCTTCGAGCACTGCTTCGCCTGCGTCTGAGAATTTAACCTTAACCGTAAGCTCAGGGAATTTACCCTCAGTGTTGGTCTCGTAGTTCCAAATGTAGCCTTCTTCCTGAAGAATACGGGCGATTTCTGCCTTCATCTTTGAGAATGGAGCTGAGAATGATTCGTTACCTGCATTTGAAGCGTTCTTCAAGCGAGTAAGGAAATCGGATACTGGGTCACTAAGTACTGCCATAATATTTATCCTTTTCTTTTTAAATTGTTTAATGAGTTGGCTTATTAAGCCGCACCTTCTTCCTGTTTGTTTTCACGGAATGGCATACCAAGTGCACGTAGAAGTGCGCGTCCACCGTCATCAGTAGCTGCAGATGTCACAAAGATGAGGTCAAATCCGATATCACGCTTGATTTTATCTAGCTCTACTTCTGGGAAAATTGACTGGTCAGGGATACCTACAGCGTAGTTACCTTTACCATCAAAGCTCTTTGGTGATATACCACGGAAGTCACGAATGTTTGGCGCTGTGACGTGGATGAAACGGTCGAGGAATTCCCACATTGTGTTACCTCTTAAAGTAACACGGGCTCCTACTGCTTCACCTTCACGAACCTTGAAGTTAGCTACAGACTTCTTAGCATAAGAGACTGACGGCTTCTGGCCAGTGATTTTTGCGATCTCCTCAACGGAGTCTTCGACAGCCTGCTTGCGATCAGTTGCTTTACCACAGTGTGTGGTTACAACGATCTTTTCAAGTGCGGGCACCTCATGAGGATTAGACAAGCTGAGCTCTTTCTTAAGAGCTTCGAAGACTGTCTCCTCGTAGTATTTTTGCATTGTTGTTTTCATAATATTGCGGGTCAGCTTAAATATTTTATTTAGCTAGCTTAAGCGCTATCCTTCAGTGAAATCATAGTGAAACACCTCAGGCGGATGCGGGGCTTAACCCATAAATCCCAGATCTACAAGTGAAATCGCTCCTTTATTTGAATTTTAATTATCTAACCAATTGAAATTAAACATTAACATCATATCAAGATTAGTTAATTAATGGTGATTTATCGCCATACTATGACTTAAGAGCTACCGGGGCTAACTTTGATTCTTTTTGTGATCTAAATTTATCGCTCAGAATTACGAACTACTCACTAGGTTCAGATGGAGCTTCCTCTGCCTTCACGGCAGGCTTCTCTTCGACTTTATTTGGAGCTAGTTCAGCCACCAGTGAACGGTCCTTCCCGAGATACTTCTTAGCTAGTTCATTGATCTCAGCTAGACTGATTGACTTGTAGTCAGCATCTCTACCTCGTGACCAATCCAGCTTATCTGGTCTCGTCTGAGCTTGACCCACTACATTAGAGAGCCAGTAAGAGTTCTGACGGAGGGTCTTGGCCAGCATACCGATTCTCGGAGTGAGCGCACGGTTAAGCTCATCTTCAGTAGCTCCTTCTCGAGCTAAGACATCGCCAAGCTCCACGATCACCTCACTCACCTTATCTAGGTCATTTGGCTTACCTGGACTGTAGGCAATAATGAAACCAACATTCTTATAAGTCTCTGAGAGATCTGATGAAGCCCTAGGAGAATAAGCATCCCCGAGTTCCTCACGAAGCTTTACGCGCATCCGGTCACTGAGAATCTCAGAGAGTATACTGACACGGCGTAGCAGCTTCACATCACGCTTGGTATTATCCTCAGCCCTCCAGCCGACGATACTAATCCCTTTGTCTACCTTACTATCAAATCCGAATTTTTTAGAAATGGGAGTTTCTGGAATATTAATTAGACGGAGGCTTTCGTCTATCTCTACTTCAGGCTTACGCTTAGGTAAAGCTCCCACTGTCTTAGCTAAGAGAGGGATAAGCGCCTCGGCATCTACATCACCGACGATGCCAACTTCTAGAGCTCCTTCAACCATCTGAGGCTTAACCCACTCCACAACATCTGCTGTAGTAAGTGCCATTGCCGCCTCTTGACTAGGTATCGCAAATCTATGATCACCACCATGCAGCCACTCACTCATGTCAGCCTGCGCTCCACTAGTACTGTGCTTCATCGAGCTATAGAGCATCGGTAGCTGTGCTTTAAACTGTCGCTCTGCTTCTGGGCGGAAACCTGGATCCATTAGACTCGCGCAGAGTAATTGTAACTGGAGCTCTAAATCACCTGGCGTAGTAGACCCAGACAGAGAAAACGATTCACTGCCAATACTGAGCCCAACTCCCACATTTTTTCCTGCAAGCAACCGGCTGAGATCATCCACACTATGCTCACCAAGACCACCAGCATTTACTACAGCGCCAGCTAGCATATCTAAACCTAGTTTACCCTTAGGCATACCTATCTTACCTGTACCGAAGCGCGCACTCAGCAAAATCTGATTTTTATCAAAGTCTGTTTTTTTGTAGTTCACTTTCACGCCATTACTAAATACCAGCGTATGAACATCGAGATCTTCAATATGCTTTTGGGAAATCACTTCACCCGCTTCACCAAAATCCGTGTAGGCAAACTCAGTGACTTCTTTCACTTCAGGTGCCTCTATTTTCACATTTCTTGAACGCTCAAATAGAGCCGCGAGTGACTTCTCTCCCTCCTCTGTGGCCTCTGGAATACTTAATATTAGAGTCATATCTTCAGCACTCCAAAAATCCTTCAATGCCGCATGACAATTCTCTGGAGTCACCGACTTGATATTCTCTTGGAAAATCTCCAAATCATTTTCTGGCGTAGAGTATACGAAATCACCGTGAATATGCTTAACAAGTGATGATGCTATACTGTCAGTCTTACGAGTAGCGGCACGCAACACGCTTTGCTCATAACCATTAAGCATCCCGGCAGTGATCTCATTCATTTCCGCCTGGGTGAATCCGTACTGCACTGCTCGGCGAAGCTCTTGCTCTAAAACTGGCACTGCTGATTGCCAGTTGCCATCCTTAGCCGTGACATCGATGCTACCTATCTCAGCTTCGCGGAAGAACACAAATGAACTAATGGAACCACTGGTGATCTTAGAATCTTCTCGTTTCGCGAGACGCGAGAAGCGGCGATTAATGATGGCGTGAGCAATATTCAGCGGGAGCTTTACGGCACGCTGCGCTATAGAATCAATTACCTTTTCCTTCTTTCTGACTTGCAGCAGAGACACCTCGGTAGAGGATAGCTCCTTGTCAGAAAACACCGCAGTCTGGAAGCCCTTCGCCCCAGAGACATCCCCAAGCGTGGTGGCTGGTGACGGTTCAGCTGGGTTTTTCATCGCACTAAAAGCGTCATGAATACGCTGTTCCATCTCGGCAACATCAAAGTCCCCCACTGCCACGAACGTCATTTTCTCTGGTATGTAAAAGCGGGTGTAGAAATCCACAAATTCAGCACGCGGCGCGTTAGCTATTACCTCATCAGTTCCGATTGGAAGACGCTTTGACACTAGGGAGTTTGGCATGAAATGCTGAAACTGCTTTTCCTTCATCCGCAGGCTGATCGAATCACGCGAAGTTTTCTCTGAAGAAATGACACCACGTTCTTCATCGATCTCAGCATCGGTCAGAAGTGCACCGTCAGCGAAATCTCCCATTACATTGAACGCCAGATTAACCGTGGACTTTTTCACATCAGGAAGATCTAACATATAGACCGTTTCATCAAATGACGTGTATGCATTAGCATGCGCACCAAAGGATATACCAAGGCGCTGCATCTGAGGCACTAGCTTTGTAGCATCCGGGAACGTCTTAGTGCCATTGAATACCATGTGCTCTAGAAAGTGTGCTACTCCGCGCTGAGATTCTGTTTCACTAAGTGAACCTGCATCCACATGCAGCCGTAGTGACATTCTCTCTGGCGGCAACGCGTTCTTATGGATCACGTAACGCATGCCATTTTCCAATGTGCCGTATACGGTATTCTGGTCTGCCTTTATATCCGAGAGATCGTGCGCCCATTTCCGTGCGGTTCCCTCTGCTCGTGAGGTATCCGTCTTCGCCGAGGCGAGGCTCTCCAGACGAGTACGCTTATCTTCAGCAGGAGTGACTACCTCTTTCTTAACAGTAACTTTTTCATCTCGTGACTTAGTGTCTTTCAGCTCCTGCGCTAAACAGATGCCGCCAACAAGAGTGGCTGCAACTGAAGTACTGACAATGATTGATATGTTTAGTTTCTTCATTTTTTGATATCTACTTTAATAGCGCAACTATGACGCACTTTTGTTTCCTAGAGCGAGATTAAAACTAGTTTTATTTCACCTCTCACTAAAGCGCCCTCACACTATACGAGCAGAAATGGAACCCACTACATAGTAAATTAAAATAGAAAACCTTACCTCTCACGCGAGAAAGTTTGAAAAAATATTTTTTTCAATGACTAATTTCAAATTTCAGTTTATAGCTTCAGTACATTATTAGAAAAGTAGCAAAAATTCTCCTACCATAATCAATTCCCCATCTTGAACTACATGCCAAAGAACGACACAACCATAATCCCACGCGACGAAAGCCGCATCAAGCAAGCCATCCAAGTTGGCTACGTGGAGATGGAGCGCATCGTGGATGAAATCGTCACCAAAGAATTTAACCGTTTAGGTGAGGTTCTGATGAAGCAAGATTATAATGTTGAGATCATATTATTTGATACTGAATCTGAAATCGACGGTAAACTTCACCTTTGCGGAGCTGGACTCAGCATCACAAGAGACACAATGAAAAACGCAATCGTCTATACAGGCGACCCTTACAATTTCCAATTTTCCATACAGACTCAAAACTTCGCGAACAAATCACAAGAAAGCATCGTAGAGTACCATAAGCTTACTCCTAAATGGTTCCATAATAACTTGAAACAATTTATCGCTGATTCTTTCCGTGATGTTGATGTATCTGAAATCGAAAACATGTTCAACGATGACTGGCTACTAATGGAAGGACCATTCCAGGTCAAAGTGAAAACAGTGACTGGTGACTACGAAGTAGTCGCTGAAGAGGACACGATCGATCGAGCATTCCAGGTTAGCTCATATGCCGCGGAGCTTCATTACCATGAGCAAGACCTTATTGTTACCGACAAAAACGGTAAAGAAGTAGCCTAAGCTACCTATCTCATCACTTATTTCTAGTTACTCGAAGCTAAATTCATGGACTGGGATCAACGCTATAAAGACGGTGACAAACCTTGGGATAAAGGATCAGCCACTCCAGTTCTTGCTGAACTCCTCACTCAAGCACCCGAGTATTTTAAACCTGGCATAAAAACTTTAGTACCCGGCTGTGGCTTAGGGCATGATGTCTCACTACTTAAGAATGCTGGGCTAGATACCTATGGGCTAGATATTTCCGAAACAGCCCTAGAAACCGCCCGCCAAACTTATCCTGAACTTGGTGACGTCTGGATAGCTGATGACCTATTCGAGCTCAAAGAAAAGTCTCCGAGCTATGACCTCATCTGGGAGCACACATGCTACTGCGCTATCCTACCAGAGCAGCGTAAAGACTACATTGCTAGCGCACTTCGTATTTTAAAACCCGGAGGCTATTTCGCTGGCGTGTTTTTTATAAATACTGGTAAAGCTCCTAATGAGGGACCTCCCTTCTCCACGACTAAACAAGAAATCATTGAAACCTTCTCTCCTCACTTTGATTTAGCACGGGAGTCGAAGCCCAGCCAAAGCTACCCTGGCAGAGAAAACCGTGAGTGGGTAAGTATCTGGCGAAAGCCTCTGAATGCCTAATATGCTTGTAATGTTAGATCCGATCTGCGAATTTCATATTGCCAACCCACTATGAAGAAGCTCACATCAAATACATCGCTAAATATTGCACGTATCCTCTATCTCATCGTATGCCTTTTAGCTGGAATGGCCATCGCCCATGAGCTAATAAGCCCCGAAAAGATTTGGATCGGCGTTGTCTCTGGATTCTTCATTGGGATGTTTTTCATTTTCGTGGAGAACCTCACTAAGACATACACCATTAGAGGATTTTCTACAGGAACATTCGGCCTACTCATCGGAATCTTCTGCGCATGGCTTTTAACCCGTGTTGGTATACCAGAGTTAATAAGCACCGTTTTTGATCCATTCATCACTAATGACAGCGGCTTCAGAATAGCCTTTAATACAATCCTCTTTTCCAGCCTTGGCTTCCTCGGTACAGTGATCGCGCTCCGAAGTGCACATGATGATTTCGCTGTTATCATCCCCTATGTTCGCTTCAGAAGTGATGTGAGAAAAGGCAGACCTCTCTTATTAGATAGCGATGTCATCACAGATGGAAGAATCGTCAAAGTGATGGACTCCAACTTCTTAGAAAAAAATGTAGTCATCCCTAGATTCGTCCTCGAAGAACTACAGATCATGTCTAACTCACCTTCTCCAGGGAGAAGTCAGCGTGGTCAGAAGGGACTTGATTGCCTCGAAAAGCTTCGCTCATCAAGAGATATCAAAGTCACCGTACACGACTCTACAGCGCAGTCTAGCGACGACAGCCATGACGCTCACTTGCTTCAAATCTGCCAAATTCTTAATGCACAGATCCTGACAACAGACAATAATCTTACCAAAGTCGCTAGACTTCAAAATGTGGACATACTCAACCTAAACGACATGAATGAGGCGCTCAAGCCGCAGGTCGATGTAGGAACAACTGTTCAGTTACCAATTGTTAGAACTGGTAAAGAAGAGCACCAAGGAGTAGGTTACCTTCCTGACGGAACGATGATTGTAGTCAACAACGCCGTTTCCAAGATAGGTACGACACAAAGCGTGAGCGTCATCTCTACGATCAACACTTCTGCCGGAATGATGATCTTCGCTGATATCAGTAGCGATAAAAAGAAAAATACATAACACTCTCACCTCCCTCAAGCACACTACTGCTTAGTCAAACCGTCTCTTCTTGCCTGCTTCCAGTAAGCGTATTCTGAGCGATTAAAATCCACATATTCAGGTGAGAGGTCACTACTATAAATCGTATACTCTCCCTCACAAAGGTTAAGATTAATATCGATCGTGAAGGCATCTCCCGCCACTTTCTTCCGCAGCAAGTCCATGCTTACATTAGCCTCTAAGCCACCTAGACAGGCAGCGAGTCCGCCGATGTGAATATCAATCAATTCTTCTTTCACCATCGCCTTAGAGTAACCTACCGCATGAATAATCCTTCCCCAGTTAGGGTCATTACCATTCCATGAGCATTTCACGAGTGAGGAATTAGCCACTGCTTCAGCCACTTTCTTAGCATCGTTATATGACTTAGCCCCCTTCACATTAACGGTAACAAACTTAGTGACACGCTCACCATCTCTCACGAGTGACTTCGCCATTTCTTGCATCACATAGTTAAGAGCTTCCTGAAATTTCTTCGCATCTTGAGTCCCACGTCTGATAGATTTACAACCACTCGCGCCATTGGCTAACAAGATCACACTATCATTCGTACTCATATCTCCATCGATGGTGATACGATTAAATGAGACTTCTACAGCATCTGAAACAAAACTATTCAGCGCTACTTTAGAAATCTTAGCATCTGTTGTCACGAAACATAGCATGGTAGCCATGTGCGGATTGATCATTCCTGCACCCTTAGCACAAGCTCCGATCTTGACCGTCTCTCCACCGACCTTAAGGCTCACTGAAATCTCCTTATGACAGGTATCACTCGTCATCATCGCCTTCGCCACAGCAGTACCTTCGCCAGTAGCTAGACCTTCAGTCAGAGCGCTGAGCATAGGCTCGATGCGCACCATTGGCATAGGCAGACCTATCACACCAGTCGAGCAAACAGCCACTTGAGATTGTTTTTTACCGATAAGTTTACCTACCACACGCGCACACTTCCTCGCGTCCTCAAGCCCCTTCACACCCGTACAGGCATTCGCATTTCCGCTGTTTACCAGTATCGCGCAGACATCACCATCACGCAAATGCGTCTGACTCACCTTTACAGGAGCAGCCTTCACACGGTTAATAGTAAAGGTTCCAGCCGCTACACAACTCACCTCGCTAACGATCAAAGCCATATCTAGCCGGTCCACATCCGGGTTCTTCACCCCTGCACTCACAGCGTGAGAGAGAAACTTCTGCGGTGCGGTAACTCCGCCTTTTACTTTTCTATAAACTGATGACATTTGACTGATATAACTTGCTAGTGAGACTCTATATAAATAACCTCATCAGTAAAATGTCGATCAGTTTCCTAGGAATTTTCAACCACCTTGAAATCAACCATATTTCTCTCTAGATCCACCTTCTTGATTGTTACCAAAACCTTTTGACCAAGTTTGATTTCCTCGCCATTACTACAGATATACTTCAAGCCATCCATATGCCATTTATCAATTGATCGACCAGGCATATCCTCTACCTTAACTAAGCCCTTTACGCGCATAGAAGAAATCTCCACGAATAGCCCCATATGCCTGACATCAGTGACTAGAGCCTTGAAGACCTTCCCGCCTCCATCCTTCTGGATGCTCACGAGATACTCCATCATCTTCATACGCTTAGTCTCGGTCTCCGCCTCAGAACTCTTACGCTCAGTCTCGGAAATATGTGCCGCTATCTCTCCGATCTTCGCTAACTTAGGGTTACGATCTGGTTTTAGCGGTGGATTGACAAGGATTGACTGGACCGCACGATGCACGATTAAGTCAGCATAGCGTCGGATAGGACTAGTGAAGTGACAGTAGTCCATTTTTGCCAAGCCATAGTGACCTAGTGGATCAGTACTATAGGCAGCGCGCTTGAGACTTTTCAGTAAGCCTATCTTTATGCTTTCCTCATTAGTCGTCCCCTTTACTTCATTTAAAAGCTTTTGGATATGCTTCTTATTCGTGAGATCTCCCACCTTATAGCCTTGCGCTCGTGCCTTCTCTGCGAACTCATTGAGTCTATCAAAATCTGGATCCTCGTGGATACGATAGATCGCTCCCTTACGCTGCATCTTGAGGGCTACTGCTACCGCCTCATTAGCCGAGAGCATGCATTCTTCCACCATTTGGTGACTCTCATTATGGATCACATCCACCACATCTACTGCCTTTAGCTTATCATCGAGCACTATCTTAGTCTCTTCGAACTCCAGATCTAGAGCACCGTCATCGAATCTCTTCTTTCTTAGAATGCTCGCTAGCTTCCACGTCAGCTTCAGTGCCTTGATGATCTCATCACTCACCTCAGGCATCTTCACCTTATCAGCATTTTCTAAGGGCAGACCTAATAAAATCTGCGCCTGCTCATAGGCTAGTCTAGCTTTACTATGGATGATAGCATCACAAAATCTAGCCGAAACTCGCTGACCATTTGCGTCAAACGTAATCACCGCACACTTCGTGAGACGATCCACGTGTGGTCTCAAACTACAGATATTGTTAGAGATCTGGAATGGCAACATCGGCAACACTCGGTCCACAAGATAGGTACTATTCCCGCGAGCTACAGCCTCTTCATCCAGTGCACTTCCTGGCTTCACATAATGGGATACATCCGCGATGTGCACCGCTAATTCATAGCCACCGTTCTCAAGTTCTTTCACAGCTAGTGCATCATCAAAGTCTTTCGCATCATCGGGATCAACCGTAATAACAAGTTCATCACGCCAGTCTTCACGACGCTCTAGCTCCTCAGCTGAAATCTCAATCAACGGATCTCCACCCTCTTCCTTATCAGAAGATTCAGACTTCTTGTCACCCTGTAATTTAGCAAGCAAAGACACCGCCGCCTCTTTCACATCAGACGGGAAGCCTGCGTGCAAGCTATGCTTACTGATCACACTTTCGATGTCCACACCTGGATCTTCTGGCCAGCCTAGCACCTTGGTCATTTTCCCCACAGGAGCAGCAGACTTATTATCCCAGCTCACTAGCTCGGCGACGACACGCTGACCACTCTCAGCGCCTAAAACATCACCTACTAGATCCATTGGTTTCGCAAAACCTACGAAGTCTGACTCCATATAACGGAACTTCCCACGCTCGCGGTACGTGCCTAACACAACACCGCTAGTACGCTTCAGAACTCTGACTACCTTACCCTTTGCCTCATCATCAAATCTTCCTCGCTTACCTTTCTTCCCACCTTTAGGATGCTGGTCTTTCTTGCCACTAAATTTCTTCTCTCTAGAATCCGCTTCCTTCTTCGCTGCTGGAAACTTCACACGTACGCTCACCTTATCACCTTCGAGCGCTAAGCCCGTGTGATAACTCTGTACAAACACACGATCAAATTTATCAGGATCTAGACCCGCTGCTATGTTATCCTTATTATCTAGCTCTGGGTAAAACCATGCATGGCCAGTACCCACTTGAAATCTAATCGCACCCACCATCATCTCACCTTCGGAGCCACGCTTACCTTTCCCGTCTCGCTTACCACCTCGTCTTCGATCATCACCTTTAGAACCACGCTCACCTCTAACCTCCCGCTTACTATCACGTCTTCTATCGCCACCCTCGGAGCCACGCTGACCTCTGGGCTCACGCTTTTTCTTAGCAGGTGCTACCGCAGCATCAAGAGCATAGCGTGATCCATCACCCCGTATAACTATCCCCTCACGCTCAAGTTTATTAAGTGTAGAACGCATCGACAACCTCTCATAAATTGAGACCTCCATCGCTTTGGCTAGCTCAGATTTATTCATCGCCTGATAGCCTCTTCGTTTCATCAAGCTCAGGATCCTTGTCTTCATATTCTTCATACTTCGACCATGCACCCTACACCCACTACACACAATCACCTTTTCTCATTGCAGTGATCTTATTCTCGTGATAGAGTTCCTTGTATAGACAATGTAAATCATTTAACACACTAAGCACATGAAACTATCTACTAAACATTCACCCTCAAAGCGCTCTAAGGGCTTCACCCTCGTTGAGCTTCTCGTAGTTATCGCCATCATCGCATCTCTTGCAGGAGTAAGCTATGGCCCGATCATGAGACAGCTCCGTAATGCAGATGTCACAAAAGCGACTAAAGTCTGCATAGATCTAGTAGCTGCTATTGATAACTTCCAGCTCGATTATGGCTCACTTCCAGCAACGAGTACAAGCTATCCAAATGATGACGAGCTAATCACTACAGATGACCCTGCTATCCTAGAAGTCCTTATGGGCATAGATACCGACGTTAATGACCGTGGCATTTCATACTTTACCGCTGACCAAGCAAAAGGCGACAGAGACGGCCTCATCTATAATGGAAATGACGTTGTCAGCCTCGTTGATAAATGGGAGAACCCTTTTAGCATCATGTTAGACTATGACGCTGATGGCAAAATAGATGTATCAGACCTCCTCGACATCGACAATCCTAGTGATTCAGATTACGAGGATGATAGACGTACTACTTCTGCTGTAGTTGCATCACCGGGCAAAGATGGTGAGTTCGATGGTAAAGAAGACTCAAAGTCATGGTAAAAAAACTCACCTTAAAAAGGTATCTTTTATCATAAAACAAGTAAGGCGCTCATCCGTACCCGCACCATCGAAGAAACTAACGTCCCGTTCACAAAAATAACGCCAGCCTACAACCGTGAGGTAGTGAAGTTCATCAATGAGCACCCAAAGGACAAACCTTTCTTTATCTATATAGCTCACTAGATCGCTCACTCACCAGTAGCCCCAAGTACAGATTTTGCAGGCAAAACAAAGAAAGGAAAATACGCAGATTTCGTTCACGAGCTAGACCACAGTGTCGGCGTAGTTTTAGATACTCTTAAAAATACTCAAAATAGCGACCAAGATCCGCCTTCTCATGGCGGAAAGCCTCTCGTTGATGGCTACCTGCACTCCAGCCGATATTCCCTATCCAACAGACTTGAAACTGCTCAATGAAGCGCGAGAAAAGACCGAAGCTTACATTGATTTACTCCATGCTCCATTGATTAGTCTATTTCTGTGAGCCTCTCAAAATATCTGTCAAATGCATCGGGAAATAGCTCTTGCAGCTTAGACTTATAATCCACATCTTTTAGCTTCAGAAGGTTCCCCTTAGAGTCCACAATGCGCTCTAACCTCATCTGTTCAGGCACACGTGGCTCCCACGGTCTACTCCATGAGAAGTACGCAGTGTATTTGTCATTCTTGAGGTACATTGTCTCCCCATTCTTATTCGCAAAGGCAGTAGATACCAACGCCGTATGATTAGCTTCCTTGTCCAATAAGTTAGATCCGTTCATGGAAGCGATCGTTTCATCAGCCACTCCGAGATAGGAAAAGACACTAGGAAAAACATCGAGATGGCTTGCCACTTTCTTAGCTGGCGCATCCTGCATCTTCGCTGGCCACTTGATAAGTAGTGGAACATGCGTCTGCTCCGGCATTAAACTCGTGCAGTGACACCAGCCACCTTCTTCTTGAAATTCCTCACCGTGATCACCAGTAATGATGATAATGCTATTTTCATACCTTCCCTCTTTCTTTAAGAACCCACAGAGCTCTTCTAGCTGGGAGTCCACCCATGCCACAGAGTTTAGATAGCGGTTATAGTAAAGCTGAGTTTCATTCTTCGATGGGAAAAGTGGAAAAGAAATGTCGCCCTTGTAGTCCGAGTACGGAACTTCGAAATCATCATCCCAATAGTAGTTGTAATGCGGAGAATCCATTGCCATGAAATATAAATTACCACCCTGTGACTTATCCTCTGTTAGAGAGTTCTTGAGTCGGTTAAAAATGATTTTCTCCCTTGCAGGGATATCCACTTGGTCGAGTTCATTTCCATCCTCTACCTGCTCGATCATCTGGCATAGCATACCACTCGCACCGAAGTTTAATAAGCCAAAATCCTTATACCCGAGATCACAAACAGCGCGTATATTGATGTCATAACCTAGGTCATTGAGCTCGTTTAAAACTGGTGATCCTTTAAATGTTTCTTTGTCACCAATCTCTAACAAATCCTGCTGCCAGAAGATAGACGGCTTACTATAGAACATACTGTACCATGATAGGTGCGTTGCATTTGATGCTGCTACCGTAGACTCAAATAGCTGACAATCATTATAAAACTTAGTCAGAAATGGAGTCGTCTTAGCGCTCATGCTGTCATGCCGCATACTCTCCACCATGAAAATATAGATGTCTGGCAACTCAGTCTGAGGCTTCTTAGTAGGAGAACTACTAACAAACTTATGATCTCTGAACACAACCTGGAAATCCGCCAGCCCTAGTTTCGGAGTGATGATCCCCTGATGAAGTAAGAATGCCTTGTGCTCCTGCTGCCATGAACTCAGCTCTTTCCAGTTCTTACCAAATGCCTGTTCAGCCACACTCAAGCCATAAAATACAAAGAGTAAAACCAATGCTCGCACTAGAGTCATCCCAACTGAGACCTTCTTTGAAAAATACCATAGGATGTATGCCAGTAGGTTAGCTAATAAATATCCGCCAGCGAGATAAGCCAGTAGCTTCGTCACGCTCATATTTCCAAAGCCACCAGCAAGCAGCTCCTTCTTCACGTCGATAGACCCATTAGAGGTCAGGTTATTTATAACCTCAATGATACCACGTCCATAAATCTGGTTCTGAATAGTATCACACATCAGCAGAAATGGCATTACACCAAACACCAACCAAGGAGCCCATCTCATCCACTTAGGAACAGCCCGCACAAAAAGCTCCGTCACTAAATACAAGCCCACAGTGACGAAACATGAGAAGAATAGACGACCAATAATTACACTGATCAGCTCCCAAGTCATGACATCTAGCTTCAGAGCCGCTGCCACGTTATTAGTCCATAAGGATAGCGCAAATAAAATGAAGAACAGCACATTGTACTTATTCGGCATTCTGAACCACGTTTTGACCCTAGACGTCATCGGGATCATCTGATCCATCGGCTCTAGGTGAAAATCTCTACGCTTATAGCAGATCACAGAATAAACAATGCCACCTATGAAAATACCAACCGTTCCTAGACCATAGAAAAACTGATTCATCATACCAAACGATGACAGTAATCCAAAGCCTAACAAATGAAGTGATGTGAGCCAGCGTAATTTACTATCACCTCCTTGAAGCCAAGTGCAGATCCTCCACCAGTAGCCACCGACAGCACCACCAAATAGAAACAGAAATGCTACGATAATGAGATTAAAACCAAACTGCCCATTACCCAATCTCAGCGGCATATGTGGCACAATTTCCCAAGCATGAATGAAGGCTGACATCGCCCACAGTACACCACCTATCCAAGCGAATAAATGTGCCACCCAACGACTCTTATCTTTAGCAATCTCCATAAGTAAATTCAAACCTGAGCATTATGCCCTGCTCCCATACATGTCAACCTTATAGAGCTAAGCTCCCAGTAGGCTTTTGATTAAACACTAGGTATTTACGAGCTACGAAATTTACCACCGCTGAGGAAATACCAAATGACAACGTAGCTAGATCCTTATGCAATCCAAGATCAATGAACCAGTCCTTAGCAAGATCTCCTATATAAAAGCTTCCAGCCGCAACGAGAATAAAGAAGCCGAACTCCACCCACCTACTCCGCCCACTCGGAGTGAAGACAAACATCCAGTTAGTAAAATAGGACACCACATTAGCAATCACAAACGCCATGATGAACACCCGGGTAAGCCGGCTCTTCATCACCTCAGATGATAAGCTATCAGCTAAATAATCTCCATAAAAAATACGAACTAAGGCATAAATCCCGAAAAATACTGCCGCCCCAAGGAAGCCACAGATGATATACTTGAAAAACTGCGCCCATAACGGCGGGTTCTCCCCCACCTTTAAGTCCGCTAACATCTCGGATGGATGCAGCGGGATCTCACCGAACACGGGAACCTTTATAGAACACCTACCTTTACTGCTATTGTTAGGCGCACTCATATCCATGTTATCCATGAAGATGAACTTCTACTTAAAGGCATTCACTAAGCCTTCGAGATCTGCCGGCTCTGCACTTTCTGCTGCCTCGATAGCCGCCTTCTGTAACTCGACAATATGCGTGATACCTGCCTCAGTAAGATCTAACATCTGGTCCATTTCAGCTCGGCTAAAAGTAGACTCTTCACCGGCACCTTGGATTTCTACAAATTCCAGATCTTCCGTCATCACCACATTGAAGTCTACTGCCGCGTCTTTATCCTCAGGGTAGTTCAGGTCTAACACTGGTGTCTGCTGATAGACTCCTGCACTAACTGCTGCGATGAGCTTCTTCATTGGCGACTGCTTTATCTTACCTTCTGCTAACAGCTTGTTCATCGCTATAGCGACTGCTACTGCTCCACCTGTGATGGATGCAGTACGAGTACCGCCATCAGCCTGCAGCACATCACAGTCTATCCATAATGTTCTGTGACCTAGTTGTTTTAAATCTATTACCGCTCTGAGTGAACGGCCGATCAAACGCTGGATCTCGGATGATCTACCGTCAAGTTTCCCTTGGGAAATGTCACGGCGCTTTCTATCTAAAGTCGAATAAGGAAGCATCGAATACTCAGCTGTGAGCCAGCCGCCCTTGATCTTCTGGTACTTCATCCAGCCCGGTATATTCTCTTCCACCGTACAAGCGCAGATCACACGTGTGTTACCAAATGAAACCAATACAGAACCCGTAGCATGGGGTGCCACATTCGGCGTAAATGTGATAGGGCGTAGTTCGTTTATCTCTCTCTTATCTGGTCTCATCATAGTCAATAGTTGCTTCGCTCACAGTCCATAACAAAATCACCTCAGACAGCCAGCTTAATAAACATCAGATATCTCTTACCTGCCCTTCTTCTTAAGCTTAGGTTTCTTATTCTGAAGTGGCTTAGATCTCGGACCGCTCTTGCGCTGCTTATTTCTAGTGGATACTTTTAGCGCATGCTTATCATAGCTAAAATCTTCTGCCACGGCACGAGGTATAGATACTTCAATAGCTTCTTCCAGAGCCTTCAGCAGTCTATTTCCCTTTGGGTTAGCGAAGCTGTAGACTCGCTCGCTACTCTCCGTCAGCACTTGAGTCTCGTAGTCTGTGACCAGCTCTGGGAAGTCGACATTGATGATATTTTTCACCCCGCTGATATCGAGGTTTCTGGCACTGGCTTCAGTGATCACAAGATAGTCTAAGTTCCCTTTAATGTACTCTTGTAGCACCATCTCTCTCACCTCTGGCTTCTTCTTACCATGGACAGAGTCTACGTGGATACCAGCCTGACTCATAGACGTTGTTAGAGCATGCACCTCATCTTTCTTACGGACATAAATGATCGCAGAATTTAGCCCTGGATGGTTCTGGATGAGATGCTGTACGAGCTCCAGCTTCTGGTGGTCATACACTTCATAGATAAATTGTTCAGTTTTCTTCGTGGACATGGTTATAAATGTTTTTGTTAGAATATTAATTCTAGTTTAAGAGCTCAGTGAGCTCGGATTCGAGAGCCTTGAGCTGCTCGGGATCTTCTATTTTTCCTCCCTGCGGGTGGGAGACATAAATGGTATCTACAGCAGCTCCTTTCTCAGTACAGATTCTTGCATGAACTGTCGCTAAGCCTTGCTTACCTATCGTCGCGAAAAGGTCATGCATCAGGCCTATTCTGTCTTCAGCCTGTATCTCGATCGCAGTACATGTGTCGCTCAAGTGATTATTCGTATAAGCGATCACGGGGAATGGAATCCCACCTTCTGTCACATTTTTACGCAGGTAGTTCTTTTTCTTCTTCAAGTACTCAGAAGGCTCATAGCCCTCTTGTCCGATGAGCTTTTTCACCTTCTCCGCGACACGTTTCCTCACATTTGCGCTAGTAATAGATTGATGCTCAGAGGTGCAGACCTTGAAGACATCACAGACCATATTATCTGTTCTTGTGTAGACATCTGCAGCGATGATATTGAGCTCTTCAGAAGCCAGAGCACAGCACACCTTCTCTAGTAATAGCGGTGCGTTCCAGCAACATAAAACCAGCTCGGTATAACCTCTATCTGACTGATCTACCCAGCGGATATCAGCTTCCTTATCACTGTCTGCCTTCTCATCAGCTTCGATAAACTTCGCTGCACAGCGAATATGTCTAGCGATATTATGCGGGTCACGGAAACGAAAATACCGCGTAGGCATCGCATCAAAATGCACCGCCATCTGCTCATGGTATTTCTCATCTAACTGATCTTTCGTTTCCTCTAACAGATTAGACTTCTCCTCATCTAACAGCTCTTTATATTTCTCCTGACCTTTATTGAAGAACTGCATCGTAGAGCGGTGGAGCTGCACCATGAGAGCTTCTTTCCACGGAGACCAGCCATCTTCATTGGTTCCATTAGAGTCTGCGTAGGTGAACAAGAACAAAGCGCTAAGACGCTCCTTATTCCCCATGATACCAGCAAACTCTTCAATCACTGCTGGATCATCGAGATTTCGGTTCGTAGCATATTTCCAGAACGTAAGATGGTGATCCACCAGGAAGGTAATGAGCGACCTACGCGCACCGCTAATGCGTAACTGAGTGCAGACCTCTGAGGTAAGAATAGCTGAACCATCAATATGCTCGCGGACGTTTTCCGCTCGGCCAGTATCATGCATGATAAGAGCGATGAATAGCGCATATGGATCCTCATGCTTCATGAAAATATCGCGATAGATTTCTTTATTCCGCTCATCATTATCCACCAGAGCATCTAGCTCATCGATACACCTTAGCGTGTGCTCATCTGCGGTATAACGATGGAAAAACTCATGCTGTACCAAGCAATCTAGAGCACCAAATGCCGTTATATAGTTATCCAGCACCCCTACTCTGTGCATCATTCTGAGCGCGGTAGCGACGTCACCTTTACGACTTAAGATAGCACGGAATGTCTCCCTATTAGATTTTGATTGTTGGAATTTCTTATCTACTAAATGCAAGTGAGACTTGATCTGAATACGGATCTCCGGACTGAGAGCAAGGCCCTTAATCTGGCAGTGCTGGAACACGCGCATAAGGCGGTGTGTATTCTCTCCTAGCACCTGCTCATTCTCCGTATAGATGAGACCATCTTTAGCGATGAAGCCATCAAAGACCTCATGCTTTTCCTTAGAGGAGAAGATACTCTTCCAGCTAGATTTCTCCTCCTCCTTAAACTCAAGCTCGAAGATCTCCATCACCGACAGAGTGCGGCGGTTTATATTCCTCGTGTGCGTGTAGTAGTCCTTCATGAACGCCTCACAGCGGCGAAGGATACTTTCCTGCGGGTATTTAAAATTAGTAGCCACCACTCCCTGTAAGCGTAGCGTTAAGATATCAGTGTTAGACTCATTATAGTAATGAAGCTCATTCCTCACTCTATGCAGAAAGTCATACCCCACTTCTAGCTCTTCACGAGCCTCTTCAGTGATTATATTTTCCTCTACAAGTGAACTTAGATCAGATGTCCCTAGCTTAGCACGCGCCACCCAGAGAATGTTATGGAAGTCTCTTAAGCCTCCACAGCTCTCTTTGACATGTGGCTCTTGGAGGAAGACAGTGTGTGATGACTTAGCATGACGTGATATCAGGTCTTGAGTACGTAGATCTAGAAATGCCTGCTGATCCTGCTGAAGACATTCTTTATCTACTCGCTTTATCAATTTCCCAAATAAACCTTCATTACCCGCTAATAGACGCGCATCCATCATCGCCGTCTTCGACTGCTGCTCAGCCTTTGCTTCCCTGATACACTCAGTCACTGAGCGGGAGGAGTGCCCCACCTTGAAGCCCGTATCCCAAAGAATATAGAGAATATTTTGAATGAGTTGAGACTCGTCACTTTTCTTCAGATAAGAATGTGCAGGCTTGGGTAATAAAAACAGCAGGTCGATGTCTGACCCCGGATTAAGCTCTGCTCTTCCGTACCCGCCTACCGCGATCAGAGATAAACTATCCATGCTCATCCCTAGCTTTTCTGACTCTATCTCAAAGGAAGTCTGCAAGAAGGTGTCTATCATGTCAGCACGGCAACCAGCGACCACTAGCCCCGCCGCACCTTGCTCATGATAACCACGGATCATCTTATCTTCAGAGACTAAGAATGCCTTAAGGTCATCCGCACGCCTCTGCTTCGCTTCCGCTGAATCTGCGCTTCCTTCTAAAATAGGACGTAACTCAGCCTTCGCTCGGCTCGCTAAATACTGTAGACAATCAGACATAATTTTTTCTAGCCTCTATAAATTTCTTTAGATAATAAGTGTCAACCTATAAGATAGATCCAGGGCTGTACTTAGCCGCCTCCGGATGCTCTGCACAGAGTGCCGCTACTTGAGCGATGAAGCCATCCACCTGCATTCTAGCCGTTCCTGCATTATCTTTACCTTCTTCCATAAGCTGGCTTAGCTGCTCTAGTGTGAGTGGGATTCTGTCATCACTAGCGAGACGTGCGAGAAGATCATTCTCACGAATAGCTCCTATTCGGAGATCATTCACCGCCGCTACCGCATTTTCCTTGATCGCCTTATGCGCAGCTTCACGGCCGACACCAGCTTTCACTGCCTCCATCATGATCGTAGTCGTCATAAGGAATGGTAGATAATGGTTGTTTTCTGCTTCGATCACTGCTGGATACGCATCCATCTGGTCGAGAATAGTTAGGAAAGTCTCGAACATTCCATCACACGCGTAGAATGCATCAGGAAGCATCACGCGGCGGACTACTGAGCATGACACATCACCTTCATTCCATTGATCACCAGCCAGGCCAGTAGCCATCATGAGGTAACCTTTCAGAATAGCCTGGAAGCCATTCACACGCTCACATGAACGTGAGTTCATCTTATGTGGCATAGCACTAGAGCCGGTCTGACCTTTCGCAAACCCTTCTGAAGCAGTCTCATTTCCAGCCATAAGACGGAGCGTCTTACTCATGGATGATGGTCCAGCAGCGAGATCTGTTAGAACAGAAACAGTACGAAAATCCTGTGATCTAGGATACACTTGACCTACATTTACATACACCTCAGGAATGCCGAGATGCTTACAGATTTTCTGCTCCAGTGAGGAAACTTTTTCCAGATCCCCATCGAAAAGTGATATCTGATCCATCTGAGTACCGACTGCTCCCTTGAGCCCACGTACAGTGTAGCTAGCAATGTGGTGATTCAGTGACCCCAGAGCACCTAACAGCTCTTCTCCAAACATAGCTAAACGCTTACCAAAGGTAGTAGACTGGGCAGCCACATTGTGTGTGCGGCCAGTGACCACGAGATCTCTCCACTGCTCAGAACGCTTGCTTAACTTAGCCAGTGTCGCAATAGTCTTATCTCTTAAAATGGTAAGTGAACGAAATACCTGAAGCTGCTCCACATTCTCAGTAAGGTCACGAGAAGTCATTCCCTTATGGATATGCTGGTGACCAGCTAGGTCGCAGAACTCTTCGATCCTAGCCTTCACATCGTGACGTGTGACGCGCTCGCGCTCCATGATGGACGTAAGGTTCACATCATCTTTCACCTTCTCGTAAGCATCGATCGCTTCTTGAGGAATATCTAGGCCGAGATCCTGCTGCGCCTTCATGACGGAGATCCAGAATTCACGTTCGAGTACGATGCGGCCTGTAGCAGACCAGATATTAGTAACAGCAGCAGATGCATAACGTTCTGCTAGGACATTTGGTATAGCGCTCATACTGCGGAGTCTGTCGGCTAATGCTACATTTTACAAGCGCTTTCCAATCCATCTCACCTGCTAAATGACCCTACCTGCTAACAGACACTCTATCACTTCTATGCTTGTCATCTGATAGATTAAAACATATTTTTGCTAATATATGGATCCTTTACTCACACCGCTACAAATGAGCGCCGCTATCCACATTGGCGCCAGCTCTATTTCCTGCCTCATTAGTAATGAGGACGGTCAGCAGATCGAGTATTTAGAGAAATCTACCTCACTCGCCCATGACATCTTTAGCCAGAACGAGATCACTAAGTCAACCATCAAGAACTGCGTCTCTATTCTCAATGGCTATAACGCGATCCTCAGTGAGTTCGGCATCAGTCCACAGGACCCAAATCTGAGAATAGTAGCTACCAATATCCTCGCGGCAGCTTCTAATACTAACATTTTCATCAACCGTCTGCAGATCAGCTGTAACATCACCGTAGAAGTACTCGATGACGGGGAAATGACGCGGCTGATCTACAAAAAATCTCTGATGCACCTACAAGCATCATCAGAAGAAAATATGCCGAGCACACTAGTAGTACATGCCGGCCCAGGCTACACCCGTACACTCTGCTTTAATGAAGGAAAGATCAGCTCCTATAACAGCTACCGTCTAGGCATCTATCGCGAGACAGAAGCCGTCCGGAGCAATAGCAACGATGACTCAGATTGGCACGACACCTTACAACAACACATCATCCGCCAGCTAGAACCGCTCATCACAGACTTCCACGATAAACACTTCAAGCAGCTATTCTGCATTGGTAGCGAGCTTCAGCAGATCAGACAGAAAATAATGAGCGACAAAAAGCAGCTCTGCTCAATCGATAAACTAAGAAAGATCGATAAAAACATCTCTAATAAAGAGATAGAAGAGATCGTCAATCACTTCAATGTGGACTACCAGACCGCCGAAGGTCTACCTGCCGCCATCTCGATCAACCTACATATCGCGGACGCACTCGGCATTGAAAACATCATCATCCCGAATAAAGACTTCGAGCGCGGGCTACTTCAAGACCTCCAGCACTCTCATGAATCATCCGGCGCCTTCGTCGAGGAAGTACTCAGCTCAGCTCGCTCACTAGCGAAGAAATATAAAGTAAATAAAAAACACGCCAATCGTGTCACCGACATCGCCACCGAACTCTATGATCAGCTCCAAGAGCTGCATGACCTAGACCCTCAAGCTAAGCTCCTGCTTCACTGCGCAGCTCTACTTCATGAGTGCGGTGGCTTCATCGCCGATGCCTCTCACCATAAGCATTCACAGTACATCATCCAGCACAGCGAGATATTTGGCCTGTCGAAATCTGACACCGACCTCATCGCATTGATTGCGCGTTACCACAGAAATTCACCACCGAAGCCGAGTCACGCCATCTACCGAGATCTCGACACTCAGCAGCAAATGCGAGTCTCAAAAATAGCCAGCCTCCTCAGAATAGCAGACGCACTAGACAGCAGACACCTCTCACTCAATGAGCCTATCACAATAGAGCTCACGCCAGAAATTCTACACATCCATCTCATAGGCTATAATGACGCCAGAGTAGAACGTATCTCCATGAAGTCAAAAGGCGACCTATTCCAAAACATCTTTGGCCTTGAAATCCATCTCCACGAAACAATCTAACAACATGTCAACTTCTTACATCAACCGCGAGCTCTCATGGATAGAATTCAACCAACGCGTCCTCATTGAAGCAGAACGTGACGATCTCCCTATATTAGAAAGACTGAAATTCCTCGCCATCGCAGCCTCTAACCTAGATGAGTTTTTCCAAGTCCGAGTCGGAGGCCTCAGTGCCCAGCTCCAGGCAGGATCCACCACTAAGGACCTATCAGGCATGACCACCGTCGAGCTGCTGCTGGCTATCCGCTCACGCATCCAGATAATGTATACAGACTTTAGTGACCTGTTAGATAAGCAGCTCACCCCGAAGCTCGCGAAAAAGAAGATCCACTTCAGTAAAATCTCTGAGCTAACTCACACTCAAGCCAGTACACTTGAAGATAAATTCAACCACCAGATTTCCCCTATTCTGACTCCCCTCGCTTTCGATAACGAGCACGACACCGAGCTCCCTTCATTACCAGCACAGCAGATCATTTTCATCATGACTCTGCAGGACAGCAAACAAGAAAAACGCACCGTCTTCCTACCTATCCCATCGATTGTGGATAGGTTTCATCATGCCTCAGAAGGTGACACCTTAAACATCATCAGCGCTGAAGAGCTAGTAGGAGCAAACATCCACAGCCTCTTTCCTGAGGAAGAAATTCTCGATATTTCTCACTTCCGCATCACTAGGAATGAAGACATCATCCTCCATGACGATGACGCCACTGACATCGCAGGAGAGATGGCAGACGTTTTGAACCAGCGTAAGTTTAGTAAAATTGTTAGACTTGAGATCCCTGCGAGCACTTCAGAAAACCTCATTCACAATATCTGTGATGTCACCCAGACCGAAAAGGAACTACATGAAGACCATATCTACCGCATCCATGGACCGCTGAATCTCGCAGACTTCATGTCCCTCGCCTTCCTACCAGGCTATGACAAACTGCGTGCCGTTGGCTGGAAGCCTCAGCTATCCACTAGCTTTAGCGATGATAAGTCCATGTTCGAGACCATAGCTGAAAATGACGTACTCCTCTACCACCCATACGAGAGCTTTGAGCCAGTGATCCGCCTCATTGAAGAAGCCGCCACAGACCCCTACACACTCGCCATCAAACAAGTCCTCTACCGCACCGCCGATGATTCACGCATCATAGATGCGCTCATCAGAGCAGCAAAAAATGGCAAGCAAGTCACCGTCCTAGTGGAACTCAAAGCCCGCTATGATGAGGCCCAGAACCTCAAGCGCGCGGATGAACTTCAGCGCGCTGGCGTACAGATAGTCTATGGAGTGAAAAACCTCAAGACTCATGCCAAGATCCTCCTCATTGTTAGAAATGAGAACGGCCAGATCAAGCGCTACCTCCACCTCGGCACCGGTAACTATAATGAATCCACAGCCAAGATATACACGGACGCTTCATACCTAACAGCGAAGACAGGCTACGGGGCAGATGCCTCCATCTTCTTCAATGCCATCACCGGCAGATCCAAGCTCACCACCCTCAAGAAGCTCATCCCCGCACCCACCGAAATGAAGCGCGCGCTCATCAGCAAGATCCAGCGTGAGGCTAAGCGAGCCAAGCAAGGCCAGCCAGCTCAAATCATCGCTAAGGTGAACTCACTACAAGATAAAGACATCATTGATGCTCTCTATGCAGCCTCCGCAGCTGGAGTAAAGATCCAACTCAACATCCGCGGCATCTGCTGCCTAAAAGCCGGTGACCCTAAGCTCTCGGCGAACATCGAAGCCGTCTCCATCATCGACCGTTACCTAGAGCACGCCCGCATCTTCTACTTTCATAAAGGCGGTAGCCCAGAGCTCTTCATCGCCTCTGCGGACTGGATGACGCGCAACCTAGAGAAACGTGTAGAACTCATGATCCCTATCACTGACGACGACGCGAAACGACGCCTCACTCACATTCTAAAATCTGCCTTCGAGGACAACCAAAATGCACATGTCATTCAAAGTGATGGCTCATCAGTGAGAGCCAAATCACCAAAAGCAAAAACAAAGCAATTTCGCCTACAAGCCTCTCTCCAAAAAGACGCAGAAGAAGCAGCTAACAAGAATGCACAACGTAGCTCCACCACATTCGAGCCACATAAGCCCCTCTAGGCAAACATAACCTACACTACCAACATCCGTGTCAGTTCACCGCCGTCTTTACCATTGACCTAGCAGCCTCTCCTCACTAACTTCACACTATTATGAAATATATAAAACTAATCAGCATCGCAGCAATGTGCTCCACACTATCATCATGCGCACTCCTTACCAGCGTACTAAAACTACCTGGAAGCATCCTCACTACAGCAGGTCGCACAGTCGGTCTACCTATTAGCAATGAAGTAGCACCTCTCACTCAAGCGGAGAAAAAAGAACAAGAAGAGCAGAAGATTTACTAAAATCTGCCCTTCTAACCTTCTAACCCCTCCCTTTAAAAAAACGGTTAGATTTCCTCGTTATAGAAGACCTTGACATACTTCATACCCATCTCTTCGTCATAACCACGCTCGAGGACATCTGACTCACGCTCCACAAAATCTGGAGTAAAGCGCATCACAACACCAGTATCTAGCTTAAGCGAGCCCTTGATCTTACTACTCGCCTTCTTCAGCTGCTGCTTAGAAATAGTGAATTTCTCATCCAGTGCCTCACCATCTTCATCTTTAAACTGGTTCTTGTAAGTCTGGAAATTTTCTACCAATGACGGCTCCTTGAGCACCTCTTCCTGGAAGTGGTTTTCATCAAAGGTCTCACGCTCATTCATATAAGTGATCGCATCACTCGCTACACGGTAACGCTCCTCTGCAGGGACATCACCAGGGAGCCCCTCTTCGGCAAACTGCACACACATATCAGCGTACTGACGTGTCTTAAAATCATTATTCTTCTTAGCACGAGCACCCAGGAAATCTCTCACCCAGAAGTTCGTGTCCGCACCTGACTTATCAAAGGTATAGACCACCGCTCCATTCTCTCTATCAGAATTTAAGATCAGCACACCTTTATCAATCTTCTCTGGGTAGATCCCATTATGAGTCGTTAATTTCAAATCACCATCCTTATCAGAAATCTCCAAAAATGGGAACAAGCTCTCAGACTTTACTACCGCGATTCCAGCGACAGACTGACCATCTATCTTGATCCCCTCAATCTGTGCCACACACAGGTCACCAGACTTAATGTTAGGGTGCTTCGTCTGGTCAAACAAATGCCTAGCGATCTTACGTGAGTAGGTCAAAAAGCGCTCAGGCTGATCAAAAATAGTAGAAGCAAAGCTAAACATCTCATTCAGATCAATATTTGAGGAATGGTGAAAAGCATATGGGTCTAGGTTTCTAAAAGGCTTAGTGAATGCCAGTGTAAGCATATCCTTATCCTGATCACTAAATGAACACAGTTCCTTAGAGGTCTTGAGAGATTCTCCTCGCTGAGGGTTTCCCACCTTAGCAAGTGTGAGAGCGGAAATATTTGCAGTATTAAAATTTACAGTCATGGTCGGTGTGAGATAAGCCTATGACATTTACTAGAGCATTGGTCAATCGGCATCCATAGAGAAATTCCCCCTAGTTGAATCTCCAAACATGCAAATACAAAAATTCTTTCCAGATGAACTGAGATTGAGACTTCTGCGTCGTATACAGTGACGTAGTCGTCGCTGAAGGCTTAGCTAACACATCGTAATAATCCGCTATACTACAAGCACGCTTTAAGTGCCAAGGATCACTCACTATCAACGCACTAGACATACTCTCACCCTGCATAATCTCCTTCGCCTCGCTAATATTCTGCTTAGTCGTCTGAGACTTCTTCTCAATATAGATCTGCTCAGGAAGCACCCCATTTTCTATACAATAATCACGCGCCACCTCTGACTCAGAAAACTTCGCTGTACGGCCCTCAGTTCCACCATAACCACCCGTCAAAATAATCGACTTCACCCGCTTCTCCTGCAGTAATTTAATCGCATGATTAATCCGCTCCTTAAACACCGGAGAAGGCTCATCATTATAAGCCGCCGCCCCCAGAACAATAGCACAATCAGCGCTAGATCCATCATCAGAGTGACCAAAACGGTCAATATCCCACATTTGCCACCCTGCGTAACATGCTAATAGCACCGCTAGTATAACAAGCCTTACCCCCCATCGCTTTAGCCAGTGCCTCTTGCGCTGACTTTGCTGCGTGGAAAGATTAGAATACCCCATAATAATTTAGCGGCTGCCCATCTCGCTTTAGAGTCAGTCACGTATTTCTTGTAATGCCTAATCACACAAAAATAAAGCACAAACACTCCAATTGAGAACGACCCTCAAAAAAAAGAACACTCTTCACCCCCCTAGAGCTAAGGTTCTCTTAGACCCCATCAACATCATCAAGTTCTGTAAAAATACAACTTGATTGCGACTCTAGCCACCTAGGCTAAAGAGTGGCGCGACTTACGTTACTCACCTTACATCTGCTCACTGGCCATCGGGCTGTGGCGTGGGCCAAAGTTAGGCGTTATATAAAAAACAGAAAAACCTCTATTGGCGAGGATTACTCTATCGCTTTATTTTGCAGGTTTCGCATACTAAATAGCGGTTCGCCCTCCATGTGTTTTACCTTTCGAGCACCCTCCTCGCGCTTTTCATACTGACCTTGGTAGTTTGGTGAGTTCTGTGAAAATTTTTTCAGCTGTTTATAAAAGCTATTCACAAAATCCTTACTACCCAATACCACTCCATCACTAAAGTAGCGCACCCTACACCGCAGTAGTTCAGCTCTACTCAGCTTACCTCCAGCAAGTAGTATTTTCTCACTCTCTTCACGGCTAAATCCTTTGCTCTTTTTTCTTCTAACAGCTTTCTTCTCTCCACTCACTATCGCATGACACACCTTCTCGTCCACATCCTGCTCTAGTGCCACACCATCGACAGCGAGAACCATTCTATATCGATCACATACCTCTTTCCAGCTTTTAGAAAGCAAGCATAACAGCTCCATATTAGGAACTACATTTTCTACACCTTCCATCACTGTTAGTAAACCCAACTGAGCCTCTTTTACTCCAGCTAGAGCCTCTGCATAGCCACACCAACGGTAATGTCTAGGATCATCCACCATTCCAGCTCTCAGAGGGTTAAGATCAATATATGCAGCCACTGTCTGGGCGGCATATCCGCTCTGTACTAATTCACTTTTGAATCTACCTTCCCACAGAGTACCCTTAGTTCCTTTCTCTGTATTATACCACTGTGTGAAACGCTGTTTTATCGCTTTCACATACTCGCTCAAGTCACACATCCGTTTCGTATAACGTGACTTGATATCACGAATATAGGTATCAGATAGCTCACCAGCGGAAACTCCATTATCATTGGTCGCCCCATGTTTATCCGCTTCTACAGCATCAGCTCTAGACCCCTCAAAAACCGCACGCATTTCATCTATGAAATCCTCACTATAGATATGACTCAGTCGCTTTAAAAACACCTCATCTGGCGCATCTAACAACCGTTCAGCATCCTGCTTAGGCGGAACCTCAAGCAGGATGTGAAAATGATTACTCATCAAACAATACGTCAACACCCGTACACCGCAAAATGCTTCATACTGCCGCATCATCATCCGCAAATACTCCTTTTCAGCCTCCTCAAACAAAAACGTCTTCCACACCGTCCGCGCCACCACATGGTACACCCCAGCTCTTTCCTCAAAACCAGGGATCAACTTCAACTTACGTTTCATTCTCATGCACTTACATTAACCTCAGAAAACAAAAGAGCAAGCATTTTTTCGATAGAGGGACAGACCCTTTCTTAGACTGACTCTTTCTTAGACTGAAGACCCTTTCTTAGACTCACCGATTTCGATAGAGGGACAGACCCTTTCTTAGACTCTTTCTTAGACTGAAAGAGCAAGCATTTTTTCGATAGAGGGACAGACCCTTTCTTAGACTGTAGCTCCTGCTAGTCAAATAGCAAAACGTTTTAGTATCTCGGATTCGACCGTCCGTAATTACGACAAAGCAGTGCTAGAGCTAGACACACCAGAACCTAATTACGATGATCTCAGAGCTATCCTAGTTGATGAAAAAAGT
>CALJOJ010000047.1 GCA_937981665.1 uncultured Rubritalea sp.
TGTAAGCGTCTTAAAATTGGCCGTCTAGTCAGATTCTGAAATCAGAATAGGCTTTGCGGTCTATGATTAATTTATCTTCATCCGCATTAAAAATCCGAGTCATCCTTCCTCCTGTCGATATGCGTAAAAGCTTTGATGGCCTTACTGGAGTCTTACGCGAGTTCAGCATCGCTAATCTTAATGCTCAATTCCTCTACCATTTTCTAACAAAAGACGCAACCGTGTCAAACTCCTCTACTTTGATCGCACAGGCATTTACGTTGTCGCGAAGAAGCTAGAAGAAGGAACATTCAGTTGGCCTCCAGCAGGCAAAAAAAGAATGAGCAAATCCTACCCCTAGCTCCAGAGGCTCTTCAGCTACTTTTGCTGGAGTCAGCTCTGTGGGTGGGGTGTGATGGATGGCTGCTATGACGTATTCTAGATAATCGAGTAGATTGATGTCTGTGGATTTACAGCTTTCTAGGATGATGATAGATTTATCATAGCAGCCGAGTGTTGGGAATTTTCAAGAGTTGTCTAGATGCCCAGTTTTATCTCGCTTACAATTAAGACGCTTACGTTTTCCTGATCTTGGAATAATAGTGAGATAAGCAAGCTCTAGCACACAGCTAAAGATAAAATAGTATTAAAGCTATTTAGGTATTACTGCAGCTATGACTGAGATCTCTACTAAGAGTTCGCGTCTTGCCATGGCTGATTCTAAGCAGGCTCTTGCTGGTGCATGGCCTTTTGGGACCCATGCGTCCCATACTTCGTTCATGGCTGAGAAGTCTTTCATGTCGCGTAGGTAGACGGTTGCAGAGAGGATGTGCTCGCGATCTGATCCTGCGTCTAACAGGAGCTGGTCTACCTTCTCTAACATCGAAGTGGTTTGTTCCTTAATGTAGGGCTCGGTGACGGTGTCTTTACAGACTTGGCCACAGAGATAGATCGTATCGTTATGGATGACGATACGGCTCATGCGTTGCTTGGTTTCGATACGCTGGATCATGTTGTTCTAAATATTTCTGAGGTTCAGCTTATGGAAGAAGTAGCTTTGTAACTTCTGTTAGGATTTCATCTGCCTTGTCTCGCTGAGGTGCTGCACCACGTGCCATGTCTGGCTTGCCGCCGCCTTTACCACCAGCTAGCGGAGCAAGCGTCTGAATGAGTTTTCCAGCCATGAGACCAGCTTCTTGTCCATCAGTACCACTGATAGCACCTAGGTGGAGCTTATCTCCATCATCGACGACGAAGAATGCAGTATTTAGAAACTGCTTTTTCTTACAGCCGTTGAGCAGCTCTTGCAGGAGACTTGCTGGACCTTCGAAGAGCTGGACGATGTTGGTTCCATCTTCTAGGAGTTCAGCTAGTGCTTGGTCTGCCATTTGCGCTGCTGCTGCTGTTTGTGCTTTCTTGAGTGTTTTATCCGCATTGGTAGTTACCTCTTTCAGCTTCTTGATGTGTGCGAGATAATTGTTATAAGTTGCTTTGATTTGACCGTAGTCCTTAGCTTCGGTGAGCATCGCTGACATGATGTGCGGGAAGGACGGGACCTCCACTTCATCAGCGCCCAAGGCTGTTAGTTGTTCTTGTAGCTTGGCTAGCTTTACCTTAAGGTCTTTTTCTTCAGCTGCATATTTCTCTACTTCATCTTGTAGATATGTCCAAGCTGCGTCGCCACAAGCAGCTTCGATACGTCTTACGCCAGATGCGATTGCGCCTTCTGACTTGATCTTGAAAATACCAATTTCTGAAGTGTTGTCTACATGAGCACCGCCACAGAGTTCCATAGAGTAACCATTGAGTGCTTTGTCTTCACCGCCGATCTGAACTACTCTAACAATATCGCCGTATTTATCACCGAAGAACTGGGTGATGTCGCTTCGACCTTTGACATCTGCATGTGGTACCTCTTCCCATGAAACGAGTCCATTTTTTGAGATAGCGGTATTCACTTTTTCTTCTACAGCATCTATCTGCTCAGGTGTGAGGGCTGCAGATGAGAAGTCAAAACGTAAGCGGTCTGGTGTTACTAGTGATCCTTGTTGTGAAGCATCTTCTGAAACAACTTCATGAAGTGCCCAGTGAAGGAGGTGAGTCGCGGAGTGGTGAGACTCAATTTTACGTCGCTGTGGGCCGTCAATACTGAGAGTGATGGAGTCACCGATCTTGAGGTCAGCAGCGTCTGATTTACTAACAAGGTGCGCTATTGCATTACCTATCTTGATAACTTTAGTTACTGGGAAATCATTGAGTGTTCCGGTGTCGCCTTGCTGGCCACCCATTTCTACGTAGAATGGAGACTTGTCAGTGATGATGTAGAGGGTGTCGTCGTCTTCGTGAATCTCAGCAATCTGGACATCACTCATGTCTGTGGTGAAGCCAATAAATTCTGTGCTCTGCTCTGTGGAGATATCGAGTGCGCGGACGATGGTCTTTTCTTTACCACCATCACCTCGTTTTTTCTGCTCAGTCATGAGCTGGTCAAAGCGCTCCATGTCGAGGCCGATCGCATTTTGTTGACAGAGGATTTCTGTAAGATCAATAGGGAATCCAAATGTGTCATAGAGCTGAAATGCGAAGTCACCAGATAATTTCTCTTTGGTATTCGCTAGTTCTTTATCGAAACGTGTGAGTCCACGAGCGAGTGTTCTGTTAAATGATTCTTCTTCGGTCTTAAGTGTCATCTTGATGTTCTCCGCGCGGTCTTTGACCTCTGGGAAGACTGTGCCAAATTCTGCCACGAGTGTGTCTACTAGTTCAGGTAAGAAACACTTGTCTCCCATGAGTCCAAGTGTGCGAGCGTAGTTGACTGCACGGCGGAGGATACGGCGTAGAACGTAGTTTCTGCCAGTATTTCCTGGAAGGATGCCGTCTGCAATAGAGAGAGAAAGTGTACGGATGTGATCAGCTATCACACGGAAGGCGATGGCTTCCTTCATCTCATCATTGAGTGATGACTTATCTACATCTACACTGTCTGGATAGATGTCCTGGTACGTTTTTCCTGAGAGTTCTTCAAGCTTCTTGAAGATAGGTGTGAAGACGTCTGTCGCGTAGTTGGTAGGCTTGATAGAGAAGTCTTTGAAGTGATTCGTCCCTTGAATGATGTTCACTGCTCGCTCGAATCCCATTCCTGTATCCACGTGCTTGGCAGGTAGGTCACGGTAGGTTCCATCAGCCTCGGCATTGTACTGAATGAAAACGAGATTCCAAAGCTCGATGCATAGATCTGAGTCTTTGTTCACGAGTTCACCTTTCGTCTCACCGTTGGGAGTTAGGTCAAGGTGAAGTTCTGAGCATGGTCCACAAGGACCAGTATCGCCCATTTTCCAGAAGTTGTCTGCTACGTTACCGTTGACGATCTGGACTGCTGGGTCGAGCCCTGCCTTGGTGAAGAGCTTCGCCCATAGGTCATAGGCTTCTTGGTCAAATATTGATGGATCACCAGCTGCGGTGTCCGGCTTATACACTGTCGCATAGAGTCTCTCAGCAGGGAAGCCCCAGCGCTCTACGAGGAGTTCCCATGCCCAGTTGATAGCTTCTTCTTTGAAATAATCGCCGAATGACCAGTTACCTAACATCTCGAACATGGTGTGGTGGTAGGTGTCATAGCCGACATCATCGAGGTCGTTATGCTTACCGCCAGCACGCACACATTTCTGAGTATCAGCGGCACGTGGAGGTGAGTAAGGAGCCTTTTCTGTACCTAGGAAATAAGGAACAAATTGGTTCATGCCCGCATTGGTGAAGAGTAGTCCAGGTGACTGCGGCATGATAGACGCAGAGGGCACGATAGTGTGGGATTTCTCTTTGAAAAAATCAAGGAAGCTTTGGCGGATTTCAGATGCGGTCATCATGGTAGAAATTTGTTAGAAAAAAATGTGTAGTGTGACCAAACTGAAGGATCAGTGATCACAGGTGGTTGATATGTAGTCAGCGAGATAGGCTAAGATGTAGGCTTAGTAAAGAAATTATGAGGGTTAGAGATTTCGATTCTAATGCATTTACTGAGCATGCTAGTGAGCTTACTTTCTCCAGTTCTCTAGTCTTCTCTCTAGATCTGACTCTAAGCGGAGACGTTTGCCACGGAGGCTTTGTCTGACGCGCTTTTGCCACGGTGTGTGCTGGTCCTCATCGTCTTGTCTGGTGAGGAACTCATGGATGTCATCCATGTGGAGGCTACGGTCAGCGTAGAGGCTTGGATTAGTAGCGTGCTTAGCGACGTCGTTAGCAAAGGAATTGATGAGTGCTAGGCTACTGAATAGCTCGGCGATGGTGATGGTTGTGAATGTATCCTGTGCGCTGTTTATTGCGTCGCTCTGCTTATTCTTGGGTCTTAGGTCGAGCTGTGAAAGGCTATCACTGACGTATTGTGCAGCTTGATTTAGCTCAGCTGAGATGTGTGAGGATGAGCATAGTAGGGACAGGTGGTTACTGAGTCTAGTTACCTTTTCCCAGATGCTGAGATCTCCGTAGATGTCAAATAGGTGACTACATTGAAGTGCGCCAACGCTACTGAGAGGGAGGTTGACAATGTCCTTAGCTGCTAGCTGCTTGTTAAATGCAAACATGGATCTCATGTAGCAGAGTAGTGGCTGCATGAGGAACTCGTAGCCAGGGAATGTGCTGCCACGACCGTCTATCTTAGAATTTTCTGAACGCGTAAGGTAGGTCACGACCGCATTATGGATTGGGTCTGTGGAGGCTTGGGAAGCAAATGGCTTAAGGGCGTAAAGAATGGAGAGCTGGTCAAAACTGGCGAACGAGAGGACTGCGGCACCTAGCTTCTGGATGAGTTTCCATGCTTGCTGCTGGGCTTCTCTGAGGTCATCGCCAGTGGAGTTTTCCGATGCGTGGGTGGTGGTTGCTTTGAGCTGGGTGGAGTTGTTAGACTCGAAGAATGTGATGATATCTGAAGCTGGTGCGTGGTGTTTCACGTCTGCTGAGTAGGACTTAAGCTCACCGTAGTAACCTAAGATCAGCTTAGTGAATCTAGTGTCCGGGTTTGGTTGGCTGTTGCTATTTAAATAACGTCCAGCGAGAGTGCCCGCGTATGGATCTGCCCCAAAGGCTAAATTGGCAATCGCTTGTTTACAGCAAATGTCAGCAGTAGGTGTGACTAGTAGCGGTAAGTTAGCATCGATGCAGACCTGCTTGAGCTCTTGGATGAAGAGGCCGATGATGGTGGCAAATTTTTCTAAGTTAGTATCATCTTTAGTGTGTGACGATGCTTTGTGTTTCGCCCTGATAGTAGCCTCTTGCTGGCTGAGGTCACGGATGACGAATGGCATGGCTCCTCCTGGTACACCGGCTGCGCAGAGTTGCTGCTTGAGGATTTCTGGGATCTGTTGATCCTTACGCTCGATGTTCGCTGGCCAGATTTTAGTGATGCTGTCTTGAAGTTTAGCATAGTTCTCACAGTTATCTGTTAGATCTGGAGCTATTCTAGAGAGTGAGTGATGAGATGAGCCACCTGAGAGAGTCCCCTCTGTGGTCTCGATGTTACTGACTCCATGCTTGAGTGCTTCTTGCATCGCTCCGAGTGAATTTTCATCATGAGTGGAGTGAATGTGCAGGCTGAGTGGTATGTTCTTAGGTGTTAGTTTTTCTAACAGCACAGGCACGAGCTTGGAGACACGTTCCGCAGTGAGCTGACCTGACATGTCCTTTATGGCGATCGCATTATAGCCTTCAGCGATGAGAGCATCTGCGTAGCTTAGGTAGTAGTCATCAGAATAACGTTCTGGGAAATCTGCGTAATGAGTAAAGCAGAGAGCTCCTTCTAACATAATGTTATTCTGCTGCGCTTTGATGCTGTCTGGAAGCTTGAGATTATCAATGTCATTGAGCGCATCAAAGAAGCGGATCTTATCTATTCCGCACTTGATAAATTCCTGAAGAGTTTTCTCGATGAGGTCTTTGTCGTAATGCCTGAAGCCGAGAGCATTGGCTCCACGGAAGAGCATCTGGAGCTTGAAGTCATCTCTTAGAGTGCCGCCGCCGTATTCCATAGAATGGCTCACTGCATTTAGGATGGTGAATGGATTAAAGCCGCGGTTGATAGCAATCTGGAAGCTCTGTCCACCGGAAAGCTCTGCACCTTTGAAGCCTGCTTTATAAGATGCGGCGATGACTTTAGAGAGCTTTACGGGGTCAAATATCCAGTCTTCTTGAGCGAGTGTGGACTGCTGGCCATCACGCAAGGTGAGGTTTACGAAGTTTGGTAAAGTGGACGGACTGGATGGATTTTCAACTGACATATCTGGCGAAATTATAGAGCCATTTGTGCTGTGAGTAAAGAATATAGCGATAGCTGAGATACCTCACTGGTGGGCTTAGTTAGTCCAGTCACTCGCCATGATGGTCCAGTTAGTCTTGATGACATCACCGTGCTGCTTACGCAGGTTGATACGGTAGGTTTCTACTGTTTCATTACGACGAATAGTCTCAATAGCAACAATGATTTCTGGCTTCATTTCCTCGTAACTACGGATCGTCGCAGACTTCTTTTCTAAGACGTTGATAAGGTGCCATCCTAGCTTGGTTTCAATAATTTTAGGAGTGTTGAGCTCACTGGAGAAGCAAGCTTCGGTAAAGTCAGTGGCGATGCGGTCTTTACGGATCCATCCGAGGTGGCCTTCGTTATTTTTACTGCGTTCGTCTGCGCTGTATTCTGCTGCTAAGCTAGCCCAAGTGGCATCGCCGTCAGTTTGGAGGCTTTCTAGACAATGTTCTAATTTACTCTTAGCGTATTCTTCTTTCGCTGCTTCCGTTTGCCCTGGAGCGGGGATTTTGGCGATGAATATGTGCTGGACCTTGACGCGCTCAGGAGTAGCGGCTTCTTCTTTGTAGTCTGCGTACCATTGCTCAGCTTCCTCATCACTGACCGCGATTCCTGGCTGGATCTTGCTGAGGATGTATTTATCCTGTTGTAGCTTGGCAGCTAGGCGGAACCTGAGTTCTTTCTCCCCTTTAAATCCATAAGCTTTGAGTTTCTTACTCATGTCTTGGGTAGAGGTGAAGCGGCTAGCGAAGCGTTCTACAGCAGCATCTATCTCTTGCTCGCTGACGGGATAGTCATCGGCATTTAGACGCACTTTTTCACGTAAAACGTACTGGTCCTGAATGTCTCTTAGAGCGAGGGCTCGGAGATAGGTGCGCCGCTCATCTTGTATGCCTTCACGTGATTTACCTCTAGACCAGAGAGCCTGATCTACAGCAAAGTCTACTTGGCTGAGGTAGATGGGACGGTTAAAGACACGAGCTACGACACCGCGTTCGGTATCGGCTTTCAGGGCAACTTCATTGTTGCGGAGCTTTTCCGCCATGTCATGAACTGGCCCTTTAAAAAAGAGCAAATCTAAGAAAATGTAGAGCATGAGGGCTGACCAGAGGCCGAGTCTCCATACAAATTTCTTAGAAATGCCCATTGAGCGGAATAGAACTTAGTTGACTGCAACAGCGTCACCGCCTGTCTCACCAGTTCTGATGCGGATAGCTTCTTCTACCGCTGAGATGAATACTTTTCCGTCACCGATCTTACCAGTGTTAGCGCTAGAGACGATAGCTTCGGCAACTGATCCCGCCTGTGCATCGTCTACAATGATCTCGATCTTCACTTTAGGGAGGAAATCCACAGTGTACTCAGAACCACGGTAGATTTCAGTGTGTCCCTTTTGACGACCAAAGCCTTTAACTTCAGTCACTGTCATTCCCTGGATACCAACGTTAGCGAGAGCTTCTTTAACTTCCTCGAGTTTGAACGGCTTGATGATTGCTTCTATTTTTTTCATGATCTTCTTTGTTTTAGTGTTTAATCTTCTGAAGTTTAAGCAGAATGTATGCCAGCATAAATAATTTTTTATAAAAATACTCTATCAGCTACTTACTCTGGTTGGCAAGTAAGTATAGAAATTTATTTAAATTTAGTTAATAATTACTGGCTTTCTTATTGTTGTAGTTACATATTTACCTCATGTTAGAGGAAGATGACTTAGTGAATAATCTCGTGCCAGCGATCAGAGAACAGCTGGAATCGAAGGAGACTCCTTTTGTAAAAAAAACCATGGATCGGCTTCTCAAGGCTGAAGTGGAAGAAGGGGAGGCTGAAATGATGATGGCTCTCTGTCTCGCGGATGAGTCTAACAGAATGTTTATCGATAAGCGTGAATTTGATCTGAAACGTTACCAAGAATTACTCGAGCTACTTCCAGAATTACCTGAGGGTTAATTTTTTATAGTGTTAGCTAATTTTCACACTATATATACGCTCTGCATTCTGGTGGAATAGCTTGCGTTGCTCATCTTCGTTAAGACAGGAAAAATATTGTCTTACCTTAGTGAGCCAAGTCGGGACATCTTTTGAGAGATTGCAGACTGGCCAGTCTGAGCCGACGAGCACTCTATCGACACTGAAGAGCTCCAGTGTCGTATCTAGCCACGGGTTCAGCGTGTCTACATCAGCTTCTTTAGAGAGAGATGCGATGATGCCTGAGATCTTACATACCACGTTAGGTAGCTGTGCGATGCTCTGCAGTGAGTTTTTCCAGAGTGCAAAATTTTCCTGATCCAGAGTGGGGCCGCCACAGTGATCTAGTACGAACTGTGTCTCCGGACAGCTCTGGATGAGCTTGCAGATGACGTCGTGTTGTGACTGATTGATACAGAGATCAAATGGTAGATTACGCTGCGCGAGCGACTGGATATTTTTTCTAAATCTACTGCCTTGAGCTAGCTCATCTGGCATGACGTGAAGTACCCGTCTCAGTCCGCAGACCTTCTGGGTGAGGCTCTCTTCTAGCAGTGCTTCGAAATTATCTGCTTCTGGTCGGCAGGCTGCGATGACCCCTAGGATCTTGTTGTTATCAGCTCTTGCTAACTCGGAGAAAAATTTAGCTTCAGCGGAAATCTGATTTTCTGGGACATCGACCTCCATGAAGATAGTGCCGGCGATGCCGTGATCCTGGGTCAGTTCCTCATAGTCTTCAATAGTGAAGTCAGCTTGTAGTGCGGGGAAGTCTGCACACCATTGATAGTTAAAGTGCTTCGGGTAAAGAAGGTGGAGATGGGTGTCGAGTATTGGGATCATTTGGGCTTAGGTGATTATGATATGGTTGTAGCTTGTGTTTGAAAAATAGAGCGAGTGACAGTTCTTTTCAAGAATGAAGCGTGATAAATGTTTGACCATAACATCGAGTAGAGGTTTGATACGTGAGTAATGATAGCGAGCGAAATAATTGGAGTGCTAAAGCAACACGGGGTGACGCCAAGTAAGAAACTGGGACAAAATTTTCTGTGTGATGCTAATGTCGCTCGCTGGATCGTAGAGCAGCTAGAGCCTGAGGCTCATGATACCGTTGTGGAGGTAGGGCCCGGAACTGGCGCTCTAACAGAGCATCTCGTGGGGAGGGTGAAGCGCGTTATTCTCGTGGAGTTCGATGCCAGACTCGCCGAGTACCTGAAGCATAAATTTAGCGACCGTGATGACGTGGATGTGCATCACTTTGACGGTGCTCGTTTTGATGTGAGGCAGCTCTACAAGCACGCGCCGATTAAATTTTTAGGAAACCTTCCCTATAGTGCAGGTGGGGCGATCATGCGGAACTTTATGAAGAGCCCTACGCCTGTAGTGCGTGCGGTGCTAATGCTCCAGAAGGAATTTATTGACCGTATCGTAGCGGAACATCGCACTAAGGCGTACGGTGTGCTTTCTCTACGGATGCAGAGTGAGTGGGCTAGTCAGCCTGTGAAGACTGTGCCTCCTGAGGCCTTTCACCCTCGGCCATTGATCGACTCTACAGTGATGACTTGTGTGCCTTCTGATAATAAAGAAGTTTATGATAAGAGACTCTTTGATGAGCTAGTCCGCCGTGGTTTTTCCCAGCGCAGAAAGCAAGTGAAGAAGCAGCTTCCTGATACAGCTAATTGGGAAGAAGTTTCCGCTGAGCTAGGTCTGCCAGTGACTGCTAGAGCTGAGGAGATCACCCTCGAGCAGTGGATCAAGATCACCCAGATGTATGATGATAATCCGCTAAAAGACATCCCGCAATGCGATGATGAGATCTTCGATGTAGTGGATGAGAATGATGAAGTCGTGCGCCAAGAGAAGCGAAGTGTCGTGCATGCAGAGAATTTACTCCACCGTGCTGTCCATGTATTGGTCTTCAATAAGAAGAAAGAAATACTCCTGCAGAAGCGCAGTATTCTCAAGGATAAGTGTCCAGGGCTCTGGGATAGTAGCGCGGCTGGTCATCTGGATGCTGGCGAAAGCTATGATGCCTGCGCCCCGCGTGAGCTGAAAGAAGAGCTCGGTGTGGAGGCAGAAGTCCAGCACATCGCTCAGCTAAAGCCGTGTGAGAATACCGGATGGGAGCATATTGGTCTCTATGTAGCTCGCTATGATGGCGTGCTGAGATTCCCATGTAGCGAGATAGAGCATGCAATGTGGTTCGAGATGGACGAACTGAGTGCTTGGATCCAGCTCAAGCCAGAAGACTTCGCGCCAGGCTTTATCCAGTGCTGGGCTATCTTCTATGAGAAATTCAGTAGCTACGGTGAGTAGAGGGTAAGCTGATGTCTTATAATAGAAAAGCCGAGCTATGGCAGCTCGGTTTTTAGGAAATTGATTTGGTCTAACTTAGCTCATTTAAGTGAACGCTATCCTAGACTAGAGAGTTTTTTGCTCCCCGTGTTACTAGAGTTTTCAGAGAGTCTATCTAGTAATGCCCAGGCATTGGAGTGGCCATCTTTTGTTAGACGATAGCTTTTATGAGAGTGGAGTCCGTCGCTGTTGATCTGGATGAGCGCTTTTTTCTCTAGCTGATCCACGATCTTGGTAGTGTTCGCCGGCTTGCGCTCGTAACTATGAAGCCAGATGTTAATGCGTTTCGTCTCTAAGTGTTCTTCGCCTTCTAGCTCTTTATAAAGGCAAGCTAGTAATACGCACTCACTTCCTGATAAGCGATAGGTGGGATTATCTACTATAACGCGGATCGACCTAAGATGCTCCGAGGTATTCTGATCACCGCCATCTTCTTTATTCATCGCAGATACCAGAGCTTCTTCAGCCTTGCGAAATTCCAATGACTTAGTGATGAAGGCCTGATAGAGTTCTAGTTGCTCTACGCTGAGCTCTTCATGCACATTCGTGAGTGAATCTGTGAAATTTTGAAAATGATTGTTGCCGGACATGAGCGTAAATTAGCAATTTTTTAAAAAATTAGCAAGGTTATCTTATTTTTCTAAATATCACTCCCTTGAATCCTTAGTAAATGCGTTAAAATTATTAAATCATCAATCAATGTTGATAGTTAATTTTGATAAAATTAGCTAAAAATTACTATATTTTATCAGCATTGAAAAAATAAATGAGCGCAGAAAGTTGCTAATTTAGTAAAATGTGGCTAATTTTTAATCACTCAACTAAAACCAGCTTTATCCATGAAAAAAAGACAACATTCTCTCCAGGCAGCTTTCTCCATTCATCTTAATGGATCTCATTCATCCAGAGCACTTAGAGCTTCTGCTAGATCGGCGAATAGAGGAATAAGCGCTAAATTAGCACCATCTACTAAAGAAATCGCATCTGAATCTGCAGAGCTAAATTTAGCCGATGAAATTAGCAACAGCGAGCTCAAGCAATTCTCTCTATCCTGCATCGAGTCACTAGCCACTCTAACAGCAGCGAAGAAGCCTTACATTCTGGACGTGCTCATGGGAGTGATCGCCGCTAAGTTACCATCATACGCTAATCTGGTTTCTGAGCTCCAAGCAGTAAAAACAGAACTCACTTTCCAGAAGCAAAGTATCAAACAGCAAAGTAATAACGCTAAAATATTAGATGTAGTTATCGATACCATGTGCAAAAAGCACTGCCTAGAGAATCTCAGCAAGCGTATACATTTCCTCCAGAGTGCCTTACCAGCTCACGTTGCTCAGACCGGAATTCAGCTTGGTTTTACCGCAGCGATCATGGACAAGGTAGTACAAGTCATCGGTGTAGCGCTAGAGAAGTCAGCATAGTTGGAAGTGTGTAAGCGTCTTAAAACTGGCCTAAGCTATCTGAGCTATCTGAGCTATCTGAGCTTTTTTCCAGCTGGAGGCCAACTGAAGATTCCTTCCTCAAGTTTCTTTGCCACAACATAAATCCCTGTACGATCAAAGTAGAGGAGCTTAACCCGATTACGTCTTCTCAACAGCTGCGTCATCCTAATTTCCCTGCCTTACTTCTGGCTCCACTCCTATTTTAGGTTTGCGCATAGTCCGCTCTATGTTCTCAACCCCATCTTCCTGATCTGCAATGAGATTAATATCCACCTCGACAGGAACTGCTCGTAGACCAGAAATAATGCTCTGTAGCTGAGTGATCGTTTCTTGATTCAGCGTCTGTGGTTTCACATAGCTGTTAGAGGCTTCATTGATCGACTCATTGATCGTTGTCAACTGTGCAACGAGACGGGTCACAGGATCAGACTCGCCATTGCCACCTACCATCTTATTCTTGGTGAAGTCCTTCTTGATAGACTCCCAGCGCGCCGCCTCTTCAGGTGTCGCGAGATCTTCGAGTTCTTTAAATTTAAGCAGGTTAGACTCCGCACCACTAGTGAGCGTTTGGGATTCATTCTCGTAGTGGTCTTGGATAATGTCGACGACTTCTTGGTCCGTCATTAACGGGATGATCTTCTCCGCTATCCGATTCATATTTCGGTAAGATCCCTGTAGCTTAAACGGAGGCTCGGTACGATAGTCATCTTCCTGCGCGGCACTCTCGATGTACTGTAAGTTCACCCGTAAAATAGCATCACGCACACGGTAGAGATGCTTCGTCACCTTGACCATTTCCTCTACCTCTGCTGGCGTGTAGTTCGCCTCGAAGTCTACTCCCTCGTGGCTACCTGTCTCCACGATACGCATCACAGCGTAAACGTCCTGCTGAGATTTTGCAGAGAGCTTACTAAGCACCTTGTTAGATGTCAGTGAATTCTCAATGTAGGATGCTTTGAAGTCCTCTGCCGAGCCTCCAATAATGTCACCAAGGTTATAGGTGTCAGCGCGGTTCGCTAACATGTCAGGGATCTGGAACTTACCACCAGTCTCGGTGTATGGGTTACCAGCCATCACGACGGCTACTTTCTTACCACGTAAATCATAGGTTCTCGCCACGCCATTATACACACCTTCTATCTTACGCTGACCATCACAGAGTGATATAAATTTCTGCAAGAACTCTGAGTGCGTGTGCTGAATATCATCGAGATAGATCAGCACATTGTCACCCATTTCTAATGCTAGGTTGAGCTTCTTCACTTCTTCCGCCGCCGTCGCATTCGGAGCTTCAGCTGGGTCTAGTGAAACCACATCATGCCCGAGTGCTGGACCATTGATCTTCATGAACGTAAGCCCGAGGCGGTTCGCCACGTACTCCATGATCGTAGTCTTGCCATAGCCAGGAGGCGAGACCAGTAAGAGCATGCCCATACGGTCAGTTCTTGTGTCCTTATCCGCGGTGCCTAGCTGCTTGGCGAAGTTGTCACCGATCATCGGTAAGTAGAGATTATTCAAAAGCTTGTTACGCACAAAGGCAGACATCACTTTCGGCTTAAATTCATCCAGACGCATCGCGACGCGCTTAGCCTCTACCAGCTCGTGCTTACTATCCTGATAAGCCTGAAACGTAGGCACATCATACTCTGCAAACTGGCGTAGCTTATCCATAAAGCTATTATAGTGTAGCTGATAGATGCCACCTTCTACCACCAAGTGCGAGCCTATCATGCCTTCCACCTCAGTGCTCACACGTACATTATGAATAGCTAGCTTAGGCACTTCACCACGCACTAGATGCGCAGCAGCTTCTGCTAAATAATGATTATCATTTACAGAACCCACCGTAGTAGAGCTTAGCTCTAAGCTATCTAGCAGAACTTCATACTTCGCAATGTGGTTATCACCCAGTGAATCTATGATCTGGTCAAACGCCTTCTCCTGATGAGAGACAGTAAGGCGATGCTTGAACTGTTTCGCGATCTCCGCAGCTTCAGGTGAAACCACAAATCCCTGCTCTAGCTTAAGCTCACAGAGTTGATCAAACAGATACATAGCAACACTGCGGCTATGCTTAGAAATACGCTGCGTTACCGGACGCTCAGCACACCAGCTGTCTATATATTTCTGAAGCTGAGTGATGTAAGTGCTCGCGGTCTGACTGAGGCTAACAGATTCCTCCTCACGCCCCTTCTGAGCCTGACCATGTGCAGCTATTTTAATAGCTAATACATCACGCTCTTCAGACTGCCAACTCTGCCAGAATAAAATCGCAAGCGCACGATCACGCGGGTCATAACATAACAGGCCAATGTTCTTATGGATCGGCAAGATAGCAGCTAATAACTTCTCTGCGTCCACATCATGAACACCTTTCGTGTAAGCTTCTGCATAGCGGGGCTGGGAAAATTTCTGCACTTCTTCTAATAAATCAACCGGTGTCTCATCAGAGCTTAGCAGATCTACCAAAGCCTCGTCCTTGAGCATCTGGTACACGAGGTATTCCACTCTAGAGACTGCCTTATTTTCTGAAATAACTTCCTGATCCCACACATCTTTCGTAGCTAGAAATACCTCATCTGTGATCACCTCGAAGAAGTCTGTCCCACTGAGATGGAAGCACATCTCATCATCATGTGGCACCACTGTGAGCTGGAGTTCCTGAGTATTCACATTAAACTTATGCTTACCGAACTGGATGATATTCTTACCATCTACATAGAGTTCATTCCTGTCCTTGAGCTGGCGCACCGCATCTTCACGCGTGGTCTTCAGACGGGTCTGAATGTCATCCGCCTTCACACTATCACCAAGCTCTGTAAGCTGGCTAATAATATCCCGCACCTTTTCAATCATCAGATCACCAGCAAAGTAGCCATTGATCTCATTGATTTCCTTAAAGCCAGAAATACGGTTTTTGATTCCAGAGAGAATCCGCTCCGCAGATTTTATTAGTGTATTCGCACGCTTACTCTTCTTCTCTAACAGCTGCTGCTTTCTGCTCTCAAAGGCATTGTACACCTCTTCACGCTTGGCAGTAAGCTCTTCCACGTAGTCATCAAATTCAGAAAACTTCCCTTCCAGCTCCTCTATCTGGATCATCACCTTCGTGAGATAACCCTCGGTCTTCTCCGGGGTGTCACATAGATCGAGATAACTCACCACTGCCTGTGACAGTAATTTCATCTGTGAGCCGAACTGAGCCACACCCTCAGACTTTGACAAGTCACGCCGCTTATTTTTCAGCTCGACCTTCACCCCATTCAAGGTCGAATAAATCGCGGAAATAGAGTCAATGATCGCCGTAGTCTGGGTAGAGTCTTCTATCTTTAGATTAGAAACGACATCGATCAGCATTTCTAAATCTAAGCCAGATTCCGTCAGCTGCTCGCCGAGATCATTCACTTCCATGACCTTCGTCAGAGTGACTAACAGAGCCTTCTGCTCATCGACTTTCGTTCGATAAGGATCTAATGCCTCAGGCTCTAACAAGAATGCAACCGTCTTATCTGAAACCTTACCAGTCGCTTCGATCACGCTCGCCTCAAGTAGCTCAGTCGCCTTTACATCCATGTAGCGCAGCTCACGTGTGGATATGATTTCTCCACGGATCGTGCGCAGTTCAGAGAGTTGCTTCACGAAGCCTATGATGTCATCTGGCGGTGAGTGCTCAGCCTGTCTTAAAATAGTCGCAGACCGGCCATTGATATCTGTTAGACGTTCCTTAGCTGAGATACGTAGTCGAGTGACTTTATCAAATTCTTCAATCGCTGAATTAGCCGCCGCATTGATAAGCTTCAATGGCTCACTCAGACGCTGAGTCTCCTCACGGTCAATCCAAAAATAACCATCGATCACATCAGCTGACTTCTTCACTAGATCGATGTAGAGACCACCGTAATTATCATCTTTTGCCACCAGCGTGAGGATCTCACGACACTCCGCCATCGCCGCTACTATCTCTGCGTTGCCAATTTTAAATAGATACGAAGACTCATCCTTCTGCTGAGAGGCCACCACATCCTGACTCAAGATCGGCGTCTGCCAGATCTGGATACTGTGGTACTTCTGCGCCTCAAGCTCGGTTTTAAAATAAAGTAACTCACCGTTATCAAAGATAGAATAACCATTACAGATCAATGGCGTAGAAACTTCTCGCTCGATGAGATTATAACTTAGCAGCGCGTACTCTCCACTCACTCTATTATAGAATGCAAACAAAGTGTCCTCACCATTCGCCGAACTGATCCTACGCTCAAAGCGCATATCCACTAGTCCATGATCGAACGTCTTCAGCTCACCGCTTAAAAGATAATAACCATTCGCAAAAATGATCCCATGATCATCAGGCAACAGCACACAAGAATTCCCGATCGCATCGATCCGCTCCACACTCTGATTCTTTTCATTATAAACAAAGTAGCGGTAATCCTTCTCCCGATACGGTAGCATCTTGAGCAATATAAGCGGTCCGACACAGGCATAAAGAATCTCAGAGTCATCAAGCGTCTGGTCTTCATCCAGCACTTCTTCTGAGTAGATACCCACGCCATCAGAAGTATTATCCTCCACCTTGATAGTCAGGTCTCCTCCTACTGTTTCTACGAAAACGCGGTCTTCAATAGAAATATGAGGATGCTCACCACCACGATGCATATCTCGGTTACAGCGCTTCCAGTCGAACTCATGCTGATCAGGGAATGAGTATTCATGATCAAAGCGATTCCCCTCGTACTTCAGAGTCCCGTCACCATTAATCAGCCACTTAAACGTCTTTATATCCGTGTACGTCTTACCTATCTTTAATGCCATATAAAGATACGGACCTATCCTCATCATCTTCGCAAAGACCGTCTCACGATAGTATTTATATAGATATTTGAAATCATCTGAGAACTCATCACCAACTAGCACTTCATTGATAGCAAGCGGACTAAACGTGTGCTCTTCCACATCATATTCATAAGCGGCAAACACATCTTGGACATCAGTCGTAGTCTTCAGACCGAACTGGATATTATAAGCAAAGAGAAAGCGATTATTACCAATAGAGATCAAATCTCGGGGAGTACAATTATGCTCCGTCGTCACCCGCTCAGTCGACACCAGTGCAGCCTCTACCGCACCAAAGATATCTTTACGTTCAGCGTTTAAAATATCTAGTCTCGCCCTAAGATCCGCGGATTGCTTCTGCAAACGCGACTGGATCACCTCATAGGCTCCGCCCTCGAGTTGTTGCTTATCTTTTTCTTCTGACATATTTTTTACTGCTGCAAATTTATATGGATATTACTGAGTTACTGCCTGCTGTTCTTTGACCACGGAAGGCTCTGAAATTACGGAACCTGCTTGATGAAACCGAGCTTGCCCTATTGGCTTGGTGCTTGGTGCTTGGTTATTTAATTTACGATTCGTTCTATAGTTACTTTGGGATAGCTTTTGAAATTTACCAGAAGACCTACTTTTCTATTACTAGCTTTTAGGTAGTTGATCACTTGTGATCGGTGTCTATCTTCTACAGCCTTTATCGCTTTATATTCGATGATGATTTCACCATAGCAATGTAGATCTGGCTTATATTTCTGAGTAAGAGGTCTATTTTTATACTCTAGATCTGGTGGCACCTGAGCCACAAACGGAATAGCCTGTAACGCTAGTTCAAATTCTAAGCTTTCCTGATAAACACTCTCAAGAAAACCAGGACCCTTCTCCTTATAAACCTCAAAGATTGCTCCCCTATTCTTATAAATTTCCTCTTCAAAATATAAATTCATAACTATTTAAAATCTCTAAGTTTCACCATCCAAAGCCCTAAAAATAGCTCCCTCATACTGGTTCCTTAATCTTTGTGAATTGCACGGTCAGAAAATCATCATGCTGGGCTTCATCATCCACCCAGCATAATAAACATTCAGACGTTACAGAAAGTCGCTGGCCGGCTTATCGCCAAATCCAAATCTCTCTGCAGCACCTAACAGATTACTGATCTGCGCTTTCGCATCTCCATTCGCTAGCGGAAGGAGCTGAGTTAGTGCTGCTGCCACACTGAGATTCTTAAGATCCTCCGCGTTTGCTCCGAACTGTGTGATCCATTCTTTCAGCTTACCTTTGAAGTAGTCAGGATTCCCATTGAAGAACGTATCCTTCACGTCTGTGAGAACATGAGAATTATCTACTAGGCGATCAGCCGACTTACCTTTGATGATGCTGTTCGTAATTCTATCGAAGAACTCAGCCTCACCACCGACGATGTCGATCTTAGAGTGCTTAAGCGCCTCTCCGATGACCACTGCCTGTTGCTCTGCAACCTGACGTTGAACGTCGATCTCTGCGAGTTCGATGACTTTCGCCTTCTCCAGCTCGAGCTTGAATTCCTCGTGCTCTTGACCAGCTTCTTCGAAGAGCTTCATCGCTGCAGCCTTCTGCTCGATGCCCGTTGCTTCTGCCGCGTACTTGAGTGCTTCTACTTCTGCTTCTGCAGCACCTTGTTCCTTGGTTGCTCCTGCAGCCGCGAGCTGTACTTCTACCTGGCCGAGACCTGCAGCAGCAGTCTCTTTCACGACAGCTTCAGCAAGCATCTTCTTAGCGGATGCTTCTTTCTCTGATGCAGTAAGTGTCGCCTCTGCCATGATGATTTTCTCTTCAGCCTTCTTCTCACTAGCAGACTTAGATGCCTCAGCAGCTTTTTGAACTGTATAAGCATTCTCGTCAGCCTTGAGCTGAGCAGATTCTTTAGTAGCTTCTGCCTCCTTGACTTGGCGAATGAGTACCTCTTCAGCGTCAGCCTCTGCTTTAGTCACCACTACTTGCTTGTGGCGGTCAGCTCCTGCAAAGGCTTCAGTATCCTTGATCTTCTCTTGCTCGATGACCACAGTCTTCTCGAGAGCGACACGATCTTTGATCACCTCTTGAATATTCTTCTTCTCTATCTCGATAGACTTCTCTTTCTCGATAGTTTTCAGTTCTGTCACACGCTCACGCTCGATTACCTCAAGCATTCTATCACGCTCTACACGCTCTACTTCTACCGCATCGGTCTTCTCTTTATTACGCTGAGCCACGAGCACCTGACGCTGCATGTTCTCTTCTGCTACTTTGATTTCCTCCTCGGCGCTGATTCTTGCGCGCTCGGACTTCTGATTCTCTTCTTCACGCACCTTATCAGTCTCAGCAGCTTCTCTGAGCTGCACCACCTCCACCTCACGAGCCTGCTTGGACTCCGTCTCTGCTAGCTGGCGTTCAAGCTCGAGAATCGCCTCACGAGCCTCCACATCCTGTTGCTTAATAACTTTTTCTTTATCACGCTGAATGTGGTTAGATAGCTTCGCTTGGTCAGCTGTTAGAGTATGGATCTTCTTAATACCTTCTGCATCAAGAATATTATCTGGATCCATCATTTCCAATGGAGTCTGCTCTAGATAGTCAATTGCCGCATCATCAAGCACGAAGCCATTCAGGTCGGTACCGATCACCTTGAGGATCTCATCACGGAACTGGTCACGCTGCTCATAGAGCTGGATGAAGTCAAACTGCTTACCCACTGTCTTAAGAGCCTCAGAGAATTTCGCATCAAAGAGATTTCTGATTTCCTGCTCAGAAGATGCACGGTCACAACCGATAGCACCCGCGACCTGAAGCACGTCTTCATCCGCATTATTCACTCTCACGAAGAACGCTACTTTAATGTCCGCACGCATGTTATCCTTACAGATAAGACCATTCTTACCTGTTCTATCGATCTCGACGCGCTTCAAGGAAATATCCATGAGATCTGCTCGGTGCAGAATAGGAACTACCGGCCCACCATTAAAGTAAACCTTGGTACCACCCACACCGGTTCTCACAAGTGCTGTACCCTTTTCTACCTTACGGTAAAATGTCAGAGCTATAAAGGCCGCAATACATATCACAGCTATGATAATGATTCCTGCGGCGTATAGAATAGTCGTTATATCCACTGCTGCGAGATGGACTAAGTTTGTTATTTCGTATTTCATATATTATTCGTTTTTTATTGTTAAATTTTCGTTCTGAGTTGTCTCCTGATTATCTTCTGAATCACCATCTAGAGTTACCGACTTACTTATTACTAATGGATCGTCTTCTGCTGATAATGATCTAACAACATACTTCTTTGCCGCTTTATCATGACTAATGAGTAATACCTCTTCACCGCGCACCATCGGCTTATCACTCTCTCTCAGCATACAGTTCACCAGTGCTGGAGCTGTGTGATAACGTGCCACTTCTACCTGACCGTAATTACTATCTAACACACGGCTCTTTACCTTACCTACCTGACCTATTAGTGGTTCAGCTGCTTCTACATCATTTTTGATCGCATTGAAAAGAGGAGCTAATGGCTTACTTAGATACCTTACGATGATAACACTGATAATAAAGTTCGGGAGCAATAACCCTAAAGCAATACCAGCACTACCTGCCGTATTCCACAGACCATTAGCGATCATAGAAATAGCCCACATAGCAGCATCTAACAGAGTCAATATCAGCATCACTGGCACATCCGCTGCATTCACAAAGTTCAAGATCGAGCTAAATATACCCCCTGCTCCCCCCACATCAATCTCTGTGTCCACCTCAATGTCCACATCCGTATCAAGATCAAATAATCCAATACTACTGATTAACCAGTAGGCACAAAAACAAATCAGCCCAATAGTTAATGGTAGATTGTAAAATTCAGTTGCTTGTATCCATAATTCTTTCACGACAGCATCATCACATACAAAAAAGTCACTTTCTGCGATTATAATATCATAAAATATTTATAGCCCGCCTGTAGACCCATTTTAAGTTAGTAGTTAAGGGTACTTCTGAAAACTCCCGATATTGCTGATTCTGTTATTAGATTTGAAAGTTTGTAAGCAAAGCTTATACGTTCAAAATGCGACCCTTCGGGCAAAAGAATAAACCCACGTGTAGCTTCGTTCCATATTTAAAAGGGATACTTATCCCTTTTAAATATGCGCCTTGCTCTACTTGTTTTATTCTTTTGCATCAACATCGCTAGTTTCCAGAAGCACCCTTAAACCATTCTCCAGAATTAATACTTTTTTAGTTTCGGCAATTTTTTCTGGGGAGGCAATCATTATCACTCATCATAAGAAAAGACCACATTATCCGCAGGCCACTCATTATAATGACAAATAGGAAAAATGATTATTTTTATCTAAAGTTTGATTTTTTAGTAATTTCGATTAATATTGAAATTGTCAAACAACTAGAAGATAAAAAACTATCATCATGATGAAAAAATACTTAATCACAGCTATGTCCGCAATCTCACTAACTACAGCAGGCGCATTCGCGCAAACAACTGCCGAGCAACAAAAAGCAATGACTCCAGATCAGGTTCTTACTGACTTGGTAGCAGGTAATAAGCGCTTTGTTTCTGGCGATCTTAAATCAACATCTTCAGACGTTGCTGCAGCTCGTACCATCACAGCGAAAGGTCAGTACCCAAAAGCGACTATCCTTTCATGTCTCGACTCACGTGTTCCTGTGGAACTCGTATTTGACCAGGTCATCGGTGACATTTTCGTAGGTCGTGTAGCGGGTAACATCGTTAACGAAGACCAAATTGGTTCCATGGAGTTTGCTACTAAGCTAGCAGGTTCTAAGCTCGTAATGGTTCTCGGTCACACAAGCTGTGGAGCGGTTAAAGGAGCATGTGATGGAGCTAAACTCGGTAACCTCACTGCACTTCTCAGCAAGATCCAGCCTGCTGTAGACGCAGTGAAGCCGACTGCTGAAGGCGAGACTAACTCATCTAACAAAAAATTCGTAAACGACGTGGTTTACAAGAACGTAGAGCTCACAGTAGCTGAGATCCGCAAGCAGAGCCCAGTGCTCCTTGAAATGGAGAAAGCTGGTGAGATCAAGATCGTAGGTGGTGTATACGACCTTGCTTCTGGTAAAGTAACTATACTCGAAGAGAGTAAGTAATCTTATTCATCTCTCGTCAGATACAGAGAGTCACTAATTTTCAGCACCTAGTAGAGAAATCTGCTAGGTGTTTTCTTTTTAGTAGCCTCTAGCAAAGATCCTCTACTAGTAGCCCCATGAGATCATCAGAACACATTATTTTATTCTCGTTTTATCACTTTTCCCCTAGCCTACTGTGTGTCAGATCATATCCTGAGAACGACGGACAATCTTCGTCATTTAACCAATAAAATTTTAAGCGAGTGACTCAAGTTAGTGAACATCCCAACCCTAGCTGGAAAGCTTGTCCAGAGTGTAAGGGCAGAGGTAAGAGACACCGTAGGCTATCTAAAAAAGCGCGCCTCAGCTTCCAACAAGAACTCGACACCTTTGAATCTAATAAACTTGAGCAGCCCGAACTCAAGCCCCCCGTTCGTCCTAAAGGACAATCCTACCTCTGTACAGAGTGCGATGGAACTGGACTAATAGCAACGGACTCACCACCAGAGGCAGACACAGCCCATCTCCCCCATATAGCCATTATTGGTGCTGGTATCGGTGGAGTCGCTCTTGCCATTGCCTGCCTACACCGTGGTATCCCCTTCAGTATTTATGAAAGAGACAGTAGCTTTTCTACTCGTTCTCAAGGTTACGGCCTCACCCTACAGCAAGCTAGTAATGCAATCAAAGGACTAGGTATCACCTCTCTAACAGAAGGCATCACCTCTACCCGTCACGTAGTCCATGAGACTGATGGAACAGTGATCGGTGAATGGGGCATTAGAAAATGGGGTGCGTCTAAAACTCAGAAAACACCTAAGCGTACAAACATCCACATTGCGCGTCAGGCACTGCGACAAGCGCTGTTAGATCAGCTCGAACCCCACCACGGTATTCACTGGAACCACCAGCTCACAGAGGTCAGAAATAATCCTCATTCGCCAGAAAAAAGCGACCTTCACTTTCTTGTGAATGGAAAGATAGTAAGTCACACCGCTGATCTCATCGTTGGAGCTGACGGTATCCGCAGTACGCTTAGAAGACAATGTTTGCAAGAAGAAGACCTACCTCTTCAATATCTAGGATGTATCGTGATTCTCGGCATTTGCCCACTTTCAGCGGCTGGTGATCAGCACAGCGACTTATTAGATTCCGCTACAGTATTTCAAACAGCCAATGGCAACGAGAGAATCTATATGATGCCTTATTCTACAGACTCAGTGATGTGGCAGCTCAGCTTCCCAATGCCAGAAGAAGAAGCCATCGCACTCAGTAAGCTAGGCAGTAGCGCACTCAAGGAAGAAGCATGCCGCCGCACCCAGTGGCACAGCCCTATCCCTGAAATAATGACGAGCACTGACGAAACTCTCATTTCTGGCTATCCAGTCTATGACCGAGAAATGCTAGCACCAGAACACCTCACCCACTGCGCTAATATCACCCTCATCGGTGATGCAGCGCACCCGATGAGTCCGTTCAAAGGACAAGGAGCAAACCAAGCCCTGTTAGATGCACTATCTCTCGCACGTTCAATAGCGCTCAACTGCCGGCCTCAGTCTGGCTGGCAAGACATCGGTATCCGTGAGGCAGCTCTCCAGGAATTCGAGTCTGAGATGCTTAGCCGTGTGGCCTCTAAGGTGCAGGACTCAGCAGAAGCTGCTGAATTTCTCCACTCCGAGACCGTGCTACACCCTGCTAATGAACCCAGAGGTCGCTGTCTCAAGCATCTCAGAGAGACGGAAGATTAGATCACTAGATTATTCTTCAATATCATTTCTATTCAGATCATCTAGATGGTCTAAGTACTTATTGTTAGGCCTTTGCTTGAGCTCTCTATTTTCCTCCTTCATCATTCTATTGACCTGATCTGAGCTATCACGAATCAGCTCTTCGATGATCTCTGCCTCTGGTAAATTTTTCCAATACTTCTTCGGCATCTCGCTCTGCATCATCTTTATTTTTAGTCGCGCTGGATTAAAAATACTACGGTAATACCCGCGCCATAAGTCCTCTAACTCATCTTCCTCAGGTGCATAATCCTTAGACACACCCTCACTGTATCTGATCTTAACCCCATTCCAGTGCATGCACTCATCTGGCGTCAGAATAGAAAAATTCATCCCTCCAAAACGTTTTCTGAAAAACGGCGCGTTTAATCTAACAATCCGATGATCTGGCTCAAACCAAGCCACATAATGTTCACGCGCCTCACCATTCTGATCTTCAGCCATCACCTCTCGAAATCTAACAAAGGCACGCATTTTATGAATATCCCGACTCACCATTCCACGCATTTTCTCTAATGTCCGCACTCTGGTATCAGTAGCTCTGCGTAGTAGGGTTTTATCATTTCCATAAGTCATCGCCCACAGCACCTCATACATCAGGCTCCATTGTCTTCCTGACCGATGGCTCCCCACCGTCTTCGCTAGCTGCATGAACTCCCGTGACACCTTAAACCCATGACACCTATTCGCTGAAGGGCGAGTCACCTCTTCTGAAAAGTCTAACAACTCTTCTCCAGCATCCCTAGGAAGCCTAGCCTGCCAGATCACATTGCGAGGCTCTACCATCTCACCTAATAACTCGCGGGCTGCATCACGCCAAGCCTCATAAGTAGGCTCTATCACTACCGTTTTCATTATCTGCTAAATACTACCTATCCTCTAAAATTCACCATGTCGTGCTTCCTTACCAGCGATCGCTGTCATCTTTTGCTGGGCTTCCTTAGCCTTAAGATCTTCTTTCGTATCAGCCTCCAGCATTGGAACCAAGCTACTAAAGTCTAACTCCATCTGCTCTGGCGGCGGGGCAAACTTCAACCTTAACGCCTCACTAGATAGCTCTAATTTAGCAGGATTGTGATCACTACAGATCATAAATGGCATCGTCTTCTTCAAGTTCACCCTTAGCTTAATCAAATCTTCTAATCCGACACGATGATAACTACGAACCCGAACAATCCGCTGTGCATTACGTACTCCCAGACCAGGGATTCTATACAGCATCTCTAGCTGTGCTGTATTAATATCTAACGGAAATAAATCCCTATTTCTCAATGCCCACGAAAGCTTAGGATCAATATCCAAGTCAAGATTTGGCTCCGCCTCAGTAGTCAGTTCACCCACCTTGAATTGATAAAACCTCAGTAACCAGTCAGCCTGATACAACCGATGCTCTCTCACCAGTGGCGGAGCTTTCAGCGGCAGCACCACCGATGGCTCTGGAATAGGACTGAAGGCAGAATAATACACTCTTCGCATTTTAAAGTTTCCATACATATCCTCTGAGCGCTTCAGAAAATCACTATCGTTAGAACCATCCGCTCCTACGATCATCTGCGTACTCTGCCCTGTCGCAAAGCTCGGCCTCTTCGCCCTAGAGTTCACCTTACGCATTTCCTTACGCGCCTGGATCGTCTCACTGATCTTGCTATTGATCGTCTGCATCGCATCACGAGTCCGCACCAAGCTCTTCTCGGGAGCTAGTTTTTGTAAACTTTCATGTCGGGGTAGCTCGATGTTTATACTCAGTCTATCTGCGTATTTCCCAGCCTCAATGATCAGCTCAGGTGAAGCCTCTGGGATGGTTTTCAAATGAATGTAACCTTTAAAATGATGCTCTTTTCTTAGTAGCTTCGCCACCCGCACAACAAGCTCCATCGTATAGTCTGCGCTTCTTACTATCCCCGAACTGAGAAACAAGCCCTCGATATAATTTCGCTTATAAAACGAGATCGTAAGATCCACCACCTCCTCTGGTGTGAACAGCGCTCGCCGCACATTACTCGACCTCCGGTTAATACAATAATGACAATCATACAGACAAACATTAGTCAGCAAAACCTTCAGTAGTGAAATGCAGCGCCCGTCTGGCGTGTATGAGTGACAGATCCCCGTGCCTCCAGTAGAGCCTATTCCCTGCCCCTTAGAGGAATCCTTCTTAGCCGCACCAGAGCTTGCGCACGAGGCATCATACTTCGCTGCATCCGCTAGTATTTCTAGCTTCCTTAGAGTGTTCATAAAAACACAGTAGTCCTATGAACACAAACAGCAAGCGTTTACTAACATCATTTTGATTAATGCTTAGGTCATGATTATCGATTTACCAACTGGTCCAGCATCGCGTTAGAGTGACTCACATGAACGACACAGCCATCGTAAATAAAGTATACTCTCTAGAGCAGCAGCAAAACCTGCTCGAACAAAAGCTAAGCGATCACCGTCGAGAGATTCTACACCTCAAAGCCTCTATCACTAAAAAAACGAAGAGCAATCTACCAGTAGAAACTCTCCAGCCAGTCATTCTTCCATCTCAAGCGCACGCAGATAAGCCTTCATCTGAAGCTAAGTTCCTCCCTCTCCCCTCTGATGATCAAGCATCTTCATTCATCAATAATGCAGCGAATCCCGTATCTGAAAAAGCTGAAAAACCTAAGATAACACCTATTACTAGAGAGAAAACAGTAAGAGATTATCATAAAATGGAACAGGACTTTGCCAAAGTATGGTTCGTGCGTCTTGGCATCATCTCTCTTCTAACAGGTCTCGTATTCCTCAGTAATCACGCTTACCAAAACTACATCACTGACTGGAGCGCTGGCCCACGTCTCGCAGGATTATATCTTCTCGCCTCTCTATTACTCATCGTTGGCACTTATTTTGAAAAGGCTAAAGTAGCACTCTCGAACTACGGAAAAGTTATCGCAGCCGGTGGCATCGCCACTCTTTATTACACCAGTTACGCGTCCCATCATGTAGACCGTCTACAAGTCATAGAATCTCCTCTAGCAGGAGGCATACTCCTCACCATGAGTGCTGCGGGTTGCCTAGTTTACGCCCTCTGGAAGAAATCTAACATCACCGCCATCTGCTCTATCGCACTCGCATATTATAGCACTTCTATCAATCCCGTAGGTTCATTCTCCATCATCTCAGGACTACTACTCACTCTAACAGGTCTCACCTTATTACATAAATTACGCTCTGCTTCTATTGGCTTCGTTACCATGATAGGCGCCTACCTTACCTTCATCTATTGGCAAGGATTCATTCAGCCACATGCCGCTAGCTACACCAGCACAGCATGGTGTATCACCTGCTACTGGATACTCTCAGCCGTATCGACATGGATACCTCGACGCTCAGGTTTAAAGCCATTTAATAAAACCCAAGTCCTCGCTTTCACTTCGATTAATAATGCATTTTTAGTACTACTGCTGAGTATCCAGTTTCCCGACTTCCACTTTGTCGAGCCACTCTGGCCAGTCTCAGCTATCATTGGGTCTAGTTTCCTCGTCATCGGGGGATTTTTAAAATTTGGAAAAAATCTTACCTCTAGCTTTTCACTGATCCCATTCCGCGAGAGCCTAGCCTCACTTTACCTGATGAAAGGCACCGCACTCATCACCCTCTCTCTCTGCCTCAAGCTCACTGGACCATCGCTCGCACTCACTCTCACGATGCAGTCTATCATCGTACTCATCGCCGCTCACAAAAGCGGCCAGCCAGAAAAAACACGCTTCACCATTGCCTCAGGTATCATTCTCATTCTGGGCTTCCTCACCTACATAGGAAGCATGGCAGACCAGAATATAACTACCATTGAAATCACTACTATCCATCACATAGTCCAAGCATGTCTATACCTCGGATACGCCTTAGTCTGGCATTTTGGTACGTTAAACATGAAGGAGAAGACACCCTTACTTTCTATCATTCCAGCAGCCTTTAGCCTCTGCTCTATAGTCTTCGCCATCACCACTGCCGACATTAGTACCTTTGCTAAAATTCTGCTATTCCTCACCTCTAACCTAGCCCTTACATGCTACGAGTCATTACCTAACAAAAAGACGAACCTCCCCTACTTCTGTATGGGTAGTCATCTTTTCTCTCTCGTAGCGGCACTCCTCTTCATTGAGCATATCCATCGCTTTAATATGAGCCATCTATTCATAATCACGATGCTCACATACGCTCTAACAGCCATCAATCTCCATGCTTATATAAGAAAAGGCACACCACATAAGCTATACACTATTTATCTAACAGCTGCCACAGCTCTATTCATTACTACAGTTTCTAGTACTCACAACGGTCACATCATACTACTTGTCATGACGTTGACCCCTATCGCCTATCACGCTATCTATCAGAGATTACTACAATATAAACTGACATTCATCGTCGCTCTCGGCTTTCTCATTTATCCACTATGCTGGCTTGTCTACCTAGCAAGCTATATCCCTTATGCCGTAAGCACCCACCCCTTGGTTCAACTTATTGTCGCCATTATTCCGATAGCCCATCTCGCCATCATGCAGAAGCGTTTACTCAGCGGATTCATTCAAGCTCGACCTGTTTTCTATATAGCTACAGCCATCATGATAGCCATCTGGCAATTCTGCCACATCCCAACATGGGAGCTTAGCTTCACGCTCACAGCCGCAGTCTATCACCTGTTAGATAGGCAGCAGAATAAGCTATTCACTGGGATTGGCATCATCTACTACGTGACCAGTGTGCTCTCCATGATAGATAATCTACGATTCACCACAGACGCACTAAGCATCTATCTCATCGCGCTCGTACCCCTAGCCTGTTATACTGTGAAATATTATATTATCCGTAATCATACCAAATTTGATAAAACAGATATTCAAAAATACACCTACTTCAGAGGCACCCAGAAAATCCTCGCCATAATCTCTAGTCTAGCGATCTGGATAGTATGTTCACAGCACATTATTCATCTTCATGACCGTGCCGCGCTATCCATAGCCTGGGCTATCATTGGCCTCGCAGTCCTAGCCATCGGCTTCATATCAAAAGACATTGTATTTCGCACCATGGCATTCCTCATCCTAGGCTGCACAGTTCTCCATGTCTATGGAGTAGATGTTTGGAAGATCAATGCTCTATTACGCATCATTTCATTCATCACACTAGGTATCGTAATGCTCGTCATCGGTTACCTTTACTGTAGAAAAGCAGACAATGATGAGCACTCAGATCAATAAATTATTTCCCCATGAAGCAACTCGCAGGAAGACCTTCACCATTCACTAAGTTCGCCGATGTAGGATTACTCTTCCACGCATAGCGGACATTAGTAGGAGCCTTCACAGCAGCATTAGAGACGATCACCTTACCGTCTCTGATCACTGCCAGTGATGCATGCCATCTACCATCAGCTCCTTGGAGTTCAAAGCTACCTACCTCTTTATCCTCTCTAGCCTTCATCCCATCGCTATGAGCGAAACTCACCTCTACACTAGCACCATTCACCTCATGGCTCTTATATAGCGGACCAGAAACAACCACATCTTTCATCCCATAATCATGGTGGAGTGCCCAGCGTGACAAGCGAGCTCCTACGTCTTTTTTGTTCTTTGGATGAATGTCATTTTCTGCTCCGATGTCATTGATCACAGCCATTCCCACCCCATCCGCGACGTCTAACAACTGACGCATTTCATCCTGTACCACTACCCAGCTCTCAGGATCTTTACCTTTTCGGCCAAAGTTAGCTAACTGGACATAGTAGAAAGAAAGATCACTACCCCATTGAGCTCGCCAGTCTTTTATCATCCCATACAATAGCTCGCTGTAGTGTAAGCTATCTTGGGGATTACAATTAGACTCACCTTGATACCAGATCACACCACGTGCTCCGTATCCAGTGATTGGAGCTATCATTCCATTATAAATGGTAGAGTGCAGCCCTGTATTAAGCTCAGGATTTTTCTTCTTCGCCGGCTTAGCACCCTTTATATTATTCCACGCTTTAACTAACTTCTCCTTCTTATCGACTAAGTGCTTAGCCTCAGGAATAGCACGAATTGCAGCATCACTCGTAAATGCCTCTACCTTCTTACCACCCCAAGCACATTCAATAATCCCTACCGGGACATCTAATGTTTCACGCAAGATCTTAGCATACTGATAGCCTACCGCAGTGAACTCAGCATTATTCACTGGATTAGTTTTCTTCCAGCTTCCAGCAAAGTCTCTCGCTGGTGCAACAGCGGTAACATTCCTAGAAACATAAATTCTTAGTAAATCATCCTTAGCAGTCTTTACCTCAGCAACACCATCTGTCCTCGGTAGCACCCACTCCATATTAGACTGACCACTAGCTATCCAGACCTCACCGACTAACACATCCTTGATCACCTTCTCTTCACCACCGCTGGAAATCGTCAAAACCTGCCCCTCTTTATTCGCCTTCAGATCTTTGAAATCCACCATCCACTTCCCATCATCTCCTGTGATAGCATTTAGCTGCTGCCCAGCAAATTCCACACGAACAGCCTCATCTTTTTCGCCAAAGCCCCATACCCTAGCTCCTACCTCTTGCTGTAGCACCATGCCGTCTGAGAAAAATGTAGGCACCTGAATCGCCGCCCCTAGTGACATAGCACTCAGACAAACCACCACTGTAGATAGACTTAATAATTTCATCCAGTATAACTAGCGAGCTAGTAGCACTCCGTCAAGGAGTACATAGATCCATCAAGAATCCGTAAAGATCGCCCGCGTTTCCTCCTCATTCAGCCATTGATAGTATGGAGTAATACTATATTTCCCATTCTCAAAAAGCCTCTCCATTCTACTAGGCGTGAGCTGCAGCACACTACTAGACACGATAAACGCATCCAAACTCTTCTCCAAGTTCGGGATCTTTACATTCTCTATCGCAGAACAAAATCCGCAAAGTATCAGCAAAAAGAAAAGAGGTGTAAGCCGCATCATCATCAGTGACTATTACCCTAAGGAAACAACCTCATATGGAAAGCGAATGCCAATCCCCCTACTCCGCTGTATCAGTAGCCCTGCCCTCTATACCGTCAGCACCTCCAACTGGAGGACATCCTGTAATGCTTCAAGTAGAGCCAGACTGAGCATCAACTGATGCTCCACTACCGAATAATCAACTACTCAACCCAACCTTAGGCATCACCAATTGAATACCTATATAAACAAGGACACCGATCGTTATAAATAGAATCGTCTGCCCCGCTGAAGCTTTGGCCATAGGTTGATCTTGTTCGCTACTCATGATTATTAGATACAAAAACACCCTTATTTATTCCATCAAATAAGGGTGTTTCTCTTAAATTCAGTAAATCACATCCTAAAACGGGATGTCGTCGCCTTCATCCTGGAAGTTTGGCATATTACTTGCTGGTGATCCGCCTTGTGACTGCTGATCTTGTGGAGCTTGTTGCATAGGAGCGCTTGGCTGACCGCCACCTTGATTATAATCACCGCCGCCTTGACCGCCCTGGTTATTTCCACCACCACCGCCAGGTGAGCCGAGAAGCTGCATGCCTTCGCCCACTACCTTGAGTCTCGAACGCTGCTTGCCAGTCTCCTTATCAGTCCAAGTATCCATCTGTAATCTGCCTTCGATAAATACTGGCTTACCTTTTCCGAGATACTGCGCAGCCACTTCTGCCTGTCTGCCCCAGAGCGTAACATCCACGAAGGTGACTTCTTCTATTTTCTGCCCATCATCACCCATGCGAACACGGTTACATGCGAGGCCTATATCTGCGACGGATGTGCCCTTGGGAGTCGCTCTAAGCTCGATGTCACGAGTGACATTCCCCATAATCATTACTCTATTGAAACTTGCCATAATGAAGACACAATAAAAGGATTTACCTGCCTAAGCAATAGTAAAAAATTACTACTACCTAAAATGGCAGATAAACCCTGTGTTTTAAATCCTTTCAGAAGCTAAATCTAATCGAATAATCGCATTAGACCTAGTCTCTCCAATTAACCCTGACGGTTATACTGGTGCATGTAGATGTCCTCGTTGAGGTCAAGGCTAGCCTTGATCTTCACGATTGCATCTGGCTCAGCGTGGAACATGTAGCTTACATAGTGGCCACCTTCGATCTGACGTGCATTGTGGGCAAATGTCTTACGACCAAGGTTCTTTACCTCGTCGAGTTTTCCGCCTTCTGCTTCGATTAGCTGGCCGACTGTGCTAACTAGTTCGTCGACTGATGTGTCTATACCTTTAGTGTCTAGCACTACAAGTCCTTCGTATTTTCTGCTCATATTATTGATTTCTATGTTTTGATTATTTACTGACGTTGTGAATGTTAGCAGCGGCTTGTACACCTTCTGTGAGGGCACATTGAACTGCTTTCATGGCGTTATCAAGTGCGTTCTGCACCTCTGGTCTCTCGTCTACGGCAAATTTCCCTAAGACATGTCCCACCATCGCACCAGATCTCGGAGATCCGATTCCTAGCTTGAGTCGTGGGAAAGCATCACTTCCGAAGTGCTGGATGAGTGATTTTATCCCATTGTGACCTCCTGCTGAGCCCTTCATCCTAAAGCGCAGAGCGCCAAGCGGAATAGAGACATCATCGTAGATCACAAGTACTTCTTCTGGTTGCCATTTATAGAATCTGAGCGCTGCTCCTGCTGCTCTTCCACTCTCATTCATAAATGTCTGAGGTTTCATAAGTAGCGCGAGCGGGGGCTTTGCAATATGTGCCTTCCACTTGAGATGGTTAACAAATACCGCTCCAGAATCTACAGCCATGCGGTCTAGCACGTCAAACCCAACGTTATGCCGAGTTTGATCATACTTCTTGCCTGGATTACCCAGACCGATGACTAGTTTGATTGCCACGTTCACTTGAGGAGCAGTGAAGCCCCTCCGTCATGGTGAATGTTGATTACTTAGCTTCTGCTTCCTTAGCTGCATCGCCTTCTACTGGTGCAGGTGCATCTTGAGCATCAGCATCAGTTCCCGCTGCTTCGCCTGCGTCAGCTGACTGGGCTACACGTGTCTTAGCAACGAGTGCTATAAGAACTCTGCTATCGAGAACCGGAGTCACACCATTTGAGAATTCGATATCTCCGATAGTAAGATTGTCACCAATATCGAGACCTTCAACGTTAGCTTCGATCTGAAGTGGAAGATTAGCCGGAACAGCCTTGACCTTAGTCGCGTAAACGAGCTGCTCAAGAAGACCACCAGCCTTCACACCTTTAGCATCGCCGAGAAGCTTGATCGGAAGTTTCGCTGTAAGTACTGTGTCCTTTGTAACTGCCAGAAAGTCAGCGTGGAGAATCTCACCAGAGATCGCATCGAACTGGATGTCCTGAATGAACACCTGCTGCTTACCAAGACCCTCTACATCAAGGTCGATGAGGACCTGGGATGAAGGCTTCGTATTGAGATGATCTCTGAATGTCTTACTGTGAACTTTGATGTTCTTATTTTCGGTTGCTCCGTAGATTACTGAAGGAACGTATCCTTCGCGGCGCATAGCGTTAAGTGCGCCTGAACCAGTGCGCTGACGTAATGTAGCTTCTATTATTGTAGCCATGATAATATTTCTTTTTTAGTGGTTAGACATCGCCCCAAGTTACTTTATGTGACGTTTCTATGTGTCCCGGAAAATCCCGTAAAAAGATATGGCTGGTGGTAGAGAGTGTAGCCTTTCCACAGGCCGGGAAGCACTGATTATTAGAAATACTACTAAATGTCAAATAAAGAAGTAACACTTTCACCCTGAGAGATTCTCTTAATCGCCTCACCAAAGAGAGGTGCGATGGAAAGAGGCTTCACTTTCTCACCAAATGCCATCGGAACGGAGTCAGTAGTAATCAAACTTTCTATATCAGATTCCAAAATTCTCTTACGAGCAGACTCATCGATCACTGCATGAGATACACCAGCAAAGATCTTACTCGCTCCGTTTGCTTTTAAAATCTTAGCTGCAGCACAGAGCGTACCGCCAGTCTCAGTCATGTCATCAATCAGGAACGCAACCTTTCCCTTCACATCACCAATGACATTCATCGCCTCTACCTTAGTAGCACTTACTCTGTGCTTAGCGACGATCGCTAAATCTGCACCAAAGGCATCTGAGTAGGCACGCGCATTTTTAACGCCACCCACATCTGGAGAAACAACCACGAGATTATCACCATTCACGCCACACTCATCTCTGAGGTGCTTGATGAATACTGGACGTGCATAAAGATGATCCACTGGAATATCGAAAAAGCCCTGAATCTGAGCAGCATGGAGATCCATAGTCACAACACGGTCAACGCCTGCAGCAGAAATAAGATTTGCCACAAGCTTCGCAGTGATCGGCACGCGTGGCTTATCTTTTCTATCCTGACGCGCATAGCCGAAAAATGGGATAACCGCCGTGATACTACCTGCACTAGCACGCTTAGCCGCATCCACAAGGATCAGCATTTCCATGATATTGTGATTGGTCGCAGGACAAGTAGGCTGGATGATGAACACATCTTCACCACGCACATTCTCGTGAATCTGGCAGTATGTCTCACCATCTGGGAAACAATCCACAGTCACATCTGCAAGATCAGTATTAAGGTGAGCTGCTATGTCTTTAGCGAGTTGCTGATGGGCTGTGCCTGAAATGATTTTCATAAAAAGTAATCTTACGATGTGTACAAACGTAGTGTGCCATTTTCAAACAAAGTGACAACCATTTTCATCATTGCTGGCAACAAAAAACCTCACTCGTGAAAGTGAGGCTATAAAAATATTAGATTTCACCTACAAGAGGTAAGGTGCTACTTAGCACCGGAACCGAACAGAACTGCAGGCACAGTCTTAATGAGGATCTTAAGATCATACCAGAGAGACCAGTTATCAATATACTCGAGGTCAAGTGCTATCCAGTCATCGAAGTTCGTGATAGAATTCCTGCCCCCAGCCTGCCATGTGCAGGTTATCCCTGGCTTTACACTCATACGGCGTCGATACGTTGATTTCTCAAATTCCTCAACCTCATAAACAGGCAGAGGCCTAGGACCAACAAGACTCATATCCCCCAGTAATACATTAATCAACTGCGGCAACTCATCGATAGACAGCTTTCTAAGTAGACGAGCGAACTTAAAGACACGCGGGTCATCATCTAACTTAAATACCGGACCATCCATTTCATTCCCCTGCTGAGCCTTCACCTCAGCTAGCTTTGCCTCAGCATCCATCACCATAGTTCTGAATTTCCACATCTTAAATGACTTACCATACCGACCTGCTCGTTCTTGCTTAAAGAATGCTGGGCCAGGACTGGTTAGTTTTATACCGATAAAAGCGAAGATCCATAAAGGCAATGTTAAGACCAAAATAATCAACGCTCCCACCTTATCCAGCATAGTCTTAGCTAACAACGCCCATGACAGCTCCGGGGTTGATTTAAAAACCAACATCGGATTACCACCCAAGGTATCAAATGCTGGTCGCGAGATCTGGCTTTGGATAAATCCCGCAGAAACCCAAACTTCAACACCTTGCGCCTCACAGACCTCCACTGCATCCGACAGCTCTTTAAACAGCATATGCTGAGCAGCAAAAATAACCCGCTCCACGGACTCAGCTTTTAGTATTTCCTCTAGTTCATCTGACGTCCCATCTTGCAGATCAAACTCTGCTCGTACCTCCCAGTAATCAGACACAGATTCAGGAATAGTCTCTTTAAACTCCTCCACATCCTTTTTCGTACCAGCGATGATTACGCGCTCCTTCTTATCCCCCTCTTTAATACTCCTTCTCAGATAACAGCGGGTAATAATGAACCGCAGAGCGATAAATGCAAACACTAGAGCCATTCCAATGATCGTAATATATCGGCTACCATACGGCATCTTAAAGAGAATGAACGCAGCTCCAATCGCTGCAGCAATAATAACAAAAGCCTGTACCATTCTACTCAGCGCATGTGCGAAGGTCTTTCGCATTAAGTTATCATAGAAGCCTGACAGATCTAACAAGAATGGAACCGCAGGAACAAGAAGGTAAACCATCCATAAAACCGACTCTAATCCATAGCCATCAGCATTCGAACCCTTAAACATAGCCCGGAAACCCGAAGCCGAAACAAAGGCAAGATACACCAATCCAGCATCAATAAACTGCAAGACCTGAATCGAAAACTGTTCTTTCTTATTTGAAGCTAACATAGAGTAGATTTATTATTTTGCAGGGGTAATATCAGCCATCTTCAGGAACTGGATTTGCTTTGCTAGCTTATCTTTCTCATCCATGACTTCTAAAGTCATCAATTCATCATCCAATCGATTATAGCACCAGAAAGCTTTTTTGTACCATTTAAAGGCTAATTCAGGCTTTCTACTAAGAAAGTTTTTCTCAGCATAACGGAAAACCAACCGCGCGTGATCCAGAAGTAATTTAGAATCAGACAGCTTTTTTACCGACCTATTAAATTTCTGATTATAGAAATCTTCCCAAAACATTTCTAATTCTTCATCCTCACCAAGATGAATCAAGAGATTAGCCCTATCGATAACGATAGATGACATAATTTCTGTCTTTATCGGCCGAGGATGAACGATAGGAGCATAGAGTGCCTCATAAGCCATCGCATATACCTCCTTAGCCTGCACTAAATCACCTTCTTGAACAAGCTTGCTAGACCACTGTACTAGGCTAGTTAGCTTCTTGTTCACAGGCTCGAAGAATAGCTGCCTATACTTTGTTTGCTCTATTAATTTATCATGATACGGCATGGCCTCTGCGTATCTTTCTAGCCCTTGAAGACAACTTATCTTATTATTTAAAGCAACAGAATAATATGGGTGCCTTTCTAAAGATAAATTAGACAACTCAAGAGCTCTAAGGTACATCTCCTCACGCACTTTAACATCTGGCTCAGACTTGGACTTCTCAAGGATGAGACCAGCAAGCCTCTCGTAGCGCCTGAAGTTGGGGCTTACTTTCAGCACTTCATTAAGAGCTGGGTACCAGCCATCATCTACATGATTTGCAGGAGACCAGAATGCATTATCCACATAGATGTCATGTTTACTAAATTCTTTTAATGCTCGCATCTCTTTGTATCCGAACATGACTGAACTCACGCCGATAACGAGAAAGATAACACGAATGATAGACTGACCAAATACCCCAGAACTAATTATCTCCTTAGACTTTCCCTCATTTAACTCGCCACTATTCAACCGTAAGATCACTACCGCACAAGCAAAAGCAAACACTAAGAAATTTGGCTGAGCATGTGCAGGAAAAGAGACGCAAGCATTCACTAAGAAACCTACCATCGCTGCTAAGCCGATAAGTTTTAATTTATAAGCTGGTGCTATATTCTGCGAGCTATCAGATGAACTTCTTACACCTACTAAAAATGCCCATACACAACAAAAAATGAAGGCTAATAAAAGCATGAAGCCAACTAATCCATAATCCGTAATCGTCTGTAGAAATTCATTATGTACCCATACATGATCACCTTTATTAGCATGCATTCCAGCCCAATACTTATAGCACATATAGGAATGACTCATACTGCCACTTCCTAGCAGAGGCGCATCTGGCACCTGGTCTATCGCCATCGCAAAATATTGCTTTCTGCCCCCTACATCAATAGAACTCTCTAAATTCTCCCCCCTCTGGTTAAATAATATCACCCCTCCAACGAGCACCGCAAATCCAAAAACAACCGTCAATGACGTCATCAAGATTTTTTGCTTAGAGTTCAACTTGGTCAACATAAAGTAGCAGCCTGCGATCATAACAAGACCCACCACCATCCCAAGAAATCCACCACGTGCCGGCGCAAGAACTAGTCCCAAGATGGCGCAAGACGCCACCAAGAAAAGCAACCAACGTTTCCAACCTAAACCATCTATCCATAGACCTACAGACGTGGAAATAAGCACCACCATCATTAGCATATTACTACAGAAATTTCGGTGATTATACAGACCAGACTCACGATCCCCCTGAGCGAAAGGCAAAATAGAATCTCTCAATGCATTCAGCGGTGGATAGAACATCATTACATTCAACATGCCCAAAACCAAGACTATAGAAACAACCCCCCAGAAAAACTGCTTTCTAGATACACAACCACTCACATACAAGAAATACACTCCAGCAGCAGGCAACAAGATAAACAAATCACCTAAACCTAAATCAAAAACCGGCGACATCATCGCACGTGTATAGAAATACAAAAAACCCACAGCGCTGACTACCAGCGCAGGGATACCAAGCCGAAGGTCATACTTGCTCACCGCTCCTATCAAGCTTCCTGCACCTACCAACAACACCGCCACAGATTGTAGCGGTGTAGAAGTCATCACCGCACATATCCCAGCAAACAGCAAAGAAAGTAAGGTCAATATAAGAATAATGGCTCGCATCGTCTAGTTGTTTAGTAAAAGAGGCATCGCGTCACTAGTGAACTCCTTCAATGCTGCCCGAGTTTGCTCGACATCGAACTCCTTAAAGTAACTCTTCTCTTTTATATCATCCAATGGATTTTTAGTCACATCCATAGAAATAGTGACATACGCCCACTGCTGGTCAGTTCCCTGTAGAATACGTGTTTTAATATCTTCCCATGTCCTTTCATAGTGACCAGCGACTATCGCTTCGGCCCCCGCAAATGTATAATAAAGCACCCTCGTATCAATGATAGCTTCACCCTTAGAGTTCTTACTTGCTGAACCATCAGTAGACACTCGTGTACGAGCAGAAACAATCTCCTTAAAAGGAATCCTTCTCTCTCCAAAATCAACCATAACGTAGGTTTCACTCGATAATGTCCACCCTTGTGCAACTAGACAAATTTCAGGCCGATGAATACTATTATTAATATCTTTACCAGAGAACACCACAGACACGTCCACATAAGGATCAGCGTTCTCTTCCTTATTATCAAAATACCTCTTCCGAGCAAACGTAGTATCATCAGCCAAGGTATCTTTTTCTTTCTGCGAAACTTCTAACTCTACCCCCACTCTACCCAATAAAGTATTAGGTAACTCTTCAATCAGCTGTGAGCTCCGAAATACACCAGAGGTCGGAATAGCCCAAACTAGAGAAAATCCTACTGCTACCATGATCGCTAGGATCCAAGTTCGTTTTGTTAATAATGCATCCATCTTAATTTATCACTCTACTAGTTCACCTTTGTCTTTTTCGTGGTCCGCTTCTTCCTGTTGAGTAATTTATCAACAATGAACAAACCTGTCAGAGCTACCGGAAAGAAAATAAATAATCCCGCCCAGTCATGGTAAGTATCTTTAGCAAAATCTGCATATCCCATCTCGGCAATCACCAAGATAGTAAAGATCCTAAAAAAGTTTCCTACCAAAGCTAATGGTAATGCCATAGAAAACAAAAACACCTTCTTCCATAATTCCTTCTGAGTGTAGTAAGCATAAATGGCAGCAATCATTACTAATGCCATTAGCGACTTGATCCCACTACAGCCCTCAGCAATATCAAAACCAGTCCATGAATCAGTTGCAGATTTAATTGTATTCCCGCTCAGCGTCAGTTCCATACCAGTCAAGCCACCTGCAGAATAACACCATTTCGTGATAAGTACCTGTAAGCCATTCGTCAGCTGGTTAAGCCCCGGCACAGGCATCGCAAAATACCAGAAGAATGACGCAAACAAAAAATGCCGACCTTTTTTCCAGCCAAGCACATAAATAATCCCACCAGAGATCAAAAACGGAATCGCCATAATCCCGACCCTAGGCTGAATCGCACGCGCAGAAATCAAATACAAGATGACCCCAAACCAAAACAACACTAAGCCCCAGCGCCCATCAGAATACTCCTCCTTCCGAGAAACCTTCACCGCTGTCACAATAAAGAAAATAAATATAACTGGCACAATATAGCCGTGTTCTAGGTTATTTCTCGTATTCCATGTGTTTTTTGTCCAGATACCGAGCTCACTCGCTCGGTTCTCCAAACCAGAATAAGTAGCATGTATAAAAATGTAATAAATCACCACTAGCGCTATAATGCCAGTGGGTATGATCCATTTATTGTTTTCTATATACTTTTTCATCCTATCTAAATAAATATTTGCTTATAATACTTGTTTGTATTGAGACCTCCGAAGAACTCTTTAGTCTTGAGCGACTCATTATCAACGGTCAACTAAAGTCAATCAGCTTAAGTACTCGATCAGTCGCATGAAAATCTACTTGCTTGAAAAATTTCTTTTTCAAGACTTCTCTTCTTTCGCTATATAAATCTTCACTTCGGATACAGTGCTTCATCTCTTTCGTCAACTCCCCATAGCTCTTCGCCACCTCACAAGGCAACCAATCCTCAATCGGATCAAAATTCATATTTCTAGAATTCTGATACGCCTCAGAATCTTCAAAACAAACCACTATAGGACGATCAAGCAGCATAAAATCAATCATCACAGACGAAATGTCAGAAATTAAGAAATCACACACACCCAGAAGTGGATAGAGCATTAGACCTCTCTTCATCATCCATTCCTCATCAATGATCAGCATATTATCCAGATCCGGAGCATGCTTCTTAGGAGCCATTGGATGCGGTTTAAGAATACATAAACACTCCTGCTCTGACAAAAAGGCCTGAAATGCGTTATGATCGAAACCATCCATATTGAAGACATTATCCACCTCAGTGCCATCCTCTCCGATATAACCCAACACACTCTTACGGTAAGTAGGCAGCCAAAAACAAACCTTTTTATACTTGCTTCGGTCTATCCCCGCCTGCTCAAATATCGCGTCAGGTTCAGCGACATCTAGCAGATCATTCCTCGGGATCCCTGTCACCTTCACATTCTCTAGTGGCACGCCAAAAGAACGTGCCATGATATCCTGGTAAAGCTCAGAAGTAGCACACAGATACGTATCCTCACGCCCAGCCTGTCCGTCTAGTAGACCGATGCTTTTCAGCGGCATCCCGTGCCAAACATTCAAACACACTTGATTCTTAGGTACTCTATTAATAAAATGGCCATGCGAGGTCATCACATACTTTGACACAACCCCATAATATAACTCCTTAAGGCTACCTTTTCGGACATAGATCGTCTTACCTCTATCTTGAAACGGAGGCTCACTATCTAAGTCAAAGCAAGACCAGATCACCTTATCCAGCTTATCCATAGGAAGCTCTCGATACAGAGACACCAAGCTATCCTCAAATGTAGGTAACCCTTTCATGAAGCAATACTTCCGCTTAGGGCTCACTCTTACGATCAAGCTAAGGATACTTTTTATCAAATCTTTTATCACAATAAAACTTCAGCTAGATAACTGATTCTCACTTTATTAAGTTAACAGATCACTCAGCATCTTCACGCTAGAGACAATCAAATCTGGTTGAGAATAAATATCCTCCACTTCTCCCCGTTCGGTCTCACCAGATAGAGTTAAGACAAACTTAGCTCCCACATTCCGAGCCATCTTCATATCCGTATAAATTCTATCACCCACGAAAGCCAACCTATCAGCAGAAAGCTTATTTCCTGTGAGTATATGCTCCACCATCTCAGCAGATGGCTTACCAAAGACCTGTGTTGGAGCCACCCCAGTTACCTGCTCTAGCATCGCAGTCATTGAGCCAATATCAGGGATCGGTCCTTTCGGTGTCGGGCAGTTCACATCCGGATGTGTTGCATAGTATGGCACTCCCGCATTGACCAGCTCCGTCGCTGTTCTGAGTTTAGCATAGGTCAACTCTGTATCATAACCCAGTAGCACTGCATCCACCTTATCTTCACTGTTATCTTTAGTCGACACACCAGCTTCTTCCACAGTAGCCCTGAGTGAATCAGTCCCGAGTACGAACACACTAGTAAACGCTGATTTCACCAAGAAATTTACCGCACCATCCGCAGAGCTAATGATCAAAGAGGAATCTACATGGATGCCCATGCTAGCTAACTTACTCACATACTCATCCTTATCTTTAGAAGAATTATTAGTTAGTAATGAAAACGAACGACCCTCCTTCTGCAGCGTCTCTATCCATTCACTCGCACCATCTATCACCTCATCACCTACATACAAAGTGCCATCTAGATCAATGAACCAATGATCTATCTCAGCAGAATCAAAACCACTAAATAACTCATCAGCCAATGCCAAATCCTCGTGATTATCTATCTCCACCCAGGAGCGATTTCCTATATCAAACGGATACATACATAGCTCTTGTTTCTGTAACATCCTCTGCATCGCTAGCTCCGTCCATTCATTCAGGTTCTTCTCACCTTCTATCACACTAATGATAGAAGCCTTAAAGACACTTGCCGCAGCTTTATCGAATTTATAAAGATCGATAGAATTTCCATAAGCAGTCTCCTCCTTCACAGTTTTACTGATATTACAGATCCGCTCTCCAGAGATTTCCAGCTTCATCGACTCCTCATCAAAACTCCCCTTATCTGTAGCAATCCATGCTCCCTCAGCAGCCATCACATCCGCCACTATACTTGGATCATACACACAGTCACCATTACTTAATAAATACCCATCTTCACCACACTCTTTTAGCGCCAGATAAAGAGAATACATATTATTCGTCACCGCATAGTCATCGTTCGAAATACACCGAATACGCTTATCTCCATAGTCCTCACAAAAAGCATGAATCTGCTCCTGCATATGCCCGGTTAATACCAGCACCTCAGACACTCCAGCAGATAAGTAGGCATCTAACTGATGTTGTAAAATACTCCTACCAGCTACAGTCACCAAGCATTTTGGCTTTTCGTCCGTTATTGGGTGCAGCCTGCTACCTACTCCAGCTGCTAATATTATTGCTCTCATATCGTTCTTCTAATGATAAAATTATTTAAAATCTTAACAGACTCTATAACATCTAATGTTATTACTGAAAAAATGTAACCCCATATTTCAAATACATTAAGGCTTCAACAAATCAGCCCAAGATTGGCAAAATGCTTGATTCGTATAAGAAGCTTCGAAACGCAATTTATTAAATTCACCGAAAGTTCCTCTTAAAGCAGGATCTTCAATCACCTTTTTTAGAGCTAACTTGAAAGCTGCTTTGTCTTTTGCTGGAACAATATAGCCTCCTTGCTCATTGACTACCGCGTCGGAGATCCCTCCAACATTGGTCGCTACAATAGGTAAGCTAACCGACATTGCTTCCAATAGGGTAATCGGGAAAGCCTCATTATATGAAGGAAAAGCCAGAATATCAGCGTCATTGAAAACCTGAGCCTTCTTATCATCGCCTAAAATCCCACAGTATCGAATACGCTGTGCATTTTTGCCTTCCGCAAACACCCCCTCTATTTGAGCAAGAGAGCACTCCTGAGTTGGAGCTCCATAAAAATTAAAATGCAACGTATTATCCTCAATACAAAGCTCTTCTGCTATTTCACGTAAAAGTCTCCAGCCTTTATTCTCTGTGAAATTAGAAACGTATAAAATACTCAACCGAGAAGAATCAGATCCTTCCAGTTGCCCGCAGTCATCGAGTGCAGGTATCCCATTTGCCACAGAGAACAGGGAATCTTTAGTAAGAAAATCTGGCATCCCAGCTATAAGTGATGGAGCCACACATACATGAGAAGAAATACACTTTAGTGTCTTATCGACATACCATTGCTTCACCTTCCCAAGGGACAAATAGTCCATCGTCTCAAATCGCATATGATACCACCCCACAATCGGCTTTCTCCCCAGATATTTCGCCACCCAGATAAACAAAGAATCCTTCAAAAACGTATTCATTTGAAAAGATGGAGTCAGTACAACTCCATCTGCACCACGCATAGACACCAGCATCTGCCATAAATACTTAATCAATAGCACTACTTTACGTAAACTAAACTTCTGTAACTCCGCAATCGATTCCGTATAGGTAGCATTAACATGCTTCCATACCACTCCTGAAGTAGGTCCCTCTAGTAGGATCTCTACTGCTCTGCTAGCACCATGCCGAGGAGGTGGCTTTGGTGAGACTAAAGTCCATACTGAAGAACTGACTTCTTGCTGACCACCATGATTAAGACCACTCTTCATGTTGCCTTTATATAAAAGTCTACAGTTCTCTGTAATCCCTCACTGAAGCCCACTTGAGGAACCCAGCCACTCGCCTTTAATTTCGAAGAATCAGCCAACGAATGCCGCACATCACCAGCCCTCACAGGGCTGTACTCTAGTTCAGAGTTAGACTTACCTAATATAAGAATCTCCCCCACCAAATCATTGATCGTCACACTTTCGCCATAACCTACATTAAAAATCTCTCCATCCACAGCAGCCTGCCCTACATGTGCAAGAGCTTCCACTAAGTCCTCCACAAAAACAAAATCCCTCGTCTGCTCACCATCACCATGAATGATTATCTTCTCTCCCAAGCTCGCCTTCTTACAGAAATTCGGAATTGCAGCCGCATAGCCTGAGTCTGGGTTTTGACGAGGGCCAAAGACATTAAAAAATCTTAGCGCCACTGATTCAAGCCCCCATATTTTAGCCAACAGAGTCAAATAATTCTCCCCGTCAGCTTTACTTAATGCATAAATACTTTCAGGGCATGCCGTCATCGTCTCCACTTTAGGTAAGGTTGGCTCGTTACCATAAACTGCTGCAGATGATGCGAATATAATCCTCTTACACTCCATTTTTTGCATCTTCTTCATCACATTAAGAAGCCCCATATTATTTAGATTCACACAGTCCAGCGGCTCATCAAGAGAACCTGGAGCGCTCGTATAAGCAGCCAGATGATAAACCAAATCAACTCCACTTAGTGCATCTTCTAAAGCATCTTGATCAAGAATCGAGGCCTCGACTACATGCACATCCATACCAGCTAAGTTTTCTCTATTTCCCGCAGAAAAATCATCAAAAACCGTCACATGATTACCACTTTTAATCAGTTTCTCAGTTAGGTGAGAACCAATAAATCCAGCACCTCCTGTTATTAAGATATTCATAATCTATATT
>CALJOJ010000048.1 GCA_937981665.1 uncultured Rubritalea sp.
ATTTATCCTCTATCTAGAAGACGGGCGGCTAGACATCGATAACAACGGTATCGAAAACGCGATCCGCCCCTGTAAATTAGGTCTGAAGAACTACATGTTCTTCGGAAGCTTAGAGGCAGGAGAAAACAACGCCATCCTCTACACCCTCATTGAGAACTGCAAAGCAGCGAACCTCAATCCCCGAGACTATCTAGAATATGTTCTAGAGCACCTCAATAGCCAGTCAGCGCAAGCGCTAACACCAAATAAAGTAGCCCAAGCTTGGGAGAAAAAAGCCCAGATAGCTCAGATAGCTTAGGCCAGTTTTAAGACGCTTACTAACTACTTAACAGTTAGAGCCAATATTTACATGATGTTAAACTTGGGTTAAACTCACCACTCTCTGGAGTCACACCATCAATTAGAGCATGCTCCTTGTTGACTTATCAGCTTTGATAGAGTCCAACTCTTTTTGAGCTAACTAGCTTACCATTCTTGGGCGAAGTCATATAGAAGCCCAAATACTACCGCCATAGAAGCCAAAGCTACTGATAATAATAGTTATACTCAATACACAAAACACACTAAGGAAAGAATTCCCCTAGCGCGTTGATTAAATTAGTAAACTATCAGAACTACTTAATGAGACTTACAGAACTCCTCAAAACGTGTGAGTCCTTCATTAAGTACATCAAGAGTCGTGCAGTAACTTAGACGAATGCTATAGTCGTTACCAAAAGCGATTCCTGGAACAGCTGCTACACGGTAGCGCGTAAGGAGCTTATCACAGAGGTTTACTGACTTGATTCCGAGTTTTGTTGTATTAACGAGGAAATAGAACGCACCTTCTGGTTCAGTTACTGAAATGTTAGGGATAGACTTTAGCTTATTGAGCATAAACTGACGACGAACATCGTACTCCTCCACGAGATCCTGAACAAATGTATTTTTCTCTGTGAGAGCAGCAAGACCGCCGTACTGTGAGAATGTACAAGGATTAGAAGTAGTGTGCCCCTGCATCGAAGAAATTGCTTGTGCTATTGCTTTAGGAGCGGCGATGTAACCGAGACGCCAACCTGTCATTGAATATGCTTTAGAAAAACCACCAACAGTGATTGTGAGATCGTAGAGCTCTTTGCTGATAGATGCGATACTAACGTGCTTTGTCTCTCCGTATACTAGCTTCTCGTAGATTTCGTCCGATAGGATAATGATGTCCTCAAGTAAGGCAATATCACCTATCGCCTTAAGCTCATCTGCAGTATAAACCGCGCCTGTTGGGTTTCCTGGTGAGTTAATGATAATCATCTTAGTGAGACCAGTCATGTTATCCTCGAACTGCTCAGGAGTGATCTTCCAGTTATTCTCTTCTGTAGTTTCTACAAGTACTGGTACACCACCTGCGATGCGAACCATCTCAGGGTATGAAAGCCAATAAGGTGATGGAATGATGACCTCGTCACCTTCCTCTACCACAGCCATGATAGCGCTCATGCATGAGTGCTTAGCTCCATTTCCTACGATCACCTGACTTGCATCGTAATCAATGTTGTTATCAGTCTTAAGCTTGTTAGCAATTGCCTCTCTAAGCTCTGGAATACCAGCTGCTGGAGTGTACTTAGTCTTACCTTCTTGAAGCGCCTTGATGCCTGCCTCTTTGATGAAATCTGCAGTGTCCATTTCTGGTTCACCACCAGCTAGGCCATAGACCTCTTCGCCTTTAGCTTTCATAGCTTTCGCCTGATTTGTGATGCTGAGAGTAAGAGACGGGGAAACGTTTTTAATGCGTGTTGAAATGCTGTCCATGAGAATTATCTCGTTATAATTTACGGTTAAAATTGATAGGTTAGACCGCAGAGGGCTTATTCAATTTGATGTAAAAAGTAACTCCCCCTGAAGTTGGTCTTTTAATAAACCATCCCATAAATCATGCAAGATAAATGAAACCCAAGTGATGAAATTTATATCATCACGATGCAATATGATGTTAACTCTAGGCTATTAGATATTACCCAAGAATTATTTGAGCGTTGCTCTCGATGTCACCCATTTACCTTTTTTGACGACTTCGCCAAATTTCAGCCCTGCGTCTTCACCCCACTGCTTGGTCACTTCCCACTGATCAGCTAAAATACCAGAAATCACCAGATCTCCATTTTTTTTGACCGCTTTCACGATGGTTGGAAATGCCTCCTGTAGAATACTAGAAAACATATTAGCTACAACCACATCCCATTGTTGCTTAGGTTTCCATGCAAGGACATCTTGCTCTTTAGCAACAATATTATCAACACGATTCAGCTTGAAATTCTGCTCTGACACGCGCACTGCTTGAGGGTCATAATCATGCGCCTCACAAGCCTCAGCCCCAAGCATACGTGCAGCAATACCTAAAACAGTAGTACCACACCCTAGGTCAAGCATTTGCCAGCTATCGGATTTCTGCTCACGTGCTATATCCACAAGGAAACGCAAACAGGTAGATGTTGTGGCGTGATCGCCAGTACCAAATGCCATTTCTGCAGGAATCTGGATCACATGTTTATCTGGATTTGCCTTACGCAGTGCGTCAGCTTCTGATAGTTCTCGAGCACCAGTCACTAAAAGCGCATCACGGATCTTGAGTGGTGGCTTCTCAACAGCACTGAGAGCAATCCAGTTCTGATTCTTCACCTCACGTATAGAGCCACCGAACTGCTCTTTGATCGCATTCGCTTCCTTTTCAGTCTCACAGTAGACCTCCACTCGGACACTCTTCCCTCCTTTGATTTCAGAAATAACACTGCGATCATTGCCATAAAATCTCTCCTCCCACGCGTCCATCCACTTAACTGATGATAATTTTGACCAATGATACATAATTTTAAATTTAGTTTAGAGATTAAGTTCCGCGAGAAATTGCCTCATTTGGGCTGACTCGTTCGTCGGATCTTCTACGATTTAACTTGAAATGTTTACCGCGCTTAGAAAGCTTCACGTCTTCATCCGTGCCTCCAGCATCAACTTTACGATGCACCCATACACTCTGAACTAGTCCAAGCATAAACATACACATCACAACGAAGGTTCCTGAATAACTGATAAAAGGTAAAGGTATCCCCGTCACTGGCATTAGCAAGACACACATGGCTATATTCTCAAACATATGAGCAAAAAATAACCCCACGATGGCACTAGCAATAATCTGCCCAGACATATCTCTACCATAATAGCCAATAACGATACACTGAATTAAAAGTAGACTGAATCCTAACACCAGCAGCAAGCTTCCACGAAAGCCTTGCTCTTCGGCAAAGACAGCAAATACGTAATCGTTATGCGCGGTGTTAAACGGAATGTAGCGTCGAGCATGAATAGATTGAGTCGTTTTGTCAGCCTTGTAGCCCTCGCCTTTATAGCCTGCTTTAGCTACTGCCATAACTGCATAATACGCACCGTGATTATCATCATTCCGTGCCATATTCGGGTCATTCAGCATATCCAGATAAGTATCAATACGGTTAGCTCCACGCTCAGAGAAGTTAGGCAACAAAACGTAAAATAACACTGGTAGAACTGCCGCACCCAAAAAAGACATCAAGGTCAGATACCTAAACGGCACACCACTCACTAACATCACAATCCCTGTTACAGGAAGCCAAACGATCGCTGAACCAAGATCACCCATCACAGCAACTAGGCCGAACGGGATCAAAGCCAACATGCCAATAGCAATAACTTTGGCTCCAGGTAAGCTCAATAAGGGATGCCATTTTGCAAGGTCCTGTAGAACCCAAGCCATCATGATAATTCCAGCAACAATCGATAATTGTGCGGGTTGAAAATTCAAGCCGCTAAACGACAACTGGTGCACTTGGTTACCATATTTCATAGCCACCACCATCATCACAAGGCTGCCAAGGTAGATCGGTAACGCGAGATACTTAATCCACTTATAGTCGACTAATGCGGTAATAAAATAGACAACTGAACCTAGTCCGATCCACATTAACTGCTTATTAGCATAATACTCACCACCTTTAGATAAATGACGAGCAGCACTCTCAATAGTGTACACACCGAGGATGAGAAGTGCGTACATGCACAACGTGAGCAACCAGCTCATTCCTAATATTTTTCTCAGTAGCGGAGTCATTAGATCTACATTCTACGCCATTAGAGAGAAATATGTATCATATGCATAGTGCAAGACTACACTCCATTACGAAGTCTTCTTATAAGTGATGCGCTTCTTTTACCTTCAGGAATACGGTTCATGTGATCATTAATGATCTGTACCTCTGCTCCTACACCGACCCTACGATAGAGATCGATCACATCTTTAGACTTCATTCGGATACAGCCATAACTAGCTGGAGTACCGATCTTATGCTCGGCTGGTGTTCCATGAATATAGATATAACGTGAGAACGTATGCCGATTACGGTATTCTTTACCTCTAAGCCACATGATCCGAGTCACAATAGGGTCTCTCCCTGTCGTATTAGGTCGCATTATCTTACCGGTTCTAACTCGACTCTTGAAAACAGCTCCACTTGGTGCACCACCACCAATCTTCTTAGCTACTTCCATCTTGCCAAGTGGTGTTCTATTACTTTTCTTCGTGTTACCAAGACCGAATTTAGAAGTAGAAATCTTATATGCCTTAACAGCCTTACCTTTTTGAGTAAGCAACATCGTCTGATCTTTAACACTGATGATCATCTTACTCTTGTTATCTCTGCTAGGCGAACTGCCACAGCTTGAAAGAAGGAAACCCGCAACAAATGCAAGTAATGTGGTCATGACTAATGACCTGAGAGGTTTGGATTCCATAAATTTTTAAATTAGTTAACTTTTCTTTAATTACCAGAATCTATATTTTCTTCAACATTATTATTCAAAAAACCAGAGAGCATTCTCTTCAGTGATGGGAATGATGTGTAAAAGAAACCAATAGGAAACGGCGTGAGTAAAATAGCTGTAGCAAAGTTGGCATTCATATAGTTGCTCAGCACAATCATTAAGAAAAAGACTCCAAAGGCTAACTCAATGATAGGAGTTACTGACTTCATTGCCTTATACTTACTGGACTTCCATCCCGCTGACTTTTTCGCTATCTCATCATCTGCTTTATCAAGACCATACTTAGGAGTACGGACAAAACCAGACTGATGGTTAAAGATAGCTTCCAATACAGCTTTGGCGTTATTTACACTCATGCCTATTCCTAGAGCGATGAGCAATGGAAGATAAATAATCTCCTTCATCCATATTTTAGGATTAAGAGCCTTCTGAGCAGTTAAGTAAAAAAGAGCTACAGAAACTGAACCAAAGAAAAATATCGGGATGTTGATGAAGTACTCTAACATCGGATTATCAGCTATTACAGGCACCGTTGAAAGCTGCTTAGGGTAGATGAGAAAACAAAGAACGATTAGTGCAAGATACGCGAAGTTAGAAGTCAAATGCGCGGTTGCTTCCATCTTAGCTTTAAGCGGAGCATCACTCTTCCATATATTCACTAGGCACTTCTTACAGCACTGGATAGAACCTTTCGTCCAGCGGTGCTGCTGACTCTTGAATCCATCCATATCTACTGGAAGCTCAGCAGGGCTTTCCACATCCTTTAAGAATACAAAGTTCCAGCCTTTAAGCTGCGCTCGATAACTTAGATCCATATCCTCTGTCAGTGTGTCGTGTTCCCAACCACCTGCATCTGCGATACATGATTTTCTCCACATTCCACCTGTTCCATTAAACGTAAAAAATCTGCCAGATCTATTCCGAGCAGTTTGCTCAAGCTCCAGATGTCCATCGAGGAACATCGCCTGGATGCGAGTCAGTGTATTGAAATTCTTATTAAGATGTCCCCAGCGAGTCTGGATCATTCCCACCTTATCATCAGTGAAGTAATGGATCGTCTTAAGCAAGACATCAGGATTTGGCGCAAAGTCAGCATCGAGAATAAAAAGAAATTCTCCTTTAGCCGTCCTGATTCCATTTTCCAGCGCGCCTGCCTTATAGCCAGTTCTGTCATCACGGTGCACATACTCTGCATCATAACCTCTTGCTACCAGATCAGCCACTTGCTTAGCACAGATATCCTGTGTCTCATCTGTAGAGTCATCCAGCACCTGAATGTGAAGCTTATCTTTAGGGTAATCTATTTCTGACACCTTCTTGATCAGTCTCTCGACCACATGCAACTCATTAAATACAGGCAACTGCATAGTGATTGTTGGCAATTCCTCAAACTCACCCTTTGGCTCAGGCTTTTCATCCTTATGCTTAAGATATAGATAAATAATCGTGAGTCTGTGAAATCCGTAACCAGCTAAACTGATAAGCACGACTAAATATGATATGTATAAGAACCACTGCATAAGCTTTTTTAATAAATTATTTTACCCCACACTAGCCATATAGGCAGTGCAGTGATTTGTTCTGATGCCCGATAATCTAATGAATGTCAAGCATCGATCAACAAGTCAGCTATGCTCTGACTGCTTGCATGATCCGTTCCGCCACATCCTCAGGTTTAGATATCGCAGCATGTTTACCCGTCGACACAAAGATAGGTTGCTCACCTTCCGGTACATTATCTCTACCATGAGAGCCCTTCACCAAGCTAGCGTCCAATGGAATCACCTCCAGCATCGCACGGAAGCCTAGCTTCTTTTTCAGTAAAAATTTAGCGATCTTGAGTTTAGGAAATTTCAGCTCTGGGTCGAGAAATAGCTCAACTGGATCATAACCCACCTTGCGATGAATATCCACACAACGAGCAAAGTCTGGAGCTAACGCATCATCCAGCCAGTAATAATAAGTAAACCAAGCATTGGGCTCAGAGACGACAATCAGATCCCCCGCACGCTCACCTGCATTTCCCTCCATCGCTGGACGCACCTCTGCCACTCCTGGCGTGTTTTCCAATACCTCCTTCACCTCATCTAGGATACTCTTATCATTCACATACACATGCGCCACCTGATGATCCGCCACGGCAAATGCCATACTCGCTCCACAATCCAACATCTCCAACCCCAGCTCAGGCTTGATCATTATCCAGCCCTTTTCTCTAAAAATTCGGTTTAAATGTACAGCCTCATCTACTTTTGAAACCCCATACTCAGAAAGTAAAATAACCTCGACTCCTCGTGCGGTATAGAAATCGATCAAGCCCCCCACCACCTTATCAATCTTCTCCAGCTCCGCATTCACACGCGTATCTCCTGGACCATATTGCTGAAGACAGTAATCCATATGTGGAAGATACACCAAGCTCAGCGTCGGCTCATTTTTTTCCTCTACCCATTTCGAAGAATCTGCAATCCACTTACTAGAACCGATCCCCGCATTAGGCCCCCAAAATGTAGTGAAAGGAAAATCTCCAAGCTCACTCTTCATTTCCTCCTTCATTTCCATAGGATGTGAATACACATCAAACACCTTCTTGCCACTTGCCGGATACGCTGGTCGAGGAGTCACACTCCAGTCAGCAGTAGAGTACATATTATACCACCAAAACATCTTCGCACAGGTAAACTCAGAGTTTTCAGCCCGAAGTATCTCCCAGATCTTATCCCCTCTAACAATCTGGTTACTCTGTTTCCAAAATTTCACCTCAGCAGCCTCCCTATCATACCAGCCATTCGCCACTACCCCATGATCCTCTACTGCAGCGCCCGTCACATAGCTAGACTGAGCCGTGCAAGTCACCGCAGGAAATGCCGGTTTAAACGAAGTGATCTGCCCAGCATCCACAAACGCCTTGATCCGCGGCGTGTGCTCACCAATCAAGCTTTTTGTTAATCCAACCACATTCAGAACTGCTACCCTATTCATCATACCACTAGGATAAATTCTAGCACAGACATAAGCAACGACAAATTCAGATGAGCTATCATTCAGCTAATCAAACATCACCCACCCAAAAGACCAAGCAACATCGACAGATAAATGAATCCCCCCTATTATCTCCAAACCACCCACATACCCCACATACCCCACGTTATCCATATTTCCCCACGTTATCCATATTCCCCAAAGGGGAAACTCATACCAGAATAGGGAAAGGCACAGCCGCATCCCTATTACCTACCCCAGAAAAACACGTTCCCTGAAAGGGTACTTCATGCTGAACAGGCATTAGTCCCAGACATACTTCTCATCACATTCCACATTATATTTCTGCAGCACTAACTGATACTCCTCCTGAAAGGTGAACTTTTTGTGGTGCTCTTTCTGCCCATCAATATACGTAATCACAGATTCCATCTGCGAATAACCAATAGAAAAAGCCCCATAACCATCTTGCCAAGCAAAGTCTCCATATGGAACTCCCTTGGTGTGCATCCATTTTGAACTATTACGCTTTAAATGACCTATAAAACCACTCAACTTTTCTGTCCTAGGTTGTCTCACTAATAAATGGACATGATCTTCGACTCCCCCAACCCGATAACACTCCCAACCTTGATCACGTGACACCGTGGCCAAGTAAGCATGTAATTCTTTAATAATCGTATCGTCAATAGATGGTCGGCGGCTCTTTGTACTGAAAATAACGTGTAATATAATCTGTGATAAAGACTGAGGCATAGTCATCACAATAACTAAATTTTCAAACTGAAGAAAGCTCGGAGTTTAATCAGCATTAAGTACCCCTTCAGGGAACACTGGCTTCTTAACATTATCACAGGGATGCGGCGTTGCCTTTCCCTGTGCTGATATCAATTACCCCGTTGGGGAAACCTGGATTTTTCCGCCATAATACAGGGATGCGGCATTACCCTTTCCCACACTGATATCAATTACCCCGTTGGGGAAACCTACCTTTTTAATGATAAGCACATTTTTTAACCATCGAGTAGGGAGTGAGGTCACCCTCACTTCCCTCTCACACCACCTGCCATACGGTTCCGTAGCAAGGCGGTTCACAGCAGAGCTAGCTGTTCAGCGTATCTTGTCTCATTTTGCAGATTTAGTAACATTTTATGATCA
>CALJOJ010000049.1 GCA_937981665.1 uncultured Rubritalea sp.
TGCCCCGGCACCAGAAAAACACTGGAGGGAGTAGCGATAGCTGTGCCTAAAAAGGATGAAAACGCCCTCAATTGGAGCTATTCATCAAATACGCAGCCTAAACTCTAAGCTAAAGAACCAGCACCAACCCTAAACACCCTATCGTGAAATATTCGGGTTAGCAGAGAAACACAATCCATCCCATCCTATTGCTGCTAGTTCATAAATACTCGCATCATTCTTCGGTCTGATCGTACTCGTCCTATCTGGCTGGCAAAACATCGCCTCAAGCACTCCCATCTCTACCTCTAAACTATTCGACGCAGCGCGCAACGCACCACCGAGAGCCACTGAGCCACTCACCGCTAAGCGCTCCACCTTAGCTTGGAAAATATCTGCTATCACCTGAGCTACTGCATCATTCTTAGATGCCCCACCAGTAAGATAGATCACCTCAGTAGCCACACCTATCCAGGCAGTTCTTTGCTTCATATTGAGAAACTGACCTTCCACACACGCCCTCACTGAGGCATCTGCGAGATCCCACCTCTCAAAGGCTTCATCACCGCTAAGCAATGGCTCAGTCAAATCACAACGTGGACTAGACTCTGGAGTGAAAAATGGCACCATCAAATTACCCTCATTGCCGCACGCTGTTTTAGAAAATGCATCAGTGAACTGATCCCAGTCATAGCCATACCTATCTTTCACCGCCTCACGAGCGAGTGACCCGTTGACAAAACACTGCAGAGCCATCGCTCCACCACTTGCATCTACAGGATTACCAAACACATGACCACATCCAGCTGGATCAGACACAGGGCTAGCCATCGCTGCAAAAAATGTATCTGAAGTACCAAGAGAAACCACCACCCTTCCTGGCTTACTAGCACCCATACCTACCAGACTACTTGGATTATCACCGGTAAATATAGTTACCGGCACTTCTCTTGAAAAACCAAATTTCTGCACGAAGTAGTCACTCATAGTTCCAACCACAGTATCTCCCTGACTCACCTCTGGAAGCCTCTCTAAAAGACCAGGAGAAGTCGCGTCTAACAACTCTTCATCCCACTGCCACGTCCCAATGTTCAACAGATTCATCCCTGCACCATCACCAGAGTCAATCGGCGCGTCCACACCAGTCAGCACGCTACACAAGAATGAACTCACCAAGTGAATTCGGCATGTTTGGGAATAGAGTCTCGAATCTGTTTTATAAAATTTTCTGATCTGTGCACCAGTGAATCTCTCCACCGCAACAGACCCAGACTTAGCACAAACAATATCATCACCACCAACTGCAGCGCTGATTTCTCTGCACTCTTCACTAGTACTACTATCCATCCAGATAGGTGATGTCGCACGAGAAAACACTGAATCCAATTGCTCAGAAAGTACCTCGTCAGCATTCAGTGCCGCTAGCGTATCCAGCCATTGATTATTTAAATACACCGACCCATGCTGCTGCCCTGCACCAGAGACAGCGCTGACTTTAGACAGATCACATTTTTCAGAAAGATCATCTAACAGTAACTCAAGCGCATCCAGCCACATCCGCGGATCTGCATGCACTTCGCCATTTTCTCCCCCTGGAATAAACCCTGATGGAGACTTATACTGAGGTAATTTCTCACCAAAATTCACCGACGCATCAGCGACTACCTTGCCGCTGATCACATCGATCACCAGCGCTGAACAACTCTGTGTAGATGAATCTATCCCTAGTGCATATGACATAGCTTAAATATACTCGTTAAGAATATTCTCCATTCGCTCCTGACGGCCACTATTAAGAATAGGTTCAGGATTCTCGAGTACATACTTCTCGAGAGACTCGAAGCTCACTTCGCCAGCCTCCACCTTAGCTCCTATGTCCTTATCAAACGAGCTATAGCGCGCCTGAATAAAGTCTGACATGCGCCCATCATTTCGGATCGCTGACGCAACCTTAAGTCCACGCGCAAAAGCATCCATCCCACCAATATGAGCATACATCAGATCGATAGGATCATGTGACTCTCTTCGACGCTTCGCATCGAAATTCAATCCACCAGTGGTTAGCCCCCCCATCTCCAGTACCACCAGCATCACCTGTGTAGTTAGGTAAATGTCAGTAGGAAACTGATCAGTATCCCAGCCGATCAGCTCATCACCACGGTTCGCATCTATACTACCTAGCATATTAGCATTCGTGCAGACAGTAAGCTCATGCTCCATCGTATGACCTGCTAGAGTAGCATGATTCGTCTCAATATTCAGCTTGAAGTGATCCATCAGATCATACTCTCTGAGGAAATTCAAACAAGTCGCAGCATCAGTATCATACTGGTGAGTAGATGGTTCACGTGGCTTAGGCTCGATGTAAAACGGCTCCTCGAAACCTATCTTCTTAGCGTGATCTACCGCCATGTGGAAAAAGGCAGCCAAGTGATCAAGCTCACGCTTCATATTCGTATTCAATAACGTAGAATAACCCTCACGACCTCCCCAGAATGTATAGCCCAGACCACCTAGTTCGTGCGTACACTCCAGAGCCTTCTTCACCTGAGCGGCTGCATAAGCATAGACCTCAGCATTCGGCGAAGTAGCACCTCCTTGTGAGTAGCGAGGATGTGAGAAGAGACAAGCGGTTCCCCAGAGAAGCTCCACACCAGTCTCCTCTTGTTTAGACTTCAGCTTAGCCACCACCTCATCGAGAGCAGCATTTGACTTAGCCAGATCATTCATCTCTGGCGCTATATCGCGGTCATGCCAGCAGTACTTCTCTATCCCTATCTTATCTAGAAACTCAAAAAACACATCAACACGCTTTAGCGCATTTTTCACAGAATCCGAACCATCATCCCATGGCATCTTAGCAGTACCAGCTCCGAATGGATCGCTCAGATCGTTACGCATCACATGCCAGTAAGGAGCAGCGAAGCGTAAATGGTCTTTCATACTCTTACCATCGATTAGTTCTTCAGCATTATAGTGCTTAAACGCGAGCGGGTTCCTGGTAGAAGGTCCTTCAAATTGAATTTTATCACAGTCGAAATATTCCATAATCTTTAAATGAGTTAGTACATTGTTAGTTGTTTTCCCTAGTTAGAATAATCACTAACATATCCATAAAACGCATTATTAAAACCGTATTTCACGCAATAAATATGTTGATTTGCGCAAAACATCATTTTACCATCCCACTATGGGAAATCAAGTAGCCATCATCATGACCGAAGTCTTCCTAAGACGCCTCACCCCATCCCTCATGCCCTTTGTCAGACGTCAGCAAGACTTCCGCATCCTCAGCATTCACCGACCACTAGATGAACTAAAATCAATACTCAAAGAACTACAGCCTAGCGCCATCATCACCGAGTGGAACCCAAAGATCACAGAAGGACTACTAGAACTAGGCATCCCCACCGTCATCACAGCCACCGATACCCAATACCCAAATGCCACCAGCATCGATGTAGATGACTGGCAAGTAGGAGCCGAAGCCGCCCGTGCATTTGCGCAAGCCGGCTTCCAGAGCTTTGCCTGCCTTGGGAATACCACACCCTACTCAGATCAGCGCATCGAAGGCTTCCAGCAAGAACTAGGAAAAACCATCACAGTATCCATCCACCGAGAAAACACATTCGACGAAGTCCGCTACAGCGAGAACTACACTCAGCCCAGCCGCAAGATGATAAAATGGTTAAAATCATTACCTAAACCAGTCGGCATCTTTGCCACCCATGACCCCCTAGGCAGATACCTCTGCGGCGTCTGCCAGCAGATCAATGATAAGACAAATGTCCCCCAAGACATCGCCGTCATCGCCGCCAATAATGACGAGCTCGTATGCGGCCTCAGCTACCCCATGCTCTCCAGCATCGCCATCCCCTGGCACACTCTCGGCACAGCCGTCGGTGAAGCTGTTAGATCCATCCTTGCAGGAAACCCACACCCAGAAAAGCCCATCCTAGTCTCCTCTGGCGGCCTAGTCCTACGCCACTCAGCGAACCACCTAGCAGTCGAAGACCAGACCCTCCGCCGCGCCATGTCCTACATCTCCGAGCACCTGTTAGAGCCCATCACCATCCAGTCCCTCTGTCAGGACCTAAACATCGCCAGACGCAGCCTAGAACAGAAATTCCGCGAATACCTCCACTGCACCCCATGGGAAATGCTCTGCCGCCAGCGCATCACCCGCGCCAAACAGCTCCTAACAGAAACCAACCACCCCATCTCCATCATCGCAGAACTCTCCGGCTTCAGCGACCCAGAACGCCTAGCTGTAGTCTTCAAGCGCACCGAAGGAACCTCCCCATCCGCATACCGAAAAGGCATCAGGAAATAAGATATACCTCCAGAGAAAATCAGATCTCTAACACATCGCCACTATTAAAAAAACCAATATTCTCGACTTACCCAACCACTATGAAATAACTAATGACATAAGTTTCAAAACCACCACCCAAGACCTCAATCTCACCACCACGAAAGCCAAACTAACCAGAGCCACCACCAAACTCAAGTGGCCAAGCACCCTCCCCGAGCAAGTAGCCATCCTCCAACCCCTCATCACCACCCAAGGCTCAGACCCCACAACCCTATCCACCCACTTCGGCCGAGCCTCCAAAAAACGCCAATCAGAAATCCAACAAATCCTCCAAACCCTAAAAGCCCTAAAAGCCCTTGGGCAAATTTAAACTTACAAAGCAACACCAACATGAGACATGAATGATAACCCTATAAAGTCCACGAACTCATGCCCCTCTGTGACCAACTCAAAGCAACCCGCAACAAAGCACAGGAAACCCAGCTCAAGCTAACTGACTGCATATCTATATATTTTACCAAACTAATATGAGCATACCATCAATTAAAATAACTAATTTAAAATCATAGTTCTCATACAAAAATTAATCACTCCTATTCATATCGAAAGTGTTAAATATTTCATCAATCAACTTGAACCTTCTACAGGAGGAGATAATAATTTTTACAGAGGCCACAAGCGAAAGACTTATGAACTCATTCCTAGTCTTTTCAGAACAAGTCCTAAACCAAACTGGGAATCATACGGCAACTCTCTGATCCAAGATTTCTTAAGAAATGCGGGAAGATATATAGAAGACATACCTGAAGACCCATGGGCAATAAAAGCATTAGCTCAACACCATGGTGTTCCTACCGACCTTTTAGACTGGAGCCTCAATCCTCTTGTAGCACTATTCTTCGCCGTAGAGGATCTACATTTCATCGAAGAGGACTTAGAGCAGGACAATTTAGAAAAAGACGCTCACGTCTGGGCATGCAAAGGGAGTCCTATAGAACGAGAAAGCCATAAAGATTTTCCTGTAGACTACACTTCGTCACCTAATGGTTCTTATTTCATCTCACCAGTAATAAACCCTCGCATGGCTGCACAGCAAGGCTGCTTTACAATCATGCACCCTTTGACCTATTATCCTAAAAAGGGTAAACCATGTGAACCTCTAAATAATCATATGTATTCTTCTACCTCAGTTTATCAAATCAAACACGAACATCGACAAAAGATTCAAAAGGAACTCGATATCCTAGGTATCAATTACAGCACCATCTACCCCGATTTAGAAGGCCTAGCCAAACATTTAACATGGAAATCCCGCGTTCGATAAAAACTAAAAACACTATTTGACATTAAAGGTATCAATTGATACCTTTAAAACATGACAACACAATGGCTAAGAATTTCATCGCTCCTATTCCCGAACGCTGGTCTGGACCAGTAATCAAGCTACTAGAGAAAGGAGATGCTCAAAGCATAGAATGGACTTTCCAAACTCTTCAGGACAGAACTCTACTCGGTCTTTATACAGAAGACATGGCATATCAACACTGCCTAAAAACATTAAAAACAACTGGACTCATTGGTGAATGTATCGTCGATATGCGAACGAACATAGACAATTATCGCTGCGAAGCTTGGGCATTTCTCTGCCCACACCCACTGGGATCAGACACACCTGTCTATGCCAAGATCGGATTACATGAAGACCACCTCAGCATTGATTTTTTCTCTCTCCACATTGATCAATCAGGTAAACTTATAAAAAAGATTAAAGCCTACCTACCTTAACTAAAAATGACCAAAAATTTAACGACAGTTCCTTACAAAATCTATCTCCCAGCAACCGCAGACCAGGAGGCAATATTTGTAAAGACGATTGAAATAGAAGTTTACCATAAGAATGAACAAGAGTTCGTCACAGTAGAGTCACGCAAACTCATCGAAGAAGCAACCGCCCAAGCTATGGGGCTACTAAATGGCACAGAGATCAAAGCTCTACGCAAGCGACTTAAACTCACGCAAGAAAAGCTCTCAGAGCTAATCGGCTGTGGAAAGAAAACACTCTCCCGCTGGGAGAACGGCCGTGGTCTACCTACCAACACCTACAATAAATTCCTCCGCTTACTTGACGAAGGTGTAGTCACACCTGAGCAGCTTAAAAATATCCAATCACCACGCCAGTCTGAAAAAGGAAAGAGCTTCTTTGCAGAACGCCCAGAGAACATCTACCACCACGACTTCAAAATATCGCAGCCGCCAAAAGAGGCGGTGCAGAAGCTTATGGAACAGGAAACTGAACTCGGAATAATAAATTCATGAAACCAGCACCGTTACAGCTCACCGATTATTTCATCACTAAACTAAATCTAGAAGCTAATCAGCTCTATAGTTCAGACGGTGAAAATAACGCTAACTTAGATACCATCGACGTATCCTGCGTGGTCGATCTTCATAAGAAAAATGATGATGAAAGCACTAACTGGAGGTGCAAAATGAGTATAAAACAGAACATCCCTGAGGGTCGCAACATACCCTATACATTCGAGCTCGAACTACAAGGCGAGATCTTCGTATTTCCTAGCTTAAATGGAGATAGGTTGGAAACTATAGTCAAAGCAAACGCTCCTGCCATGCTCTTCGGTGCAGCGAGAGAGATCATTCGTGCAGCCACAGGAAGAGGCCCCTTCCCCGCAGTCGTCATCCCATCCACAAACTTTCTGCAAACACCAGCCAAGAAATCCACAAAAAAAGCTACTATTAAAAAAGTAGCGATGAAGAAGGCTGCTAATAAAAAAGCTAAAACTAAAAAAAACACTAAATAAAAAACCCGCTAAGGGACCGACCTTTTATTGTTCCTTAAGGCTGTCTATTAGCCTCTCAGCACATGCGAAGTTATAAAAAAACAGGTACAAGAAAGGTTTCCAGCATTTTACTAGGGATCGTCACTATTTGCTGGGTATGTTCCTTAGTCATTGGTTATACGACCACTCCCTACGCCAGCGAGCATAGCTTCGCCTTACTTCGAGAAGCAGATGTTGCGCTTAAAGTCTCTCGTGAACTGGAAAATAAATCTGAGCTATCTAAAGTCCTCTTCCATTACAAACCTACGGAAGAAGTTCTTGAAGAAATACTTTCCGAGTTTGAGAAAGCTATAGATAAAGATTTATTAGATGATGAGGCTCTTCTAGCTTACGAATACCTTAAGGCATGGCATACTCTAGACCCAACTCGCGTGGATACAAAAGTTCTGGAGCAGAGCGGGGATATCTACATCCTCTGGTCATGGGAGGCCGAGGTTCTGAGGTTGTCTAAAAAATCGTTCGATGAGGTTACAGAGTTAGCCTTGGAGCATGATCGTGATAGCGATGCATCGGCCTATCGTCTGTATCTCTTGACCCCCTATTTGTCGTATGCCGTGTTCCTCATTGGCCTCCCTTTTATTGGACATGCACTGCGTACTTTTAAGGCGGCAGGAAAAGCGGAGGCTCGTCCCATCGTTGGACAATGGAACTGGCAAACGCTCTTAACGATTATCTTAGGAATTGGGTTAGTTGATACACACATTTTCACCCTCACTTATCTCCTGCCCGATTCAATATGGATGTTAGCTCCAAATTTTTTCGAAATACTTGTAGATGGCGCATGGCGTTTTCTGATCCCTATTGTTTTAATTTTCTGCTTTATGACCCGCTGGCGTCATGTTGCACCACTACTAGGTTTAGACACAGCCCCTCAGCTAAAGCCCATATTAGGAATGATTAGCCTGGCATTGATCTATAATGAAATCCTCTTTCGTATTTTTAATGCTTTAGGTAAAATCCCTTGGGCAACGATATCAAGTATAGAGGATGGCGTAAGTGGGCTCATCTACGCTCTTCTTTCGGCAGTCATTTTTGCTCCCATCGCAGAAGAAATCATCTACCGAGCCTTTCTCTACCGCGGTCTTCGGAATCAATTTTCCTACAAATGGTCCATTGTTCTTTCCACGCTCTTCTTTGTTCTGATCCATTATTACGGATGGTATGGGAGCCTCTCCGTAGCAACCTTTGGCATTTTAGCAGTTCCTCTCTACATAGCCACTCGCTCCCTCTGGACTCCCATCATTTATCACGCGCTAACCAACCTCCTCATAACAGCTTCATATTGGCCGCTATATCACGGTTTTTACTCGCTCTAGTTTTCAAGAAACCCGCTAAGGAACACTCTCATTGACCGAGGTATCACACCAGAAGATCACTCAAAAAAACCGCTTCGCTAGACGAACAAGGCGAATAGGAACCAAGCTCAAAATATAAAACCAAATACAACTCTGCTGATCTAATCTATCCAAGAGGCACACGCTGGTACGCTCTGATAGCAATTTATTATGGATGCACTAGCCTACTAAGTAAGCGTCTTAAAATTGGCCTAAGCAGCTTCTTCTGATTTTTTCCAGAGCTTGGCGACTTTCCCTGGGGTTAAGTCCTCTGCTGGCTGGCGGCCAAGATTTTCGAGTATATGTTCTAAGTAGGCTCGGGGATTGAGCCCA
>CALJOJ010000050.1 GCA_937981665.1 uncultured Rubritalea sp.
TCATCCCAGTATAAAAAAGAATACGCTCAGTTAAAGTCGTCTTCCCAGCATCAATATGCGCCGCAATTCCAATATTACGAGTACGATCAAGCGGATAAGGACGGTCAGGGTGATTTGGATTAGCAGACATAGTATCTTTCTTGTTATTACTTAGTGTTATAGATCTCCAACACAAGCTCAACCAAGAGCCTGATGGAAAACGCAAAGTAACTAGAACTCCACATCTAGCAAGCCTCTTTTATAGTCCGTGAGCTTCAAAAAGAAACAAACATGAACAATCTGATAAATTATGCAATCACATCTACTTTACCTAAAACTTTTTTAAAGTCTCTAGCTCCTCTTACATCTTAACTATTTTTCCATCCTCTGGACTATAACTGAAATTCGGCAAACTTCCGTCGATTAGCTTATGAATTGCTTCCTCGATAACAACGAGTGGCACGAGAAACCACTCTCTTGGCTCCACATCAAATCCAAACCGATCTTTAAGTTGTAGATCAAGCCGGGCTGAGTCGAAGAATTTATGAAGTAATTTTTCTAGTTTGCTAAGATCGAGGTTTGAAACTTTATACGTCTCTATTATTTCGACCTCAGCGAGCAGATATGTTGGATCCTTGGCAGCATTGGCAACGCGCTTTTTAACCGAGCCCTTAGTAATTCCAATTTTATGAATAACCTTATAATTATCGATGATAAAATCATTTTTTGACTTGCTCCGTAAAACATAGACATAGCCGACAGCTTCGTCGTCAACCTCTTCCTTATTCGCAAATAGAGCCCCAAAATTTTCTAGCTGAATAATCCTTCTAGCAGAGGGGTCTTCCCATAGCCGTTTTTGAAATGAACGCCTTAGCATCCCGCTTTCTGTGCCATTATCAAATATAATTCTTAATCTACAGTCCTGTCTTCCTTCTCCATTAATGAAGGGTTCACTTGCTGCTGCTAAGTAGGCAGTTTGCCCCTGAATAATGTAAAACTCGCCCACCCCTACATCTGCTTTATTTAAGCAATTAATGATTTTTCTGCCCCCTTCTTTGAGATCGCTTTTCACTTGCAGAAACATCGGTTTATAAATGCCAAAGTCACTACAAGCAGAGCGCTGTGCTATTTCATCCGCAGTCAGCTTCTCTCTTGTAGAGCGAACGTGCTTCAGCTCAGTAATGTCACCAGAGCTATTCGCATTTATACCAAGAGCATTCAGAATTTCATAATCGGTAGCCTCTTCCTCAAGCACAGACACCGTCTCATTAGGTCCCTTCGCTACAAGTAAGTTTTTGCTATCGATGTCTTGCAAGACATCCCGGCATTCCGCGGAGCTGCGTAACCGATCTAAGCGCACAGCATAAAGCCGTTCGAAGATGTCACGGTCTTCTCCTAACTCAGGCTCCCTGCCTTCCTTTTTTATGAAATCCTCGATCTCCTCGTAGCCTGCGATGATGCGTTGCTCCTTAGGTGTTCGAGCTGCTTGTTTCTTAGCTGTGGTATCCACTCCTAGCTCACCGAGCAGATCTAAGTCTTCTTTACTTACTTTCTTAGGCACCCTGTTCCTCCTTTGCTACCCGCTGAAGAAAGGCGATGCCCTCTGCCATTTTCTTTTCCCATGGATCGACTGCAGTCAATGAAGGCAGGCGTTTTTTTTCATTTTTGAATTTTAAAGCGCGCTTAGCAAGTTCACGAGCTTCATCGAGACTCATCGTGATTTTCTTTGCTTCGATGACCTCTTTGATACGCTTCAGACGATCCTCGCTCATCGTTTTCGCTAAAATGGCATAAGCCTCTCCAAAAGGGTTAATTTGATCAATAAGATCTATATCAAGCCCTTTTACATCCATAGCAAACCTACGAACACCATCGATGAGAGCAGTGTTACCACTTGGTATCTTTTCGTCACCTACTGTCTGATTTTTTTTCACTTGCTGGATTAAGTTAAGGGCGGCTACTGCATGCTGCCGGATAGCTTCTTGATCTTCATCGTCCAGCTCTGGATACTTTTCTTTAATGATCTTCCCCATACGAACCTGGGTCAGCTCTTCAGGTAGAACTTCTTCATCGAAGAGGCCGCGCTCCACCGTGTTCTTATCTTGGACGAAGGCAGTGATAACCTCGTTTAGGTCGTCTTGGCAGATACGCTGAGCTTGTTCACTCTTAGGTTCCACTAAACCTTTTATCTCCATCTGGATTTGGCCAGTCTCTCCATTGAAGCCAACATTGGGTTTATTATCCTGATAGCCACCTTCACCGTAGTCGAAGCCATCAGTCGGCCCATTATTAGGATGTTTGGGACGGAACTCAAACCGCGGAGCAAGAACCTGCTCCATGAGTAAACTGGCTGCAATCGCTTTGAGGGTATCGTTTACCGCCTCTACCACTGTTCCTTCCTCAGCATCTGGTTCTGCGATGAGATTAGTAAACCGCGCTTTTTTCTTATTCGGTGCATCGCGAGTAGCACGCCCTATGATCTGGACTATCTCAGTCAGGCTTGATCGGTACCCTACGGTGAGTGCATGCTCACACCAGATCCAGTCGAAGCCTTCCTTGGCCATACCTAGAGCGATGATCACATCTACATGATCTCGGTTATTTTTCTGTGCTGGATCTTTGAGTGATGCTGAGACACGGTCACGCTTAGAAGGGTCATCATCTACGAGGTCAGCTATTTTGAGGACTTTCCCCTCTGAGGTTTTCACTAGTTGGAAGCCAGTGACAGGATCCGTCCCCTGCCATTCGCCTAGTTCTTCGAGGATATGTTCCACCTCTCGGATCTTGTCCTTCGTACTTTCCCGTGAATTCACATTAGGGATATGGACGATGGTCTTTTCGCTTGGATCTAGCACCGCTAAGATTTCATCTGAGTAAGGGCCTGAGTAGAAATAATAGCCAATATCAAGCTGCTTGAGATACTCGTAGCCGTTTAGCTGCTCGTAGTAGGTATAAACGACAGAATCAAACTTAGCTTCATCCTCTGGGTGGAGCACTGCCTCAGTATCACCTCTGAAATAAGAGCCTGTCATCGCTACGACGTGTGCCTTATCACGGCCCATGAGATCAGCTAGGTGAGCACCCAGCTTGTTATCAGGATTTGCGGAGACGTGGTGAAATTCATCGATAGCCAGCAAGCGGTCATCGAAGGACCCAACTCCAAATTTATCCACCGCGAAGCGGAAGGTGGCATGAGTACAGACCAGTATCTTAGAGTCTCCATCAAGGAAGCTCTTCACTGAGTTCACCTTGCCATCATCACCACCAGGAGCATTGCAGAGATTCCACTTTGGCTCCACGGTCCAGTCCGCCCAGAAGCCGAATTTTGTAAGTGGTTCATCCTGGAAACTAGAGCCGATAGATCTCTCTGGCACGATGATGATAGCCTGCTTCATCCCTTGGTTCTCTAGCTTATCGAGTGCGATAAACATTAGCGCACGGCTTTTACCAGAAGCAGGCGGTGACTTGATAAGCAGGTATTGCTCACCACGCTTTTGATACGCTCGTTCTTGCATCGGCCTCATTCCGTATTCATTAGACTTAGCGGATGTGCCTTTCTGCTCGTAATTTACGGAGACAGAGGGAATGGATGGATGTTTAGACATAGAAATTTAAAGTAAAAGTATTAAGTAGTATCGGTGAAATCTGACTGCTCCAGAAACTCATGGAGCTTGGCTTGGAGGAACGCCTTATCAGGAAGCTTGGTTTTATATTCCGCTACAAGAGAAGGCGAGAGAGAACGGCTTAGAGCATACTCTACTACCTCATCATCCTTAGATGCGCAGAGTAATAAGCCGATGCTAGGGTTTTCATGGGGCTTACGGATATCCCGATCCAGCGCTTCTAGATAGAAATTAAGTTTACCCAGATGCTCTGGCTCGAAGCGCCCCACTTTCAGCTCGATAGCGACTAGCGCATTCAGATCACGGTGAAAAAAGAGGAGATCGAGCGCGAAGTCTTGATTACCGACCTGTAGCGGATGCTCAGAGCCAATAAAGCAGAAGTCTCTCCCTAACTCGGTGAGAAATTCCTTAAGATTTAGGATAAGTCCTTTGTGGAGATCAGCCTCTGAATGATCCGCAGCGAGATCTAGGAACTCTACGAGGTAGTTGTCTTTGAAGACGGATTCAGCGTTGGGATGTAATTGTCTCACCACTGGTGAGACAATTGGAGGGCTGAGAGCAACTCTTTCAAACAGAGCTCCTTTAAGCTGTCTTTCTAGCTCACGGCTAGACCATTTCTCCTTCGCTGTCATTTTCAGGTAGAAACCTCGTTCCTCTGGGGTTTTACACTGGCTGATGATTGTAATATGGTGAGTCCAGCTCAATTGTCTCGGCAGTGCTGAGACAATTTCGAAATTAGGATAAACCTCGAAAAATTGCCTCATTCGGTAGAGATTAGGACGAGTGAAACCTCTCAGTCCAGGCTGACTCTGTTTTAGGTAGGCTGCTAGCTCATCTATCGTCTTTTTCCCCCAGCCGTCAGACTGGGTTTTGCCATGGAGGACTTTGCCTACTTCCCAGTAGAGAGAGACGAGTTCTTGATTTACCGTCTGTAGGGCACGGGCACGGCGCTCACAGATGAGCTGGGCGATGGGGGCAAAGTCACTTCCTTCACTTGATTTTATGTCACTCATTAATTGGCGTTATTTTTAAGAGGTTAGATTGTTTATACTTCCCCAAAAGAAAGGTAATCATAATGAGTAAACTCATGGTAATTTTCTCTTTCCATCATATTCATTTGATCTAGCGATAAAATGTTACACACAGGTGAATCAAAGCAATCAATACTCTGTAATATTTTGGTGAGTTCCTTTGAGAGCTTTTCTAGAATTGTGACGCTAGCAACATTTCCCAACACAGAGGGATTAATCATCAAGAGTAACTGTATTTCATATTCCTCTTCCTCTTCGTCTTCTAAATCTTGGAAAGGCTGAAGTGATAATAGCAAGGAGTGGATAAGCTGGTCTCGGCTTTCATATTTGATGCGCTTGCCGAATTTTTCAGAAATACGCTTGAATGCATTTACAAAATGATCAGGGAAGGCTGTTCTGGCGTAGCGAGCGACTCTCCACACGATAATTGAATCCAAGCTGCTGGCAATAGATAGATTAGCGGAGAATTCTAGATCCTCGTGTGTTGATCTATCAATTTGGCGAATATCGTGGATTTTAGCTGCGACCCATAGCTCTGTGGTTCCGTCATGAATCGTAAATTGAATTTCCCGAGGGTTCCTGCCATTGGTAAAATTTTTATCTGGTTTACCAATTACCGCTATCAGAGGCAGCAGCTCAAGGTGTGGTTCCTTGTCGAAACAAGGGTTAATGCAGTCGCATGTTTGGGTGAGAACTAGGCATCCTATACAGCGATCTGGCGGCGTATCGATACAGCTAGGATCAAGGATGACACCTTGCTTCCAGCCTTTATCGATTAACTGCTGCCTTAGATCCACCATTAGCTACCTTTATGTTGAGCGGTCTTCAGCTTTGTTATGTTATCAGACCAGAGCTGGTTGAGATTTTTAGAACTTGCTGGGATTTCAGCGTTTTTCACTAGCTCCACGTTGCCGATAATTTTGCGGGATTCTGTGGCAGCACTCTGATATTCTGCCAGACGAGTATCTATGAGATTAGTGAGAGTATCGGTTTTTATTACCTCCTGGCTCATTGCTTCACGTAGAGAAATGTCGCTAGCTTGTGGTCCTTTGTAGTCGAATAGGAATGAGATGTTATCTTTTCCTTGAAGCTTACTCCAGTGCTTAGCTACAGCCTCCAGCACTTGGAGTTTAGCGGAGATTTCTTTTTTGACTTCTCCTCCTTTTATCCAGTTGTAGACCGTGGGACGGGTAACACCGAGTAGCTGAGCTAACTCAGTGACGTTAAATCCATAGAGCTTTCTAATGAGCTTGATGGATTCACTTGGCTGGAATGTGGCTGGTTTTTCAATCGATTCGCCTAGAGGGATGCTTTTAGAGACAGAGTATACAATAGGTGTTTCTATACGGCCTTCCTGATAGGCAATGGCATCTCCGGGTGCCCCTAAAAATAGGAAACCCATTGCGGTTGTCATCACTTTCTCTGCAGCTCCTGTTTGTCCTGAAGTTGTTGGGAGTTGATTGGTGTAATCCGTTGTTATTTCCATGACTCTTGTGCGTTCTGGGTTGTAGTTTGCTTGAATGCTTTATGAATATCCGCTCTCATTTCCTTAAACTGCTTTAAGCAAGTCTCAGCGGTGAATCTCTCATCGGGTAGTTTGATAGCATGTAAGTTTTCTAGAAGAATGAATGGGGTGGATGATTGCAGTGGGTGACGTGTTTTTATCTCTAGGGGTAGTAAATCTGGTGGCATGGTGATTCCGCTAGGCATAGCTGAGCAGCGCACTACTAAGTGACCTCCTGATGTTGTTTGATAGCTAGTTTCTGAGACACTTGCGGATCGTTGCAAGTCAGGTAGATTTGGTAAGCCTAATACGGAAGGCTGGACCCATTGATCTGGTGCCATTCCCTCGGATAGATTAATGTGATTAATGTAGCGTAGCTGTAGTTGGTTATAGGTGATTCCTACGATGTTCTTTTCAATGGCTTGCAGTAGGTTTTCATAAAACGGCAGAGCATCACTGAAGCTGGTGTAGTCGCCAAATAAAATAGAGATGCTGCTGTCATCTAGTCTTATGGAGACATTGCGCTTTTGATCCGCAATGACCCATTGTTTCACCTCTTTAAAAGATACGTTGGTGCCTACTTCAGCTTTTTGATCAATGTGAATAGCATGAGTGAGTCTTTCCTCAAAATGGAGAAAACCTTGCTGCCTGAGTTCATCTTGAAGATTGATTACGTAGTCTTTGATCTTTGGAATCGGTGTGAACTGCATACGTGCCACGACGCAGATTAAGGGCGGATTACTTAGAGAAAAATTAGAATTTGTCGTTTTAGTTGCCATTTCTATACCTCTTTCTTTACACCTTATTTTACACTTTCCTAGTGTATTATCCATCTTTTTTACACTCATCACCCAATTATTGCTAAGCGGTGGTCATTTTGGTGTAGAGGCTGAAGAGTTTTTCTAGGCGTTCGGTGTCGTTTTTGAAGCGGCGACCGATGTAGATGCGCTCGAGGGTCTCGTCATTGCGCTGGTGGGCGGCACGGAGGTTCTCTGGCATGGTCTCTGGTTTGTAGAGATCTGCAATGGTGGCAGGGAAGTGGGCCTCGCGGGCGAGCAGAATGTCTTCTGCGCATTTGGTGAGAGCGGCTTTGTCGTTGTCCGTGAGAGTGGGAACGGGGAAGGTGTTCCAGCCGAGGGTGTTGGAGTAGGAAAAACGCATTTCTAATCTAACGCAGACCGTTCCGATCCATACCCAGTGGAGTCGGGAAGCGATGAGTGCCATGTTCCAAAGGGGGGCGTCGTAGAGAGCGAAGTTTCGATCACCTATTATGCTTCCTCCTTTCAGTAATCCAACTGGGAGAAATTCACGGTTTTCAGAGCTGACGCGTGGAATAATGATCGTTGTTTCATTGCCTTTGTTCATTTCCCTAAATTGATGAGACCTTTCCGCCATTTTATTAGCTCCTTTATCTCTACTAGCTAGCCGCATCTGGCGCACTCCTTCAATCCGGTTGTGAATACTCGGAATGGCTTGTGCCTCTGCAAGAAACTCATCAGGAATCCAGAGGCAGTAACGCTGAACACCACGGATAAATTCAGCAGAACCTAAAAACGGGTAGATGAACTGTTTCTGCTGTTGTGGTGTGAGCTTTAGCGATTCTAGCTCGGTGGAATCGAGTAATAAATTCCCACCATCGACAGGCTTGTTTCCGAAATCCATTTCCGAAATTTTAGCAAGTGGTTGTGAGCTTTTAGAAACAATCACGTTCTTAGCAGCCACCAGATAAGCATTAATGAAATCAGTCTCCGTCAGCACCATTTCTTTATCGTCGCCGATTGAGAAGAGTTTTTTCTGTGGGACTGGTTGATTACTGATCCCGATAATGGCTACAGTCACTCCCGCATTATGGCTAGCGAGGTTTGCCCATTTGAAGCTAGTGTGGGCGAAGTGGATGTGGTGCCCGGTTTCAAAAATGATGGGCCAGAGGATGGGGACTTGCTGGCCTTGGCAGATGGAATTAGTAGAAACGAATGCGGCGGAAGAACTGGTGAAGGTGCCGTATTCAGCGGCCTTCATGAACCAGCCAGCAACGTAGTCGAGCGACTTCCAGCTTTTTGTTTTCCCCTCGAAGATGTGTTTGAGGTCAGATTTCTGATCTGCGGACTGCCAGGTGGAGCCTAGGTAGGGTGGGTTGCCACAGATATAAGTTTCCCCACCTTCATTACGGAATGCGATCTCTGCTTGGTCACGCGGTGTCTCTAATAGATTCTCAGAGCGTAGCTTGACGTCTTTTCCTTCTGCTGGGCAGACGCTGAGCCAGTCTAGCTGGAGGGCATTGCCGCAGGTGATCCAGTTTGCCCTATCGAGTGGCAGGAACTCGGCGAGGGCTTCCTTTTGCCCACGGTAGGTGACGTCACACTGGTATTCTGCGATGATGAGGGCGAGACGGGCGATCTCTGCGGAGAAGTGGCGGAGCTCGATGCCGCGGAAGTTTCTGACATCGATCTCGGTGCGGTGGTCATGCTCACCACGGCGCTGGTTGATCTCCGCTTCGATTTCTCGCATTTCCTTATAGGCGATGACGAGGAAGTTCCCAGAGCCACAGGCAGGGTCAAAGACGCGGATGTGGGCGATGCGGGTGCGGAGGTTGAGGAGTTTTCGTTTATTCTCACCCGCTTCATTGAGCTTGCTGCGGAGGTCGTCTAGGAAGAGTGGGTTGAGGACTTTGAGGATATTGGGCACACTGGTGTAGTGCATGCCTAGCGAGCCGCGTTCCTCATCATCCGCTACGGCCTGGATCATGGAGCCGAAGATGTCTGGATTGATCTTGGTCCAGTTCAGCTTGCCAACGTGGGTTAGATAGGAGCGAGCTATCTTCGAAAAATGAGGAACGGCATGGCCTACTGTGGGATCAACCACACGGAAGAGTTCGCCATTCACATAGGGGAAGACATTCGCCCATGAACGGATCTTTTCTTTTTTTCTTTCCGCAGGCTTGGTGTCCATGGAGCGGAAGAGCTCGGCGATGATCTCATGGGTGTTCGATGAGTCGCGCTCGCTCATCTGTTCTACAGTGGCGGTGAAGAGGTCATCGCCCAAAAAGATATCGGTATCCTCTGCGAAGAAGCAGAAGATGAGGCGGGCGAGGAAGTGATTTAGATCATGGCGGCGCTCAGAGGTAGCCCACTCGGGGTTGTCCTGAAGGAGCTCGATGTAGAGTTTATTGAGGCGGCTGGTGGCTTTGATGTCAAAGGAGTTCTCCTTGATAGCTCGCACGGTGCTGATGCCTGCTAGCTCTAGAAAAAAGCCAAAGTGATCTGCAAATTCTGGGAAGGCGCAAGCTACTGTCTCACCGCTTTCTAGATCCTCTGCCTGGAGTTCTACGCCATCTGTAGTGAGTATGAACTTCGCCTTCTGAGCCTTAGTCGCTGGGCTATCACGCAGTGTATCTAGAGTGGCAGCAACTTCACCCTCGGCACAGGTCTTGATATGGATGTTTCCACGCTGCAAGATGCCACCGACGTCTGATTTGTTCGTGCTGCCGCTTTTGAGGCGTTTGATAGTGGTGGCTTTATTCCCAAAAGCTTCCAGAAATAGATAGGGAAAGCCGTCTTTCTCAAAGGGCTGCTCTGCGAGCAGTGATACAGCTTCTTCTATTTCTACAGCATTCATTTTTACAGGAGTTATGATCCGTAGTTTGGATCATTTCTAAATGATGATTACCAGACCGCAAACATTCTGGGAAGAGGTTTATTAGAAACTCGCTCTTTTCCAGATCTTCCTACATTTAAACCCAAAAAAACACCAAGCCTCATAGAGACTTGGTGTTTTGAAATTTATTAGTTGGTTAGAAGCATCGGGATTAGCCGATGATCTTGATTACCAACGGAAGTGAGCGAATGCACGGTTAGCCTGAGCCATCTTGTGCATGTCATCT
>CALJOJ010000051.1 GCA_937981665.1 uncultured Rubritalea sp.
AAATGTTACTAAATCTGCAAAATGAGACAAGATACGCTGAACAGCTAGCTCTGCTGTGAACCGCCTTGCTACGGAACCGTATGGCAGGTGGTGTGAGAGGGAAGTGAGGGTGACCTCACTCCCTACTCGATGGTTAGAATCTGGTTCATATCAAGTCTTGAAACACCCGATGTAGGCAATCGCGTCATCGCCATCTTGATCCATAAATATAAAGATGATCACCTTTAGACCTTGATCATGCCAGTCACTATCACCGTAAAATATCAACTCTGAGCAAGAAAGGTAAAACCGATCAAGATGATAGAGAATAATGCAGAGTACTTTTTCATTTCTAACAAAACTAAATAATGTACTTACGCAGGCGCAAATACCGAATCAGCACCTCAGCACGCGACATCGGGTCAAGGTCTTCTAAAAGCGACTGACGCATCTCTGAGCCTTCTACAAATTGCTGAGCAACAACGTCTGTTAGAGTATCTAGACAATCACCAAAACGATCTAGCACTTCATTCGTCTTGGAGACTAAAAGCTTAGGAGAGCTGATAAGATGACGTGACACGGCATCACGCAGACTGCGTATGGTGATCTCTTCGCCCTCATTGCGTTTTCTATTACCCAGTAGTAGCGGCCTGATATTAGCCTTAGGATACACGCTACCCTCTTCCCAAGACGTAAATTCCACCCGAGAGAGGCAGTGGAGGATCAGATTAGAGCAACCATCTTCCTGCTTAGCAGCAGCTCGGATGATGCCTATATAACCAATCTTCGATGCGCACTTCGCTAAGTCATCACTCTCTTGAGTTTTTAGATTCGCGACACAGATCATACAGTTCTTAGTGATAGCGTCATTTAGCATATCGCGATAGCGTGGTTCAAAAATATGTAATGGCATTACTCCATGCGGAAAAGTCACAGCACCTCCTAAAAGAATGGTTCCAGTCTGGCTAGGTAGTTTGAGTGAAGACATCTCTTAATCTGGAGCCAAAATCCAGTTCGCGCAAGTAACAATCTGCAGTTGCGCGTCACCCTCGCTAATAGTAATATTTCCCTAATGTCAAATCAGCACAACGGTGAGCTCATCTTCATCTACGGAACTTTACGCAGAGGAGGGCGAGCGCACGCCATGATGCAAACAGCAGAATTTCTAGCTATGGCAACCATCTCCGGTCGCCTCTATCATATCTCCGACTATCCAGGTCTCATTCTCAGCAGAGAAAATCTTGTCACAGGCGAGCTCTACCGCGCTGACGCAGAACTCATGCTAGAACTAGATCGCTACGAAGGGTGCGCCGAGTCTCCGCCACTCTACACACGCGAGGAGGTCACAGCTACGGATGAAAGCGGCGAGACCCACCTTGCACAGACATACGTATTCCAACGACTACTCCCTCAACATAAGCGTATCAAGTCAGGAGACTGGATGATCCAATAATCATAAATGTCTCAAATCAATCTTGCGAAAATCCCTATAAATGGCATAGTTTCTCAACATTAGCGACAGATCACCTCCATCGATCTGTATTCATTTCAGCTATAATAATTTCAACAACACCCCACCAAGACAATGGCAAAGAAAAATTCAAATCTCACGATGTGCTCATTCTGTGGCAAAAGCCACTCAGAGGTAAAGAAGCTCATCGCAGGCCCTGGAGTCTACATTTGTAATGAATGTATAGACGTATGCAGCGGCATCATGCACAAGGAGCTGGCTAACATCTCCCATGGTGACGAGCTCCCAGCAGAGATCTTCGATGCAGAAGAACAGCTCACTCCAGTAGAAATCCTCACCCTACTCAATGACCACGTCATCGGTCAGGAGCACGCTAAGAAAACACTTTCAGTCGCTGTCTATAACCACTACCAGAGACTCCGCCAGCACGAAGAAAAAGGTGAGTACCAAGACGTGGAGATAGAAAAAGCAAATATCCTCATGCTTGGGCCCACAGGCTCCGGTAAGACACTTCTTGCGAAAACTCTCGCGCGTGTACTCAACGTCCCATTCACCATCGTGGATGCTACCACTCTCACAGAGGCAGGCTATGTTGGTGAAGATGTAGAAAATATCATTCTCAAACTCATCCAAGCTGCTGATGGCGACATCGAAAAAGCAGAGCGCGGCATCATCTACGTGGATGAGATAGACAAGATCGGCCGCAAGACAGAAAACGTCTCCATCACCCGTGACGTATCTGGAGAAGGCGTGCAGCAAGCACTCCTAAAGATCCTCGAAGGCACAGTCTGCAACGTCCCACCACAAGGCGGACGTAAGCACCCTAACCAAGAATACATCCAAGTGAACACAGAGAAAATTCTCTTCATCTGTGCCGGCGCATTCGTAGGCATGGACGAGCACGTGAAGAACCGCCTCGGCAAGCGCACACTTGGATTCCTCCAAGACGGAAAAATCGAAAACGGCGAGGAACTCACACAGTCAGAGCTACTCGCACTCGTAGAGCCTCAAGACCTCCTACACTTCGGACTCATCCCAGAATTCGTAGGCCGTCTCCCAGTCATTTCATCACTACGTAAACTCACTGAAGAAGAGCTCATACAGGTTCTCACTGAGCCTAAAAACGCAATCATCAAGCAATACCAAAAGTTACTAGGAATGAACGGCGTAAAGCTAAAAATCACTAAAGATGGACTCAGCGCACTTGCAGACGAAGCCGTAAATCGCGGCACCGGAGCACGTGCTCTACGTGCTATCTTCGAGAAACTCATGCTCGAAATCATGTATGATATCCCTAGTCGTAAGGATGTGGCATCAGTCACCATTAACCGCCAGGTAGTAGAAGGTAAGAAACCTCCTACGATCACAAAAAAATCCAACAAAATAGACGTAGCATAGCATGAAACTAGGACTCATCGGATGTGGAAAAATGGGCCGAGCGCTCATCGAAGGAGCGCTCAAGCAAGGGATTGCCCTACCAGCAGAAGTCTTCGTCAGCAGTCGCACAGCTTCAGCTATTGAGACCATCACTTCTGAGCTAGGCGTCACCGCCGTCGAGAACAACATCGAGGTCGCCACCAAGGCTGACGTCGTACTCCTCTGCACCAAGCCTACTGACATTCCGCTCGTATTACTAGAACTCGCGAACGAGCCAGACTGCCTGCAAGGCACCCTACTTATATCGGCCGCTGCTGGGCTCACTATCCAGCAGCAAGAAAAGATCCTACCTATAGGAGTCAGATTCGTCCGCTGCATGCCTAACACCCCAGCCCTCATCGGCCAGGGTGCCGCAGCATACGCACTCGGATCAGCAGCTACTTCAGCCGATGCAGAGCTTGCTTGCAAGGTACTCGGTGCCGCAGGCAGCGTGATCGAGGTGAAAGAGTCACTCATGAATGCCGTCACCGGCGTCTCAGGTAGTGGCCCAGCATACGTGTACACATTTATCGAGTCACTCGCGGACGGCGGCGTGGCCGAAGGCCTACCTCGCGCTCAGGCTCTGGAGCTAGCAGTCAAGACAGTGCAAGGCGCAGCAGCCATGGTAGCCGAGACCGGCCTCCATCCAGCTCACCTCCGTGACATGGTCACTAGCCCGGGCGGAACTACCATTGAAGCCCTCGCTTCCCTGGAGGAAAACGGCTTCCGCTCAACAGTCATTAAAGCGGTACGCACCGCTACCAGAAAAGCCAACGACATGGGCAAGTAACCAGAAAAGAACCCAACATAAACCAGGATACAAAATTTTACGCAATCACTCTATACGTGATTGCGTTTTCATGGCGAATCATATTTAGTGCGTCTGCACAGCCAACCAAATAATAACGAGAAATGAGTGAATCAAGCAGCACAAATGAGTCCCAGAAAATCTGGCTAGACGGAGAGATCATCGACAAAGCAGACGCTAAGATCTCGGTCTTTGACCACGGACTGCTCTACGGAGACGGCATCTTCGAAGGTATCCGAATGTACTCAGGCAGAGTCTTCAGACTAGAAGAGCACATCAGCAGACTATTCTCATCCGCTAAATCTATCCTCCTCGATCTACCCTGGACAGAGCAAGAAGTCATCCAAGCCACCGTAGACACCATCAAGGCGAATAACCTAGTAGACGGCTACGTCCGTCTCGTCATCACTCGCGGAGTGGGCGGACTAGGGCTAAACCCATACCTCTGTGAGAAGCCAAGTATGTTCATCATCGCCGCGAACATCCAGCTCTACTCAGACGAAGCATACGAGAAAGGCCTAGAGCTAATCACCTGTGCCACTCGCAGACCGACTCCAGCCTCACTCAGTCCACAGGTAAAGTCTCTTAACTACCTCAACAACATCATGGCAAAAATCGAATGCATCCAAGCAGGCGTCATGGAAGGTATCATGCTCAACGAGCAAGGCTACGTAGCTGAGTGTACTGGTGATAACGTATTCATCGTCAATAAAGGCATCGTCTACACACCACCAGTTTCTGACGGCTCACTAGACGGCATCACCCGCGATGTCATCTTCGACCTCTGCAAGGCTGAAGGCATAGAACTCCGTGAGAAGACCATGACTCGTCATGACATCTTCACCTGTGACGAAGCATTCCTAACAGGCACAGCAGCAGAAGTCATCCCATTCACCAAACTCGATCAAAGACAGATCGGCGATGGCACCCCGGGAACACTCAGCAAACAACTCATCACCGCCTTCAGAAAACTCGCAAACAGCGAAGGCACACCGTGCGTGTAGTTTTAACTGCTCGCTAGATAAATTTCATTTCTATACCAACCTAACTTCTTCACTGAAGTTAGGTTTTTTTGACTTCGTGTCAAACCCATGCAGTTCCACCTGTAAACTCTACAACCTAATACGACTTAATAAGTTATTTTCGTTGAATTTAGCACGATTTTTGTTACTATCTACACATGGCAAGATCACGGAGAAAACTTGATATACATGGACAAGCTGATGAGGTATTAAAACTCTTCAAAACAACCAAGCCTGGTT
>CALJOJ010000052.1 GCA_937981665.1 uncultured Rubritalea sp.
ATCATGACCAACTACAAAACCATCGCCGAGTCAAAAAACTTCATCGTTCTGGATAGATACGAGAAGGACTGTGTGGTGAATGAAAGCTATCAGAGTGAGTATGACTTAGAGCGTGACTTCATCGAGGACTTAGAGAGTCAGGGTTATGAATACGAGCGTGAGCTGAGAACCCCTGCGGCGATGCTGGCGAATGTGCGGGTGCAGCTGGAGGAGCTCAATAATATGAAATTCCTAGATGCTGAGTGGAAACGCTTCGTAGAACAGTATCTGGATGCCGCTAGCGATAACAGCGAGGATAAGTCACGTAAGCTGCATGAGGATTACATCTATGATTTTGTCTTTGATGATGGACACATCGAGAACATTTACCTGCTGGATAAAAAGAACGTCACCAATAACAAACTGCAGGTGATCAAGCAGTTCGAGCAGACTGGGACACATGCGAACCGCTATGATGTCACGGTGCTCGTCAATGGCTTACCGCTAGTGCAGGTGGAGCTCAAAAAGCGTGGTGTAGCGATCCGTGAGGCCTTTAACCAAGTGCACCGCTACAGTAAGGAGAGCTTCAATGCTGAGAACTCTCTGTTTAAGTATTTGCAAATGTTTGTCATCTCGAATGGCACGGACAGCCGCTACTTCGCCAATACCACGCAGCGGAATAAAAACAGTTTTGACTTCACTATGAACTGGGCGAAGGCAGACAACTCACTGATCAAGGATCTTAAGGATTTCACCGCGACCTTTTTCCAGAAAAACGTGCTGCTCAAAGTGCTGCTAGAGTATTCGGTCTTTGATGTCAGTAACACTCTGCTCGTGATGCGCCCTTACCAGATAGCGGCGACGGAGCGGATACAGTGGAAGATAAAAAGTGCCTTCGAGGCGAAGGGATGGAGTAAGTCAGAAAGTGGTGGCTACATCTGGCACACGACAGGATCAGGCAAAACACTCACGAGCTTCAAGGCAGCACGCTTAGCGACGGAGCTAGAATTTATCGATAAAGTATTCTTCGTGGTAGACAGGAAAGACCTGGATTACCAAACGATGAAGGAATACCAGCGATTCTCTCCAGATAGTGTCAATGGCTCTGATAGCACCGCTGGGCTGAAACAAAACATCGAGAAAGAGGATAATAAAATCATCGTCACCACGATCCAGAAGCTTAATAACCTGATGCGAGGTGAGGAAGAGCTGTCCATCTACAAGAAGCAGGTCGTCTTTATCTTCGATGAGGCGCACCGCAGTCAGTTCGGTGAAGCACAGAAGAACCTGAAGAAGAAGTTTAAGAAATATTACCAGTTCGGATTTACTGGAACTCCTATTTTCCCAGAGAACGCTCTAGGAGCAGAAACGACGGGCAGCGTCTTCGGTAGAGAGCTTCATTCCTATGTCATCACCGATGCGATCCGTGATGAGAAGGTGCTGAAATTTAAAGTAGATTACAATGATGTGCGGGCGAAGTTTCAGTCCATAGAAGCAGAACAAGATGAGAAAAAACTGACTGCTGCTGAGAACACACAGGCACTGCTGCACCCAGAGCGTATCAGCGAAATATCGCAGTATATCATCAATAACTTTGCACTAAAAACACACCGTGCTCACATGGGAGCCAAGGGATTCAACGCGATGTTTGCCGTCAGCAGTGTGGATGCAGCGAAGGCTTACTATGAGGCATTCCGTAATCTACAGAGGAATACTGAGGGAAATAAACGTCTCAAGGTAGCGACTATCTTTTCCTTTGCCGCGAATGAGGAGCAAGATGCTGTAGGGGCGATTCCAGATGAGAGCTTCGATGTCTCCGCAATGGATAGCACGGCGAAAGAATTTCTGAGCTCGGCGATCAATGATTATAACGAGAGCTTTGGCAGTAACCATGGAGTCGATAGCAAAGGTTTCCAAAACTACTACCGTGACCTAGCGAAGCGGGTGAAGAATCAGGAAGTGGATTTACTCATCGTAGTAGGGATGTTCCTTACGGGCTTTGATGCACCCACCTTGAATACCCTATTCGTCGATAAAAACCTCCGCTATCACGGTCTGATGCAGGCATTTTCACGGACGAACCGGATTTATGATGCGACGAAGACCTTTGGAAACATCGTCACCTTCCGTGATCTGGAAAAAAGCACGGTGGATGCCATCACACTCTTTGGGGATAAGAACACCAAAAACGTGGTGCTGGAAAAAAGCTATAAAGAATACATGGAGGGCTTTACCGATATCGCTACAGGTGAAGCACGTCGTGGCTATGTGGAGGTGGTCAATGAACTAAAGACACGCTTCCCTGAACCCGATGCCATAGAGAAAGAGCAGGACAAGAAAGACTTCGCCAAGCTGTTCGGTGAATATTTACGAGTTGAAAACATTCTACAAAACTACGATGAGTTTTCAGGGCTAAAGGACTTACAAAACATTGATGCCGATGACCCTGAGGCTGTCGAAGAGTTCAAAGCGAAGTACCACCTCAGTGATGAGGATGTAGCAGAGATGCAAGCCATCGAAGTTCCCTCAGAGCGAGCTATACAAGACTATCGATCAACCTATAATGACACTCGCGACTGGCTACGCCGTCAGAAAGCGGGAGAAGAAAAAGAGGACTCAGGGGTTGATTGGGATGATGTCGTCTTTGAAGTGGATCTGCTAAAGTCGCAAGAGATTAATCTCGATTACATTCTAGAGCTAATCTTTGACCACAATAAAGAGACGAAGAGCAAGGATGATCTGATCATCGAGGCACGTCGCGTCATTCGTGCCAGTTTAGGAAGTAGGGCGAAAGAAAGCCTGATTGTTGACTTTATTAATCAAACTGATTTAGACGACATTGATGATAAGGTTAGTATAATCGATGCGTTTTTCACCTTTGCACAAGCAGAGCAAAAGCGTGAAGTCGAAGAACTCATCCTCTCAGAGGAGCTGAACGAAAAAGCAGCAAGACGCTACATCAAAGCTTCACTCAAACGCGAATACGCTACTGAAAACGGTACAGCTCTCAATGAGGCTCTCCCTAAAATGAGTCCGCTTAATCCAAACTACAAAACCAAAAAGGAAACCGTTTTCCAAAGAATTTCAGCCTTTATCGAAAAATTTAAAGGCGTGGGCGGAACAGTCTAGCTAGAACTAAGTAGAAACTAACGCAGAAACTCTTTCGCCTCAGGACTAGCCGGAAAACCTTGCTTCCTCCAGCTCTCGTATCGTGCCCAGCTCTCAGTAAGAAGCTGCAGCACACGCGCATCTCTGTTAGATGAGGCGTAGCTCACCACGATAAGTTGACGTGGGGTAATCTGTGCGCGGCCATCTGCTAGCTTTTTCACCACATTACTCTTATCCGCGGAGATGATAGCATTCACACCATCAGTGATCAGTCCACTGACAGCACTCTTGCCAAGAAGACTATTAGAATTCGTTATTTTAAGTTTCTGTGGACTACCTGATGCTCTCTGAACAGTGATTGTCCTAGACTTTTGCTTCACATAGAAATCATATCCTTTCGTTCCCTGCGCTCCAGCTGCTAAGCGAGCTAGGTCTGAAAGCTTAGTTTTACCTAATCCACCTGCTGGGCTCTTAAACTTAGTCGACTGCATATTCAGATGAGCCGCCAGATTATTCATTTCCTGGGTAAAGGCGCTGAATGGGTTACCTGTCCTACCACGCTTAGCCAGTATGTGTGTCCCGATAAAGTCACCGAGCACAAGCGCACAAGCCTTATCTTGATTGAGCGACATCGTATAGATAGCATCGCGCATCGAGATACTATCACCCGACTGAAGATTAAGAACATTGCCTAATCCCGAACCAGCCACACCACTCGAGACAGGCATCATTGTAGATAGTGAAGTCCCGGACAGCTGTGCCCAGTCCAGAGCCACTTTCGCAGTCGCTAACTGGCTAAAGCTTCCCGTTGGGATACTCTGCTCAGAATTAGCGGCGATCAGAACGCGCTTAGCATAGCGATCGATAACTATATAGCCTTCCTGAGCTTTCACTGCCGCTGATAGCGCCATAAGCGATAGCCCTACAACAATAGAGGATAAACGTGATTTTTGCATCGGTATAAATATATTTTAGTTAATGTTTCCTTACTAATCGAATCAACATAAGCACATGCAGCTAGGATGACAACCCCTTGAATTAACAAAAAAGCACGCGAACTTAAAAGCATGAAACCCATTCATCACTAACTCTCTATAAGACGATATTATTAACGAACTTATTCATAGTCATTGTCAATAAGTACTTGCCAAGCCAAACACTATGTGAGCAAGACCATGCATCGCACGGTACTTACGAGTTAGGCATCGATCCGTTCTACTCAGAACTATTCCCTCGGACACCGAGCGATTCACTCTCACAGCAGGTATAATCTGGGCTGTCAGTGATACATCAAATAAAGTCCCCTAGCCTAACTCCCAAACACATAAACCACAAAAGACAACATGTCAGAACAACAAAACAACGGTCAGCGAAATAATAATAACCGTAACAATAATAACCGTAACAACAACCGTAAACGCAATAACAACCGTAATAACAACCGTAAGCCACGCTATAACAAGCCAAAGCCACTCGTACTTTCTACATGGCAGAAAGTTCTCATCTTCTTCAAGATTACTAGCGAAGACAAGATCCGTAAGCAGCTCCACGCTAACCGCCCGCCTCGTAAGAAGACTCCAGGCCAAGACGTGAGTAATAACACGAAAACAAATAGTAAAGGCAACACTAATGCAGTAAAGTCAAATACACGCACAAAAAGAGAGCGCAAAGCTCCTCAGAAGATAGAAGTAGAGTCAGCTAGACTTTACGTTGGTAACCTTTCTTATGATGCTACTGAGTATGACATCGAAGACCTTTTCAAGGGAATCGGTTCAGTGAAGAAAGTAGAAATTATCTACAATAAGCACACTCACAAATCAAAAGGCTACGGATTCGTCCAGATGCTCAATGTTGATGAAGCTAAGCGTGCAGTAGACGTACTTCACGATCAGCCGTTCCTCGGTAGAAACCTCATCGTAAATGGATCAAAAGCTCGTAAGGCAAACGACCCTAACAACGAGGGTTATCAAGAGCCAAAGAGAATCACTGAAGAAGCTCCTGCTTCATCAGAAGAGACTGAAAGTTAATATTAGTACATTTAATCACAAAAGCCCGCTAGGATTTAATCTAGCGGGCTTTTTTTATTCCTATCCATGAACTCATCAGCATCAATCATCCAGCTAATTAAACATGACGAGAATTTAACTTTTCTAATCACCAAAAAAAATACTACACTTAGGCTATGTCCGATACATCATCACTTAATTCATTAAAGAAATTCACAACAATTGTTGCCGACACTGGTGACTTCGAGTCCATCAAGCAGTATCAACCACAAGATGCGACAACGAACCCTTCTCTCATTCTCAAAGCAGCACTCCAAGACGAGTACCAGCACATCGTAGATAAAGCTGTCCAGCTCGCTGAGACCAAGACTACAGAAGCAGTGATAGACCAGCTTCTCGTCCTCTTCGGACTAGAGATCCTCAAGATCGTACCAGGTCGTGTTTCTACTGAAGTAGACGCTAGACTTTCATTCGACACAGCAGGAACCATCGCTAAGGCAAAAGAAATCATCGCCCTCTACGAGGCAAACGGTGTATCTAAAGACCGTGTTCTGATTAAAATTGCATCCACATGGGAAGGCATCAAGGCAGCTGAAGCTATCGAGAAGGAAGGCATCAAGTGTAACCTAACACTCCTCTTCTCTAAGGCACAGGCTATCGCATGTGCAGAGGCTAACGTCCAGCTCATCTCACCATTCGTAGGCAGAATCTATGACTGGTATAAGAAGGACACAGGAATCGACTACGTAGGAGCTGAAGATCCAGGTGTCATCTCTGTAACCGATATTTATAACTACTATAAGAAGTTCGGCTACAAGACTGAGGTCATGGGCGCATCATTCAGAAACTCTGGCCAGATCACTGAGCTTGCCGGCTGTGATCTACTCACCATCAGCCCAGGTCTTCTCGAAGAACTTCAAAACTCAGATACTGAAGTGACTGAGAAGCTTAATGCAACGACTGCTCAGGAAAGCAACCAAGAGAAAATCTCTCTCTCAGAAGCAGACTTCCGCTTCATGTATAACCAAGATGCAATGGCTACTGAAAAGACAGCTGAAGGCATCCGTGGATTCAGTAAAGACATCGACAAGCTCGAAGATCTTATTAACGCTAAGCTCGCTTAATTAAGCTAGGCTCCAACTGAGTAAAAATTCAAAAATGACAAGCTCACTGTCCTTTAACAGCCAGTTAGAGAACACGAAGACGGATTCACTCCACCTCGTATTCCTTCCTGGTCTCCATGGGACAGATGAGCTTTTTTGTGCTCTAAATTCAGCTATTTCTGTACTCCTAGAGGTAAGGATACCATCAGAAGTAGAAATTTCGAAGACAACAGTATCCTACCCTACTGATATTCCTCAAAGCTACTCCTCACTCCTAAAGTGGCTGGTTCTAAAATTAGCTCTAGAGTCAGAGGAAAATAATGACAACATCATCCTCATTGCGGAGTCCTTCTCTTCCCCCCTAGTAATGATGCTGGCTGATGCATACCCTGAGCAGATTAAAGCTGTCATTCTTGGAGCAGGCTTCTGCGCCAGTCCAGTAAGCTCTTATCTATCACTCCTCCCTCTCACCCTCATCTTTTCCATCACGCCACCCCGTTTCGCAACGCGCTACTTTCTCACTGGTAGCGCAAGCTCAGATCTACTCGTAGAACATGTCCGAGACGTAATTTCTAACACTCATGTTAAAATTTTCAGCGAGAGACTAAGAACCGTTCTTTCTTTAGCAGAAAATCTTCCGCCTACTATCCAGCTCCCCACCATGCTTCTTCAGGCATCCGCTGACGCACTCATTCCAGAAGATGCTCAGAACCTGTTAGAACATCATTTACCACATGCCAATATCCAACGGATAGATGCCCCACATTTCATATTTCAGTCCGAGCCAAAAATTTGTGCTCAGCACATTGTCACATTCATAAAATCTGTGCTATAATCAGTTATGCAACCAACTATCACCCTTGCTATTGCCGGATCTGACTGCTCATCTGGAGCTGGTATCCAGGCAGACCTCAAAACCTTCACAACTCATGGCTGTCATGGCCTAACAGCTCTCACATGTGTGGTAGCTGAGGTCCCTGGTCACGTAGAATCTATCCACCCAGTACCTCCTACTATTCTTCAGCAACAGGTAGATCTACTACTCGAGACATACCCAGTGAAAGCGATCAAGACAGGCATGCTGTACGACAAAGCCCATCTCGTAGCCATCACAGAAATCCTTTCTAAACATAGGAACATACCTCTAATAGTTGACCCAGTAATGGTAGCCACATCCGGCTCCAGGCTGCTCGATAAGCACGCAGTTAAGAGTTACCGCGAGCGCTTACTCCCACTAGCCACACTCATCACACCTAATATGCCAGAGGCCTCAGTGCTACTAGGTTACCCTGTCGAAATCAAACCTGACCTAGAGCCTGCAGCAAAGAAACTCTCCGAGCTATTCCAGACATCCGTCCTCCTCAAAGGCGGACACCTACCTGGTTCAGATGATCGACTCGATGTCCTCTGGCACAATGGCGAGGCTCATCACTTCACAGCTCCTCATATCGAGATAGGTTGCACACACGGCACTGGCTGTACACTCTCAGCAGCTATCACATCACATCTTAGTATGGGTACTGACCTGGTAGAGGCAGTAAAGCTGTCTACTCAATGGGTCCACACTGCCATCCAAGAATCATTCAAATGGCCATCACCTACTAACCCAGATCAGAATATACATTGCCTAAATCACCTAGAGGTATAGTGGCAAATCACAGCTGATCAGAAGTTACTTATTTCAGCTCTAAGAGCTCAACCGCAATAATTAACTTACCTCCACGCCATGCTGGCCCCTGAACATAAAGCGGCTTACCTTTCTTTAATGTCACACCGCTTTTCATGATCTTCTTCTGTGCCTGCCAGAGCTCTAGATCCACCTTAAGTGTCCCTCCCACAGGCTTTCCGCTAGGCTGAAAACTCACCAAAATCTGCTTAGAACCTTTTATTGGATTTGCCCAGTTTACATACCGTTTAAGAATAGACTGCGTGTCTTCACCCATCAGACGATAGTGAGCAAACTTAATTTCTTTAAGCTGAGCTCCACTGATTATTTTCAAGTTTTTACCCGCTACATCGGCATCTCCATCAGTACCGAAAATGAGGCTCACCTTGAGCTTACCGATAGCCTGTTTAGCTTCCACTCCTTGCGCAGATAGTGAGCACACACCACAAAGCAGTGTAGCGATCATCAAGCCTAGCCAAGGCAACCTTCTCTGTTTAAAAATCGTCATCATTTAGTAAAATACATTATCCCCGTCTTGAGACACCATCACTCTAAACACGCCTGCGTCTGACTCAGCAGGAACAGAACTCACATTCATATCAAAGTCATCAGATATAGGAGTCAATCCATCTAAAACTATCTCAGTAACTTCCAGGTTATCAGACACTTCAGCCTGCACGTTCTCATCAGGCACATAGATCACTTCCACCATCAGCTCGCTAGCATCTCTGTCCGTTGCCTTCATCTGCATTCCTGCGTAGAAAGCCACTGCAGCAGCCACCGCAGCGGGCATCACAGTGATACCTAACTTCTGCCATAGACTCCCCGTAACTGAAACCGGAGCTGACGTTGATGACACTTCAACACCCTGTGGTTCAGCCATAATTGCCTGCTCTAGTTTACTATTGAAAAATTCTGGATAAGGCGGCTCTTCAGACTTTGGTACGCTGGCCATATAATCATCATTGAGAGCATCCCAGCCGATATCACATTTAAATTCATTATCTAGGTCACCAGCATTATCCATAGCCCACGCCTCCATTTGGCGCAGCTCATCTTCTTCCAGCTTTCCATCTAGCCAGCTCGTAAGTAGTTCTTTATTCGGTTCCTTCATGATTTCAGTAATGTTTGTAATTTTTTGCGAGCATAGAACAAGCGACTCATCACTGTTCCCAGCGTACAGTCCATGACCTCTGCTATTTCCTTATAGTCCATCCCTTGCACCTCGCGCAGAAGGATAGTCTCTTTATGGTGTGGAGAAAGTTTATTTAGCGCCTCACCGATCTCTTTTCTGAGCTCACGCCCTGACAATGCTTCATCAGGTCGAGGACTGAGCTTCGGTGCCGTAGTCGCGCTCATGTCGATACGGTTCACATCTAACAACTCGTCATCGAGCTCACCCTCAGAACGGATCTTCTTCTTACGCATCCAGTCGTAGACTACGTTATGAGAAATTCTGAATAACCAAGTAGAAAACTTAGATCTATTCTCGAATTTCGGTAATGCCTTCCATGCCTTGATGAAAGAATCCTGTGCTAGATCCCATGCATCTGCATCGTTTTTTACCATATTCATAATCATCGCGTATACCTTTCCTCTGTGACGATTCACGAGTGTATCAAAGGCCTTGTAGTCACCAGCTTGGGACATCCTTACCAGATCAGCATCGTCTACTTCATCATCTTGAGATCCATCCCCACCATGACCTGCGACATCATCTGCTTCTTGGTGAGATTTCCCTCTCAATAAATTGGACGTTATAGTGCGGATAAAATTCATTTAAATCGGTATAAATTTTTCACTCTCTTAGTGATAGGAATAAACTTGGCTTCGATTTCCCTCAGGCGCAAGACCAAATCCTAACTGAAACCTAGCTTTTTTTAAACACAGCTTCTCATCAAAACAAACACCTCTAGAATCCACTTAAGATGTTTGAAATAAGCTGCTTACATAAAAAACTCAGAGACCGTTAAGCCTCTGAGTTTATGTACCATAAAGTATTATAGTAAGTAGTAAGTCTTAAGATTACTGACCGAGTGCACCTGCTGCTGCACCCTTAGCTTTTTCTAATGCGCCTGCTGCTGCACCTTTAGCTGCGTCAACTGCACCTGCTGCTGCGTCTGTTGCTGCTCCTTTAGCTTTCTCCACCATTCCTGTTGCTGCACCAGTATCCTTCTGAGTCTTCAAAGTAAATCTTGCTTTCTCCACCATTCCTGTTGCTGCACCTTTAACTGAATCCATGGCTCCTGTTGCTGCGTCTGTTGCTGATTCCGCTGCTCCTGCTGCTGCGTCTGTTGCTGAATCAACTGCTCCTGTTGCTGCGTCTGTTGCTGCGTCTGTTGCTGCGTCTGTTGCTGATTCCGCTGCTCCTGCTGCTGCGTCTGTTGCTGAATCCATTGCACCTGATGCTGCGTCTGTTGCTGAATCCATTGCACCTGATGCTGCGTCTGTTGCGCCTGAAGCTGCACCTGTTACTGATTCTACTGCACTAGATGCCTTTTCTGAAACAGTATCCTTGACTGAATCCATTACTCCTGTTGCCGCTTCTTTAGCTGAATCTAAAGCTCCTGCTCCTGCTTCTTTAGCCGAATCCAACGCTCCTGCTGCTGCTTCTTTAGCTGATTCCTTAGCTGAATCCATTGCTCCTGCTGCTGCCTCTTTAGCTTCTTTACATGAAGTAAAAGATGCAGCCACACCCGCTATGATAAGTATATTTTTAAGTTTCATTGTATTATGTATATTGGTTAATTAATTGCCCCACAAGTGAACGCATTTATGTTCCCCCTTATAGACTCATTAGGCAACCGAATTGTCACTTTTTTCTGAAATATCTGCCATAAATAACAATAATAAACGCTCTTACTGCTTAACTATCTTAATAGGAGCAGGTGGTAAGGCCTCGAGAAATAGCTTCCCGTAACGTTTAGTGACCACTCTATTATCTAAAATAACCACCAATCCGCTATCTTTCTCACTACGAATAAGTCTTCCCACTCCCTGCCTCAACTTAATAATAGCCTCCGGCACCGAGTAATCCATAAATGCATTTCCCCCATTAGCCTCAATTTCTTCTATCTTACAAGCTACCAGCGGATGATCCGGCACACTAAACGGTAAACGCGTCACGATCACATTCGATAAACTTTCACCAGGGACATCCACTCCTGCCCAAAAACTATCAGTTCCAAAAAGTACACTATGCACGTCCTCACGGAATACATCCACCATCTGATGACGTGGCATCCCATCCCCCTGAACAAGTAAACGCCAGCCCATTTCCTCGAAGTAATCTTCCATAGCCTCTGCCACACTTCGCATCACTCGATAACTAGTGAAGAGGACAAACGCCTTACCCTCGGTGTACTTCAGCACGCGTTCTATCCAGTGCGCCAGTGATGACTCATAATGCTCCGAGCCGGGATCTGGCATCGCCTTCATCACGTAAATTTCCATCTGCTTCTCGTAGTCAAACGGACTACCTATCTTCACTCCCCGGCTGCTCTCAGCACCCACTCGCCTCTTAAAATACCCTAAATCCTCATCCCCAGCACCCAATGTAGCACTAGTCAGCACACAGCTTTTCCCTTTACCAAACATCGTATTACGCAGACGATCTGCCACATTAATAGGTGCAGACTGTAGCACGATATTATCATTATCTCGTCCACCTTTCTCTACCCAGTAGACACTCTGTTCATCATCTTGATCCAAGAACAGCTTCAAGCTACCATGCATTTCACGTAACCTCCGAGCGCCATCCATCAGTTCATTTCTGACCGCACTCTCCTTGTCCAGATCCTCAGCTGCCTCCTCTATCGAAGTCCAGAAATTTCTTAGCGGTAGCGCCAAAGTATTTTCCACTAGCTCAGCCTGCCGCACTCTATACTCCCGAGAATACTGGCCAAATTCCACGACCTCATTCACCTGCTCAAAAAATTCTTTAGCTTGATCTAACAGCTCCTCAGCACAGAGCATCCCTTCACCGTGACGCATCGTCTTTAGTAGCCCCCGCTTCGTCTTCGGATTATACAAGCGCTGCACATCGAAAAACATTCCAGCCTGACTCAGACGCATTCCGAGTTGCTTCGCCGCCACATCCTCCAGCGTATGGGCCTCATCAAGAATGGCAAAGTCATTGGCAAATAAATACCCACCATTACCAGCTTCACCAAGCTCTAAGCTCTCTACCTCAGCAGCGAACAAGGTAAAAAACAGCGTATGGTTCACCACGATCACTTCCGCCTTCTCTGCTCGCTTTCTTACATTTTGATAAAAACAGGCATCACCTCTACCACAAGACTTCCTAGTACATACATGCGCCTCACTACAGACTTGGCTCCAGACCTTAGCACTAGGCTGAAAATCCATATCACTGACACTTCCATCCAGTGTTTCTTCTGCCCAGTCATAGATAGCGCGCAGCTCTTCTGCTTCACTACTGGAAAACAAATCACGCGGCTTCTCCATCGCTCTACGTAGTCTAGCTGGACAGACAAAATTACCTCGTCCCTTCAGCAGCACAGCGTCAAACTCCGCACCTAATAGCTTCTTCACAATCGGTAAATCCTTATTCACCAACTGTTCTTGTAAATTAATAGTGTGCGTCGAGATCACTGCCTTCCGGTCATTCGCAAGCGCAAATTTCACAGCTGGAATAAGATATGCCAATGACTTCCCTACACCAGTACCCGCCTCTACCGAGAGGATACCAGTATTCTCGAGAGTCTCAGCTACAGCTACCGCCATCTCTTGCTGCTGCGGACGATATGAAAAATCTGGTGACTTAGACAACAAGCCTGTTTCAGAAAATACATCTTTTATCTCATGGGATAATTTCACCCCAGAGCTACCGCCTCCTCCATTATCGCCGTCGTTTACAGATATCATTGTCGGCGCTCTTTTTAGTCTATTGCCTCACGAAAGAAAGAACTATTTTAGCTCCTCACTCCCCCAAGGCCTAATCACTTAGAGATTGTCAAATCTCGAGATAACCTTCAGCATCTTAGCATGCTAAGACTCTCAGTCATCTCTCTCTACTTCACCATCATTTCCAGCCTCAGCAGCTGCACCACCTATGATAGTCCAGTCACATCTAAAAATTATGCCACAAAAGCCTTAAACCAAATACCGATCCAGAGAAACGGCTGTGGTCCAGCATCACTCATCAATGCCTACCGCTTCGGATCTCCAAAGTGGAACACAGCACTCGAGCGCCTACCAGGAACCACTGATGAACAGAGATTTAATAACCTAGTCAACCGCTATGGCACAGGGGTGTTCTCATCTCATCTACGTGCTCAGAAGCGCTATGACCCTAAACTCGGAATCAACATCATAGACCTCACTGATTTAGCCAATCACTTTCAGTCAGACCGTAAACTAAACTTACCTGAACTCAAATATAACTCACTCTTCCTCTCCGGAGAAATGGATCATGAGAAGTTATTAAAAAAAGCACACAAGCAACTCGTCAAATCTCTTAAAGACGGTTTCCCGCCACTTCTCTCTCTGAAAACATTTGCCAATAACAAATCGCGCTGGACACAGATCTACGGTCATTTTGTAACTCTCCACGAAATGCCAATCACACTCCCAGCTGGCGCAACATCATTTGAGGTCAAGTACATCGACCCTTGGGGTGGTCGGCTCAAGACAGGAATCATCAAGATCCCTGAGAAATCTTTCTACGCGACAGATCTTTCAGTAAAGAAACAGACATTCCTGAAGTCCCCCACACTAGAGATAGATTTCCCAGATTCTCACCTAGGACTCAACCTACTAAAACCAAACCAAGCCAGCGCCACCATACTCGCCTTCAGCATCACGCCTAAGTAAGTAGAATATAAACATCCAGCTTCTCCTTATTTTGTGACTTTCTAGTTACTCCACTACTCTATTATTATAACCAGATAGAAGCCAAATTAACCTATATCTTCACTTGATTAGTAAGAGTCGCTATAATAAGTAATGGTAACAACGCTTATCAACACTTTTCACACAAGACCCCAAACATTATGAATTTTCGTAAAATAACACCTACAACCATGCTGAAAGCATCTTCCTTGCTCGCTATCGCCACACTTACTAGTTGTGGATCTCTTCCATCAGCATCAGTAGAAGAGAAAAAGTCACAGACTCCACTCAAGGCAGAATTTATAAACCCGTACAAATCGGGCACATACAATCACTTCAAAGCTCAGCCAGGCTACCCAAAGACATACAACGTCTATAAGAACACAAGCCTGCTCTCTAAAACTAACTCGAGTAACTCATCAGTTATCATCGACCTCAGTGAGCAGCGTGGTCGCCTACTCAATGGCTCTACAGTAGTGATGGACTACCCAGTATCTACAGGTACAGCTAAACACAAAACTCCTACAGGCACATTCTCCATCACTGAGAAAATCATTGATAAACGCTCTAACCTCTATGGAAAAATCCTCGATGAAAATGGTACCGTGGTGAAATCCAATGCTGACTCACGAATAGACAAAGCACCAGAAGGTGGCAAGTTCCTCGGTGCATCTATGGCGCACTGGATGAGACTCACTAATGACGGAATAGGAATGCACAAAGGAAACGTTCCTCGTTACCCAGCATCTCACGGATGTATCCGTCACCCTGGATCAGTCGTCCCTATCGTATTTAGTAAGGTCAAGTCTGGAACCAAGGTTACCATCAGACCATAACTTACTCATAACCCACCTTCCTTTAAGAAATACCAAACATTGAAACCATATATGAAATCATTACTATTATTATCAGTCTCTATAGCGATAGCTACACTCTTCTCGAGTTGTGGCTCATCAGTAGCTCCCCTAGCGAACACTCACCAGAACTTCAAAGCCCGCGCAGACTACAAGCAAAGCTATGACACGTACACAAACGAGAAAGCTCTCGCTACAGTAAACAAATCAAAGGTTAAACTCAGAGTCAGCAAAGCAAACCAGCGCATGATAGTTACTCAAGATAACGTTGTCCTCATGGACACCCCTATCACCACTGGCCGCCCAGGTAAGCCGACTCCTAACGGAACATTCAAGCTCTACAACAGAGTAGCTGACAAGCGCTCAAATTCTTATGGAACAATGTACAAGAACGGCGTTCGCGTATGTGGTGGTCACAGACGTGACAACTGTAAAGGAGTATCCTATGATAAGTACGTAGGTTCACCACTCCCATACTGGCAGCGTATCGATGACAACGGAATCGGAATCCACCAGTCAAACAGCGTAAAGCGTTACCCTGCATCCGGTGGTTGCATCAGAATCCAGCCTGGATACGCGAAGAGAATCTTCAACATCACAAAATCTGGTACACCTATCACGATCACAAACTCTTAATCTCCTGAGAGAACAAGAAAATTTCATTCCTGAAATAACATGAACCGTATCTCCAAAATCAGCGCTATCCTCGTGATAGCGCTTTCTAGCATCCACCTCACAAGTTGTGGTAGTGGTACTGTAGCTCTGCCAAAAGCCAGGCAACTAGGTCCAGCTCCCAGCTATTCACAGAGATCCGCCCAGATAGCTAATGAAGTTAAGGGTGATTACTACTACGCTAGACGCTACTTTGTGAATAAAACTCGCTTCTGGGGATACGTTCGTGAGCCCGGTCAACAATGGACTAACTCCAAACTCGTCATCATGAATGAGAGCCGCACAACCGTCCCAGATAGACTCCCTGAAAAGGGACCTAAAGGAAAACGCTTCGCTCATGACCAAAACTACGAGTACATCATCACAGGTAACTACACAGGAAAGAAAGCCTATGATCCCAATACAGACCTATTCCTTCCTGAATTCAGGCCTACTAGTTTTAAACTAGTCAACACCGAGCCAGGCTGGATCTTCTCTCAGAATGACTACTACGATCCAAAACGTGTTACTCTGCGCATTCGATAACCCTCAGTATTCATAATGCATATCAAACGCAGAAAAAACATAATCACATCTACTAAAGTCGCCTTCATTCAGATAAAGGCGGCTTTTTTCGCTTCTGTAGCTAGCTGCTTCTTACTAATCTTTCTCTGTATCTCACTCCCATCCTGCTCACCTGTCACCTTTGGAAGTAGCGCTACTCCAGGCTCAAGCCTAGCTAAGCTAAAAGCTAAAAATAGTCCCGTCGTACTAGGAATTGGGAAGACACACTCCGCCTTTAAAAAATGGAGAGACCAGGGCTACCAAAATACAGATGACCACAAAATCACCTTCAAGTCCCACCACCCAGATACCACAGAATCAACACTTCCCGAAATCATCAGTGGATACTCCATCAATAGGCTAAGTAAACGCTCGGAGGGCATCGGTCTCCCAGCCCTCATCACTGCTAGATCAGGCGCCGGACACATCTTCACTCCCATCACAGCGGCGTCCTACATCTCTAATCTAAGGCCTGCAAACATTCTAGCCACACAGTCCGTTAAAGACGGCATCCTCCACACTCATTTCGATATCTACCATCCCTATGACCAGACTCACAAGGGACAAGCGCTCAAGCGCCAGCCAAACATCATCATGCAGTACATCACCGACCTCCCAGGTAACAGCGCACTCGATATTAAAGGACTCATCCGCCCTACCAAATACGGCAAACATCAAGGATTCTACTTAGCTGAACCATACGATAAAAAGCGTATCCCCATCCTTATGATTCACGGGCTAATCTCAAGCCCAGCCACCTATGCTGAAATGTCAGATGCAATCAATGCTGACCCTAAGCTACGTAATAAATACCAGCTCTGGTACTACTTCTACCCCACCGGTACTCCATGGCTAGTAACAGCCAGTAAGTTTAGAAATTCTTACCGAGAGCTAATCAAAGCTCTAGACCCTGATAGTAACGACTCAAACCTGCGTAAAACCACAATCATTGCCCACAGCATGGGCGGACTCATCACTAGACTCTCACTTTCGACCCCAGAAAACACACTTCAGCAAGCTTACTTTGGAAACGTCCAGTTAGAGAAAACAGTCAAAGACAATGACCTCAAAAAAATTAAAGAATACTTTCATTTCCAGCCTCTAACAGAACCAAAAAGAGTCATCTACCTCGCCACACCGCACCGTGGATCAAGAATTGCCACCAGTCTCATTGGCTCTCTCGCCATAAGACTCATCAGCATCCCTGGAAACATTATCAAACAAACTGCAGATGTACTAGCAACGGGCCAACTCAGAGGCGATAGCATACCGGAGCAAACCAGAAAACTTCTCACAAAAGGAGAAAGCTCTATTAACCAACTGCAAGCTAAGAACCCATCTCTCAAAGCACTCAATCAAATGCAACCACGTAAGAACCTCACCAGTTATTCCGTAATAGGTGATATAGGAGCACCTCTGATGAGGCTAAAAACAGACGGTGTAGTATCTCACTCCAGCTCCAGACTGTCTCACTCCAAGGAAGAAATCACCGTCCCATCAAATCACGACATCTGCGGAGAAGACGAGACCATAGAAGCCGTCATCTATATTCTTTCTAAGTAAATCTAGAGAGCTATTCACCCACTTTCATCAAATATATGAACAATAAATAATCATGAAAACACTCATCACTTTAACTCTTTATAGTATTATTTCCTCTTCCTTTATTAAGGCGAAAGAGAATCATCATCCTAATATCATCCTCATCTTTGCTGATGACTTAGGAATGGGAATGCTCAGCCACTATGGGCAAACGCACCTCACCACACCGAACATTGACTCCATTGCCAAAGAAGGCATCAGCTTCAAGCGGTTCTATGGTAGCACCTTCTGCGCTCCTTCTAGATACACACTTCTAACGGGAATGCATGATGGCCACCAAGGCGCAGGCTCACACACACCAGGGTCATTTATTAAAAAGCTCGATAAAACTACCCAAGATCCAGATCAATGGGAAGCGGTATACAACAAACACCTCGACGAGCGTAAAAAAAGGATCGTCATCCCAGACAGCGAGCTGTTCCTAGCTCAAGTCGCGAAAAAAGCCGGCTACACCACCGCCCAGTTTGGTAAGCTAGACATAGGCTTCCTCACATGGCATGACCGTATCAAGCGCCTAGGATGGGACCATTATGTAGGTTATTATGATCACGCTAGAGCACACGGGTTCTACCCTCGTTATCTCTGGAAAAATGGAGAAAAACTCCCACTTAAAGGCAATACAAAATGGGATGCTGGTAAAGCTAGTGAAAATGGTAACGAACCCGTGGGAAGTCATGGAGAGACCTACTCACAAGACATCTTTATTTCAGAAATTCTAGACTTCATCCGCACCCACAAAGAAAAACCCTTTTTCATCTATCATTCTACTCAGCTGCCACACGGACCAGTGGCAGTGAATAAGTTACACCCTGAAGTCGCTGATAATCCAGACCTAACCCTTTCTGAAAAGAAATACGCGAGTATGGTAAAAATGTTAGATGAGCATGTGGGACTCATTCTAAAAGAACTCAAAGACCAAGGAATAGAGGATAATACCATCGTCATGTTTACCTCTGATAACGGTCACGAAACATACTACGAAAACAAAAAGAAAAAGCTTCCTAAGAAAAATAAAAAACTACTAACAGATCACTCTAAGTCTAATATGACTAATAACAAATGGCGCACCAGTAATGGCGGCGATATTTTCAACGGTGCAGCTGGTATGGCAGGTCTAAAATGGGATACCCTAGAAGGTGGTATCCATTGCCCAATGTTTATCAAATGGCCGGCTAAAATCAAACCTAACAGTAACTCTGAACACTTAGCCACTCATTACGATTTCATGGCAACTCTCGCTGACCTTACAGGGCAGTCTATACCCAAAGAAAAAAACAGCTTATCCTACCTCCCTACATTGACAGGGGCTAAGGAACAACCTACGCATGACTGGATCTTCGTAAACTTCGGTAGAGCAACGAAAGGAACCGTCATCACAAAGGACCACTGGAAACTAATCCAATTAAAGAATGGAAGTTTCCAACTCTATAGCCTCAAGGATGACTTCAAAGAGGAAGTCAACGTCGAAAAGCAACACCCTGAAATAGTCAAGAAACTCAAAAGTATCTTCCTCAAAGAACAAGGGAAGCTACGTCCTGACACCGCTACAAAATAAATAATCTTCAAGGCTGTGAATCTATAATCACAGCCTTGAGTTAAGTTCACAAAGTCAAAAAATAGACTAATTCCTCCAAACAAGTTTCAGACCATCCAGCCTCACTCTCGCTGAGCCGACCGCTGACTTTAGTTCCTCGATCTGCGCCTTTAGCTGGTTGATTTCCCTATCACTCACAGTCACATTAATCTCTGATAGTTCTTCTAGTCTACTCAGTTCAGCCCCCATGATTTCTTCCACTCTAGTAGCTCCCTCCTCAGCAAGGATTGCCATTTTAGTTAATGCTAGTTTTTCGCACTGTTCCATCATGGCTGGAACCAGCTGTTTCTTCAGGGTTGGATTAGCTAACAGTTTTCTGAGGTTCCCCTCTCGTAGTCTCACCTTACGTAAGCCCATATCTTCACTCGCATCACTAAGTTTATGATCCACAGCCACACGGATCGGCTTAGCGGACAAGAACCTGTCCACGTTGAGTGAACGTGGTGCGATGACTTCAGCCACGTAGTAAGCTTCTAAATAAACTCCCTTTTCTCCACTCCCTTCCCAGACTCCGAAGCCAGCATTTCCTGTCTCACTAGATAGCATGACATCCATCGCACTCCTAACAAGCGGATGATCCATACTTATAAATCTAACATCCTCACGGCTCAGAGCGTGTTCTCTATCGAAAGTCACCATCAGACCTTCATCAGGAATATCAGCCGCAAGCTCCGTCTTCATATGACTCACAGTGAGTAGATAACTGCGGTCATTCATTTCCTCAATCCCTAGACCAAGATGATCTAACAATTTTAAAGTAAACTTCTTAAAGCCAGGATCTACATCCACCGCTTCTATCCGGTCAATCATCTTCTGTGAATCTTTAATACGGTAACTATTCAGAGCCAAGAGCTTCTCCTGACCACTCATAAGCTTTTCCTTAACCGCTTCCATTTGCTTACGTGAGAAAGCTATAAGATCATTCAACCCCTCATAGCTAAACATCATTTTGAGGAGCTCTAACATCTCGCCACAGGCATTATACACCTCGGTAGCTCCATGCACATTATGCTCAAAGGCATCTAGACCTTCATGATACCACCGAGCCACCACTTCATCCTCAGAACCAGCCACATATGGCACGTGAATATTGATCTGTTCAGTCTGGCCAATTCTATCAAGACGCCCAATTCGCTGCTCTAAAAGCTCTGGGTCATCTGGTAAATCATACAATACGAGATGGTGCGCGAACTGGAAGTTCCTCCCCTCACTACCTATCTCACTACAGAGAAGAATCTGAGCTCCATCTTCATCTGCAAAATAAGCTGCATTTCTATCACGCTGAAGTAAGGTGAGGTCTTCATGGAAGAGTGCCACCTCTACATTCATCTCGCTCTGTAACTGCTCAGCTATCAGCTCAGCCTGAGCACGTGTCTTCACTATCAGTAAAACTTTTTCCCCCCATTCCCCCTCGGTATTTAAACCAAGTTTTTTGATGAGTCCAGCTAACCACTTGATCTTACCACCCTCTTCCACTTCCGTGAGATGTGCTTTTCTTTCAGGGAATCCAGAAAGATAATCTCGCGTATTTCTGAACATCACTCTCCCTGGACCAAAGCTATCTAACAGATCTTCCATGAGCTTATTTCTCACTTCTTCATCACCACCCATCAGAGCCTCCATGCCTTCTTTGACACGTTGGGACTGCTTACCAAATTCCTTCACTTCTGCCGCTGAAGGTAACTTACCTTTACTCAGATTAGTTAATAACGTAGCAGTTTTCTCGTAGTCATCACTCTCCTTGAGATAAGCCTTCAAATCTGAGAACCGATCACCATCTAACAATCTAAGACGAGCAAAATGACCTTCTGGACCTAGCTGCTGCGGAGTCGCCGTTAGAAGTAACACAGCCTCAGTCTGTGAAGCTAGAGAATCCACAAGAGCATATTCAGGGCTCACTTTCTTCTCACTCCACTCAAGGTGATGCGCCTCATCCACGATGAGCATATCCCAGCAAGCTTCGAGTACTTGCTCCGCTCTCTTAGACTGCCCAGTTAGGAAATTTATACTGGTGATCACTAGCTGACTATCTAAGAATGGATTCACCTTATTATTCTCTTCGATCGCCTTACAACGCTCTTCATCAAACAAGCTAAACAGCATGTTAAATCTACGTAACAACTCTACAAACCACTGATGAACTAAACTCTCCGGCAGAACAATCAGCACTCGATCAGCACGACCTGTCAGATGCAGACGGTGCATGATCATACATGCTTCTATCGTCTTACCTAGTCCTACTTCATCCGCTAAAAGAACACGTGGTCGCACGCGTTTAGAAACCTCACTCACGATAGACATCTGATGTGGTATCAGATCAGCTCTCGCCCCCATAAAGCCTCTGAGCACACTCCCTTTGATCTGACTATTTCTATAAAGAGTCTCCACCCTGAGACGAAAATCTCTATCATCATCCACAGCTCCTCCTAAAAGACGATCATGCGGTTTATTCAGTGACATACTATCGCTCAGCTCTCCTTCCTCAAGCTCACGATCAGGCGTGACATAGATGACGACATCACCCTCTTCTCTGACCTCAATAACTTCTAGCTCCTGGTCATCATGAGTCAGAACCTGATCTCCGGCACTAAAGACCACTCTCCTAAGAGGTGCTGTTTCCACCGAGTACATCCTACGTTGTTCCACTGCAGGGAAGAGAATATCCACCACCCCGTTTTCAATGCTTAGCACCATGCCAAGTCCCATTTCCGGCTCCGAGTCACTGACCCATCTTTGCCCCACTGCTATGTCCATTTAGTAATTGTTTAGAATCTGTATATATTTAAAAAAATCGGGAGAGATTTCAAAGCTTATTAAAAAGGTAACGGTATACCAGGAATCTTAGGTAATTCCGGTAGATCTGGAATAGGTAATTCCGGTATCCCTGGTAAGGATGGAGTGCCAGACTCATCATCGTCATCGACACTAGCTCCGTTTGCAGCTCCAGAACCAGCTCCAGTAATTCCATTTAGTAGCCCCTTAGCAGCATCAGCAGCTCCTTTCAAACCTTCTTTCACAAGCCCTTTATCATCGTTCAAAAGACCTTGTATCTGCTTCACTGGAACTCCATTCTCAAGACCGCCTTCTATTATCTTCTTCGCGGCATCAGGAGTGATGTTCAACAGCTCCGAAAAGCCTGCATCGATCGCTGCCTGAATCATTCTATCCTTAAGATCATTCGTCACAGCACCGATCACTCCACCCACCTCAACACGTGTCCAGTAAAGTCCATCCTTACCACGCTTAAATACATTATCTTTAGCACCAGGAAGAGCTAATAAATTTTTAGCTGGTATCCCGACATCAAATGCTCCGTCAAGTTTCTCACCATCAATTTCAAGATCACCCTCTACTTGAATTAATCCCGCGCTAACCAATTTCAGATTTTTTAAACCATAAGTATCTCGGTACTTCTCTACATCACATGAAAACTCTTGAAAATCAACCGTGCGATAATCTTCAGAGAAATACTGAGCCATCGTATCTAAAAGAGGTAAAGCCTTCAGCTGACCATCAAGGATGTCAATATGACCAGTAATCTTTGGCTCATTACCAGACCTCGGGATGATTTTAAACGTTCCTTTCACCTCACCTGTTAGATGACGTTGCCAGTCTCCTGGTACAACATCAGAACAGCGAAGACCAGTAAGTTTACCGTCGACATCATAAAGCTTACTTGCAGTAGGAGAAAGATCAGCCACTCCATTCAGGACTAATTCCCCACTACCAAAAACATTTAACTTCACATCATCAATATAGATCTCATCATCAAACTGAGTCAACTTCCCACTAGTTAATCTAGCAGATTTCAACATCGGAAAAGGAAGCTCTAGTAGTCCATTATCTATCTGAAGCTCATACTTCGCTCCTTCTTTCTGAGCCACTACATGCAGTCTACCTAGCTTGAAATCACCAGAATTAGTAATCACTTTAGCGCGTATATTAGAAACCTCCGCATCAAGGATTTCTATCTCCTCAGGAAGCAGACTAGCGATAAAACCTTTTTCTTTCTTAGGCAATTCTATCTTCTCGAATGGCTTACGTAAATCCACCTCCGCATACACACTACGTACTCTAATATTCTTCACTCTGATTTTATCGCGCTTAATGAAATCCATTTTCACATCGAATGCAATATCCTCGACTTTAACTGACTCAATCAAGCCGTCACCCGCAGCATCGAAGCTCTCATTCTTTCCGTCCATTCCGGACCAAGTAAACTTACCAAACTCCCCTTCAGTCCCTAGCTCAGCAGACACCTGCTCAGAAACTTCCTCCCTAAAACCTTCACTTCCTAAAAAGGCAATTGCTTTTCTGTACGCAAATATCCCACCGATGACACCCATGATCAGCACCCCTATTAAAATCTTCCACCACAATCCCTTAGCCCAACCACCAGAAATCTTCCGTGGTTTATTTTCTGTGTTGCTATTCTGGTTTCTATTCTTTCTTCGTCTGCATGACATAAGTGTACGCTACCTACAATTTAATATCTCTCAAGATTTCTTCTCGCCAAATCTAAAAAAAATAGGTTTCATGTAAACAAATTACATTAACCACTTATAGCCTAATATCGTGCTAGAATTAAAAGACTTTTGTTTCACTATAGAAAAGGACGGCGAGCCTCATAATCTCATTGACCGCGTAAATCTGAAGATCCCTGCAGGCCACTTCATGGCTATTGTGGGACCATCAGGATGTGGTAAAACTACACTGCTTAACACCATTGCTGGACTCAATGAGATGTCCGAAGGCTACATATTCTGGAAAGGCCGCGATCTCGAAGAAGATGGTGACCTCGAACCGGCTGAGCTAGGTTATGTTCCCCAGTTCTCCATCGCCTTCGAAGAGCTCACTGTAGATGAGTCCATTGAGGCAGTCACCAAGCTCCGCGTCAAAACCAATGACCTCGGTGAGCTTGATCAGCGTATTGACAGAGTACTTGAGGAAACAGGGCTCACAGACATTGCGGATCGCCAAGTCAAAGTGCTCTCAGGTGGACAAAAACGCCGCCTAGGACTAGCTATGGAACTAGTCACAGACCCTACACTACTTCTCTGTGATGAAGTAACTTCTGGTCTAGACCCCAGATCAGAGAGAGACATTGTTCGTCGGCTCCATGACATTTCACGCCGTGATGGCCGCATTGTCATTTCCGTCACGCACTCACTCGCTCACTTAGAACTCTACGACTCTATCCTCGTGCTTCACGAAGGACGAGTGGCCTTTCATGGTCCACCAGATGAGCTCACCCACTACTTCTCAGTAGATGACACTGAGGAAATATACCCACGTCTTGGAAAACAAGAATCAACAAAATGGAATAAGTCATGGGAAAAACACGCTGATAGCTACTATCAAAAAATTGAGGACACACGCGTTGAATTAATTAAATCCGGTAAGCTTAATGCACCACTAGCTCATGGTCTCACCTCTAAATCATCAGAAGATCTAGAAATCGAAAAAAACATCAATCTCGATGCCACAACAGAACTCGACGCCGAAGAAGAAGTCACCTTATCGAAGCGCCAAAAACGTAGAAAAAAAGCAGAATCTAGTAAGCTCGATGATGAGTTTGACGTCGCCAAGACAGACTTCATCCAAGAAGTATCCATCGCAGTGCAGACGCCTGGTATATTTAGCCAGTTTAGCACACTACTTGCTCGTAGATGGAAAATTTTCTTCCGCGACCGTGGACAAGTGTACCTCCAGCTCGCTATTATGATTTGCTTCCCACTGATCGTCATTCTCTTTGCTGATCAAGGAAACGAAACTCTACGAAAATTCTCAGACGCAGGAACCGATTATTCGATTGATGGCATTAAGGAACTCAATGAAATTGCTAAAAACCGTCTCAATGTCGGTGGAGCAGTATCTGGCATCATCATGTTCCAAATGGTTCTTCTCGCCCTCATGGGATCAAATAATGCAGCCAGAGAAATTGCTGGTGAACGTAAGATTATGGAAAAAGAAAAATTCGGTGGAGTGAGCCCAGTGGCATACCTACTGAGTAAAGTCACCTTCCTCATAGCCATCATCCTAGTGCAGTCACTAGTGATGGGAATAGCAGTACAGGCAACTTGGACATTCAAGGGGGCTGAAGCTAGTAGCTATATAGATCACTTTACCTTCCTCATATTGATCAATGCATCCATGTCATTCATCTGTCTGGGTATTTCAGCAATGATGAAGACCGCTGAAAAAGCCTCCATGCTCTCGATTTATCTCGTAGGCTTTCAGCTTCCTCTATCTGGCGCCATGCTAGCTCTCCCTGATCTAGTAGGACAGATCACGAGACCATTCATATCGGCCTACTGGGCATGGTCAGGAAGCTTGCAGAATCTACAATCTGGTTACTACGATGCCGTGAAAGATGTTACCAAAACACCGATCGACCTGGGATCCAATCTTTCATCATTCATACTTATAGCACAGATAGTCATCGGCTTAGTCATCACATTTATCGGGATAAAACGCCACCAATGGGAACACTAGAACGCCGATTTTATAAGAGATAACAGAATTACGCCTTGCTGAACCACGTTCAGCAAGGCATTTTTATTGGTACAATAATCAATTTAGAGTGTAACCTTTTGTTGACCATACCTTATATTCATATAACTTTATATACAACTAATTCATGGCACGTAAATCACGCAAAAAGAAAAAAGCAGCATCTAATCCAGCTCCAGTCATCATCGGAGCTGTCTGTGCAGTAGCCCTTGTCGCTGGCGGCATCTATGTTATCAATAATCCTAGCGGAACCTCTAGCGCTAACCTACTCTCCATAGACACCTATACAACATCACCAGAATCCCAACGAGGATCAACCTTCGAGGTACGTGGAGAAGTAATCAAAAAAATAGCATACAAAGACGGTGTTAGACAGGTATTGCAAGTCAGATACAACAACGAGGACATCCCCATCGTAGTCCCTGCTGATGTTGACGGCCCTAATATCAACACCCAGCAAGAATACACATTCACAGTAAATGCAAAAGACGATGCATGGTTATTTGCTACCGCATACACGGACAAATAATCCTCTTAAATCAAGTTACGGATCCTATAACACTATTTATTTATGAACAAAACTCTTTTAACATTACTCCTAGCCTCTAGCTCGGTTTCTCCACTTTTCGCTCAAAAGCCCCCAAGTCTATCTCCTGGTGGCTCTGCAAGTGGTGGCGGTAACGATACTATCGTAAGACGAGACAGCCAGCCAGACGCTTCTGCTCACGGGACTGACATCCCAATCATCGATCCTACTAATAAAACCGTCGAAGTCCAAGGTAGACAATACAGCCTTATGGACAATCATCTAGGTGGCCAATTCGAGGCATTCTTGGCTACTGATACACTCTCATCCGAGGAAGCAGTCACTTACCGTAAGGTCTTAAGAGAAATTCTTGATACAGTCTCACCAACGAGAAGTGGCGGACCTAACCTTGGCAAAGCATACAAATTGTTAGAAGTTGCATCAGCATACCCAGGTGACGGAAACCTTTGCGAGTCACTAGCTAACGCAATCTACTCAGCGCAGCTTACTAAAAACAATATTGGCTCTAAACAAGAGTTTATCGCCAAGCTTCGCCGTGAGGAAAAGACCCTCGTTCGTAACATGAGAGTGATCGAACAAAAATCTGAATTTAGCACAGCTGGTGGTGGAAATGGTGGTAGTAAGAGCAGTAACACTGGATCTTCTAAAAGCGGAGCAAGAACATCAAGCTCCTCAGGACGTACAGGAAACATCGACTACCAGGTTATGCAAAAGCGCCTCGTAGAGATCACTGCTATCATCAAAAAAACTGAAGTTGAAGGCACTATTGACCTCACTCAATCAAAAATTCAATACCAAGCAATGATGGTACAGCTATTCATGCAACGTAGATTTGAACACGTCATTATGTCTGCCAGATTTTACAACCTCATCTATCAAGATGGTGATGTGAAAATGCGCCTAAAGCGTGGTTCTGACACAGAAAAGTTCTTCTCGGAAGGAATAGGTGTTGACCCTACAGTAGCCGGACTAGATGCAGCTGCTAATGAAGCTATCCGTAAGGTAAAGACGCTAGTTAGTGCCTTTGAAAATAATATCCAAAGTGATCGACTTCACGCTGCATCAGAGAGACTCGTTGAGTCATTCGCCATCGGTGAATTCGTCACCACAGTTCAGACTATTCCTGCCGAGAGCAAGCTTAAGGTCCTTAAATATGTCCAAGACGCAAATGACCTCGTAAAAACACTTCAAGCAAAAGATCTGGAGCGCGGTGAAGAACTCAATAGCCGTCTCAGTGAAAGCGCTAGCGACTACAATGCATCAGAAGCTCGGTCATACATCGCAGCTAAAAAGACAGAGTCCGAAAGCTACGCAAGAGACGCTAAACTAGCACTCTTCCAAATGAAAAGAGTAACAGATACCCAAGAAAGATATAACGAAGAACAACGCTTTAAAACAGCAATGTTTAAAGCTACCTCAGCTTGGCCATCAAACCCAGATCTCAATGAAATCAATGGAATGCTAGATGACATCATTGGTAGAGGTCTAGAAGCTGAAGACATGCTGCTCTCAGCCCGTAAAGACTTTGACCGCTATGTAGACACTCAGTCATGGGCTGCGATCACTAACGAAGAAAACCTACCACGTTTCCTCGCAGCATTTGGTGTCTCCAAAGAAGAAGAAGACCTTGAGCGCAACAGCATGCTCAAGAAGATCACTGGCAATAAGACATCAGTCATCGAAGCACTCAGAAAGGCGGAGTCACTAGACCAGAATGGACAGGCAGCAGCAGCATGGGAAACGATCGATATGAAACTCAAGGAATTTGATGATGATATCGAACTCTCTAAAGCCAGCGCAATCTATAGTGGAAGAGCTGCTGAGTTCACTCAGATCATCTCCAAAGCTAAACAATATGAGAAGAAATCATCATCTTCAGCCCAAGCACTCACTTGGTACCTGAAAGCTCAAAACATTCACCCAAAGAGTGATTATGCAGCGAATGGCATTGAGCGTATTCTTCTGAATAAATTTGGAACTAGCGCAGATAAGATTAAGTCTACTGACAATTAAGCAGAGCGCGCTATCGCAGAATAACCCATCTCCATAAACAAACATTAAACCCACTCACCTAACAGTGCAGCTGGCTTTTTTGTATCTTGGATTCTACGAGTAAGCGCAACACTATTTTTAGGTGGGGAAAGCTAGTTAACCGCAAGCCTTTTTGTGTAGTCGTAATCCTTTGCCATTATAAATGAAAGGATTACGACTACACAAAAAGGCTGTTATTCTCATAAGTCATTGATATGATCGGATTTAAATTGTTGCACTTCGGGCTTGATAGTAGTATATTGTAATTATGTCACCAGCCTATTCTAAAAAGAATCAACTTCCACATATAAAAAAACATTAACACTAATCTCTACCTTTTTAACCAGTATCAGCTTACCGTTATCAGGTTCTACACAACAGCCCAATGTCATTTTAATCTACGCTGACGATCTGGGTTATGGTGACTTGAGCTGTTATGGTGCTACTATGCTACAGACTCCGAACATCGATAAGCTAGCTACTGAGGGGAAAATATTTACAGATGCACACTCGCCATCAGCAGTCTGCACTCCATCCCGTTATGGTCTCCTTACAGGAGAATACCCATATAGGAAAGGTCTCTGGGGGCCGTGCGGGCACACCCAGCCGCTATTGATTGACACAGGCAAGCTAACCCTGAGTCAGTTATTTAAGAACAAAGGCTATGCTACTGCAGCTATAGGTAAGTGGCATCTAGGCTTCGGTACTGATAAAACCGATTGGAATAAACCGCTACGACCTGGCCCACTCGAACTAGGCTTCGACTATTACTTTGGTGTCCCAAAGGTAAACAGTGGCTATCCATATGTATATGTAGAGAATGACCGCGTCCTGGGATGGGAAGCTAATGACCCTTTAACTACTAAAAAGCCTTACGGGATAACAACAACCTACCCAGCAGATCATGGTAAAAAGACAGCTAATAAATTTGGGGGAGGAAAGAAAGCGCATGCCATGTATGACGATGAGCGCACAGGTACTTTACTCGCTGAAAAGAGTGTCAAATGGATCACTGAAAACAAAGAAAAACCGTTCTTTCTCTATTTACCAACCACTAACATTCACCACCCATTCACCCCTGCCCCTCGCTTCAAGGGTACTAGTCAATGTGGACTATATGGTGATTTCATTCATGAGTTAGACTGGATGGTCGGCGAAGTAATGAAGTGCTTAGATGACAACGGAATCACTGACAACACACTCGTCATCTTTACCAGTGACAATGGTGGTATGTTTAACAATGTAGCAAAAGATGCTTTCGATAAAGGGCATCATCAAAACGGCGAACTGCTTGGGTTTAAATTTGGAGTCTGGGAAGGCGGACACCGTGTTCCTTTTATTGCAAAGTGGTCGGGGAAGATCAAACCTGGAAGCAAATCCTCTCAGCTAATCAGCGGCATAGATATGCTAGCAACATTTGCAGCCCTTACAGAGCAGTCCATTAATGAAAAGCAACTAGCTGATAGCATCAATATCTTACCTGCTATCATAGGTGATCCTACAAAGGCTCTGCGTGAAACATTAGTTCTATGTCCTAGCAAAAAAAGCCACTTAGCTCTTCGCAAAGGTAAATGGCTATATATAGGTGCTCAGGGAGCTGGCGGCTTCAATAAGTCACCAGATAAGCACGGAGCAGGTGGACCAAAATGTGTCACCTATGTAGGAGATATCAACAGTGATATTAAAGACGGAAAAATCATTAAAGACGCACCTCCTGCACAACTCTATGATCTTCAAGCCGATCTCAAGCAGACAACAAACTTACATGATCAACACCCTGAAATCGTCGAGCAAATGAAGCGTCTTCTTAATGAATATAAACTTAAAAAATAAAAGCCTACTCAGAGGTCATCCAAGTAGGCTTTATAACAAAAATTCTTGGATTCTAGGAGTAAGTACAATACTATTTTTAGGTGAGGAAGCTAGTTAACCGCAAGCCTTTTTGTGTAGTCTTAATCCTTCGCCATTATACATGAAAGGATTACGACTACACAAAAAGGCTATTATTATCATAAGTCATTGATATAAACGTATTTAAAGTGTTGCACTTCGGGCTTGATAGTAGGATTTAAAATTCTAAATAGATAGATTACTTTGAAAGGAATGCACTAACACCTGCATGGTCTGCAGTCATTGCGGCTGAACCCTTTTCCCAGTCCATTAGTCACACTTCACCGTGTTCTTCAAAGTGCTGAAGAGTATCGATCACACAGAGATACTCGCGAATAGGGCGACCCAGTGGCATGTCGTTTACCACTTGGTGACGAACCTTACCTTCAAGGTCGATAAGGAAGAGTCTCTTATGGGACTACAAATATATGACTAGGGTCTGGATCCTCTGGATCTCTCACTTTCATGCCTGATCTCAGGCCTGCTACTTCTACCATGTTTTGATTAAAAGGGTTAAACACAAAACCTGGGCGGCCGGCTACTGGAGTAGCCAGCGGGATAGCTGAGTTTACAGGGATGGAGGTCTCATCAATGCTCACCAAATCATCAATACGCTGCTCGACGAAAGTTTCATTGATAACAGCCTCTCTCTCTGGAACATCTGGAGTAGATCCACATGAGCTTAATAAACAGCCTGATAAAATAGTGATGGGAATGATTAAAAGAATTTTCATACTTACAGTCAAAGTCTTATACATTCCTCTCTTATTCAGCAACCCTAAATAATCCAATATTGATAGTTAATCATAGTGAGCGTATAGTATAAACATGAAACATCTATTTCTCCTTTTATCATTTAGTCTCCTACTTCATGGGATACTATCTGCCCAGCTCCCAGAAAACACCCAGCAACTTGTCATCGGCATCGCCCCAGATAGTAGCTCATCCCACGTCACACTCTCCGTTTTTGAGAAAAACACCAACGGATGGCGACAACAAGGTACAGCTTGGAAAGGTAGGCTTGGTAGAAATGGACTCGCATGGGGACTAGGACTACATCCATCAAATCTCGCTGGCTTGAAAAAGAAAGAGGGCGACGGTCGCTCACCAGCTGGTCTATTCAAGATAGGATCAGGATCCAGCTTCAGCTTCGGGTACGCTCCATCTATTCAGAAAAAAACAAATCTACCTTATAAGCAAATCACTACCAAAGACCTGTGGATAGAAGACTCAAAATCAGCAAGCTATAACCAACACATCCTCCTCGACCACACCCCAAAATCTACTTGGGAAAAGGATGCTCAGATGCGCCAAGGAGACTATGCTCACTCCCTCAAGCTCTTCATCGCTCACAACGAAGGCACTGCTGAGAAGCGTGCTGTCGCTAATGCTGGCAGTGCTATCTTCTTCCATATCTGGAGATATAGTGGAGCCAAGGCGACTGCAGGATGTACCACTATGGACCCAACAAAGCTAAAACAGCTGATCGCCCAGATCGACCCTAGCAAAGCCCCCGTTTACCTTCTACTCACTAATGCAGACTATACTAAATACCGAGCAGCGTGGAAACTTCCATAGTTCGCATTTATCAAACCACACTATGAGTACCAGTCAACCTCTTCAGCGCTAAGTTCAGCGTACAGATCTCTGCCACATAGCTCACCAAGACGCTTCAGCTCAGACTCTAGCACCTGCCACGCGGGCTGACCTGACAGATCCTCTCTGCCACAGTGCGTGCACGACGCGTAGCCAGCATAGCTCTCTTTCCTCTGTGGATCATTCTCCTTATTAACAATGGTTAGCACCGGTCTGTCCTCCCATTTTCCTGCAGGAACCAGCACTAGAGGATGCATCCAGCACGTCAAAGGCTTATGCAGCCAAGGATCTAATACCATTTCTAGTTTGAAATAGGTCTTAAATAATTTCTAAATAGCGTTTAGTTCAGAGCGAATATACGAGTTGCTAAATAATGAGCGGAAGCCTTGCGCTTTGCTCCACCATTCTTTGAGAACCTCCTCGATCGCACTTTCTAAGTCCTCAAGCTTATCCCAGTGTATGGTGC
>CALJOJ010000053.1 GCA_937981665.1 uncultured Rubritalea sp.
TCATCAGGGCAATGGTTTGCTTATCAGCTTCCTTCAGCCAAGATCTCACGATCTTAACCTTGCTGTCTGCTAGTGGTTCTCTCTGCCGAGCCCACAGGGGACTTTAACCCCCAAGTCAGTGTGCCCTGCCGGGCACACACATAAAAAAACCAGTCATACGCTGATGCGTGATGACTGGCTTAATAAATTGTGTATATAGAGAAAGACTACTTATCTTCCTCCTTCTTTGCAGCTTTTTTAGCTGGTGCCTTTTTAGCAGCTGCCTTCTTAGCAGGTGCCTTTTTAGCAGCAGTCTTTTTAGCAACAGTCTTTTTAGCAGCTGTTTTCTTAGCTGCTTTTTTTGCTGGAGCAGACTTCTTTGCAGCTGGCTTGCTCTTCTTCACGACAGCCCCTGATGCGTCCAGAGCCTTCTTGCGGCTGAGGTATGCTTTGCGACGTCTTCTTTTTAAAACTTTGTTGTATTGTTTACCCATAATTGCGTGAGCGCAGAATGATGCTCTAGATTTAATATATCAAGCTGAAAATGAAATAATCATGCAGCTATCGTGCTAAATAGTCAAAAATCGCACTGAAACGATGTTTAATCATTCAAAAAGACAGTCAGCGGACTAGTAGCTGAGGCTTTCACACTCTCCTGAGGAAGACCTACTTCATAAGCAGCTCTTCCAGCTTCCACTGCCAGCCTGAATGCCTGAGCCATACGCACTGGATCTCTAGGGATCGCCATTGCGGTATTGATCAGCACCGCATCTGCTCCCAGCTCCATCGCTTCGGCAGCATGGCTTGGCGCACCCAGTCCCGCATCTATAACCACTGGCACAGTCGCCTGATCTATGATGATCTGCACCAGATCACGAGTAACCACACCCTTATTAGAACCTATCGGGGCACCGAGTGGCATCACCGCTGCTACACCCACCTCCTGCAGACGCTTCGCCAATACAGGATCAGCATTGATATAAGGCAATACGGTAAATCCCTCTTTAACGAGAATCTCCGCCGCAGCCAAGGTCTCGATAGGATCTGGTAGTAAATAAGTAGGGTCTGGATGGATCTCCAGCTTGATCCACTTCGGTAACCCTGCTGCTTCAGCTAGTCTCGCTAACCTGACTGCCTCATCAGCATTCATTGCCCCGCTTGTATTCGGTAATAATAAATACTTATCAGAGTCAATGTACTCCAAGATGTTAGCAAACGGGTCACTCTCAGCACCTCCGCTAAGGTCTGCTCTACGCAAGGCAACAGTCACGATCTCTGTGCCGCTCGCAGCCAGTGTATCGCGCATCAGCTCGTTAGATGCAAACTTTCCAGTACCAGCCATCAGACGTGACTGAAACTCACGACCTGCTATGTTTAACGGTGTATTTTTCATCCTAAATTATCCTTTATAAGCGTGCGCTTTCTGCCCTCTAACACCGAGCCCAGTGACCTTAAAAACCTTACCCGCATGCTCCTCTATCTCAGTCTTGTGAATCCCAGTTGTGACGTAAAGCACGTCTAGGTTCTCACCACCAAAGGCACACGCCGTAGTCTCCAGACATGGCAGATCTATCTTCTGTAGCTCAGCGCCAGTCTTACTGTCATAGCAGACAACACAAGCTCCATGACAGAATGCCACCCAGAGGTTATCGTTTTCATCGATCGCCATCCCATCCGGAGAAGCACTGATCGCAGATGTATCCACGATTTGTCTTGGGTTAGAAATTTCGCCGTCCCAATAATCGAATGCAAGCACTGCTAATGTCGGCGTATCAATGTAGAACATTTTCTTACCGTCAGCTGACCATGCTATTCCGTTAGAGTTAGTCACTCCAGAATAGACCTCAGTAACCTCACCAGCTTTACTCAACCGGTAAAGACTAGCATCTCCCTTTTCCTTCACCAGACTGATCGTCCCTGCGAAGAAATGTCCATCTGGTGAACACTTACCATCATTGAAGCGGTTGTTAGACTTATTCAGCTCAGGATCAGAAATTTTTCTAACCACTCCGTCTTCACTGAGAAATGAAAAGCCATGATCACCAGCGATGACCATACCACCAGACTCGCGAGGAACCACAGTACCTACACGCTCGCCCACTGGCCAGAGTTGCTCCTGCCCCGATTCAGGGGCGAGCTTGATGACATTGTGCTTTTCGATGTCCACATAGAGAAGTGAATCGTTATGCCAGATAGGGCCTTCACCCCAGGTCGAAATGTATCCGTTGATTGGTTCTACTTGATGCATAGCTGGAGTTAAATCTAAGTTTCCCTCACTGTCCAGCCAGCACCATGACAATTCTTCAATTATCTACACTTGTCCTCTCAGCCTTCTTCTCAGCCTTCTTCTCAGCCATCTCATCAGTATTCTTCTTCGGATTCATTTTCTCACCACAAGATCGGCAAAATTTCGCATCAGCAAGATGCCCATTCACCCCACAGCCAGGACAAGCATCCGTACTCAAGTCAGAAGGATTATCACTACTCATCATCGCATTACTCACTATCCCAGTTGGGACTGCGATGACTGCGTAACCACCGAGAATCATTAAAGTAGTCAGAAATCTCCCGAGATCAGTAGTCGCCGTGATATCGCCATAGCCCACAGTAGAGATAGAAACGATCGCGTAATAGATACTTACCGGAATGCTAGTGAACTTTGAGCCTGGTTGACTCGCCTCTACGAAATACATCAGCGTCCCAGCAATGACCGAAAACAGAAACACAGCAAAGAAAAACACCGTAATCTTAGCCTTAGACTTCTGTAAGCCAGTGATGATCACATGCGCTCCCTGCACATGCTTCACCATCTTGAAGATCCTAAACATCCTTAGTAATCTCAATACCCTGATAACCGCAAATCCATGCGCTCCAGAGAAAATGAGCATCAAGTAAGTAGGCAGACAAGAGAGTAAATCAATGACTCCAAAGAAACTTGTCGCATACTTCAGCGGACGTTTCGTCACCCAAAGTCGAGTCAAATACTCCACTGTAAAAAACAGCGTGAAGAACCACTCAACAAAAGTAAGAAGCCCACCATAGTCAGCCTCGATAGACTTCACCGTCTCTAGCATCACAGCCAAGACACTAAAGAAAATAGCCCACAGAAGAACCACATCAAACACCTTACCTGAAGGAGTCTCTGCTTCGAAAATTATCTCCCAGACCTTATTTTTGAGACCTGACATCTCCTCAGGCTTCTGAGCCTCTGAGTATTTTCTATATTGGTTTTTCTTACTCATCGTAACTGATTGCTAACTTAGAAACTAACATGTCAGTTGTATAGTAATATTTACTTCCGTCTCCAGTGACTCACCTTAGAGACACCTAGCTGAAACTTACGCACATGCTCACGTATGGTGAAAATTTCATCCGAATGATGAATCAGCTCGAAGTGCTCACTCAGCCCAGCTTGTAGCCATTCCCAGCTATCTTCCTTAGGCCAGTTCTCCTCAGGCGTATACTCAGCCAGCCATGAAAAAGGCGTAGCAAGAACTAACTCACCACCCTGCTTCACCAAGCTAGGGAGTCGCTCTATCAGCTTCATTGGCTCAGGAAGCCTGCAGATAAGATTAGCCGCATGCACACGGTCAAACCCCTTAAAACCATCCGGAAGATTCATCGCATCACCCTGAGCGAAGCTCACATTACCGGCCACAGACCCCTCGGGAATCTCAGCTAAGCCAGGAATAAATTTATTTCCTTCTTCTTGATACTGGTATGCCTTCTTCCCGTTCTCCTTTAGCTCATTAGCCGTATCGATAAAGAGCTGTGAGAAGTCAATGCCTATCACCTTGCTAGATAACTTACTCATATGAAATGTCGACGCTCCCACAGCACAGCCAAGGTCTAAGCTCATTGCCACATGCTTCTGCGTGAAATAACTCACCGTCTGCGCAGGGAAATCTAATGCTCCTAATTTACTAAAGCCCCAAGGCATGCGCTCTTCATGCTTACCATAGTGCATCATGAGATAATCGCTGAGCACTTTTTCTGATTCGTAATCCATATTTATTTTTTTCTTTAAATCTAACTGTTAGAGTTCTTCACCATCTTACGGATCGCATCAACAGGAACGCAATTCTTGATCGTCATTTGAAAATTCCCTTTTGGGTCCTTCTTATCCTTGGATGGATAGTAGATAGAGTTCGTGCTCGCTACCATGCCGATGACATTTCCCTCGTCATCCATCACCGGTCCACCACTAGATCCACGTGCATAGTCTGCCGTAACCCCCATGTAATAACATTTCCTCGCCTTATTACGACTATAGTAATACCGAGACACCTTACCAGAAGTGTAAGTATAATACCTTCTGTCTGGGTGCGCTATGATATGAGCATTACCTCCTACTTTCTGAGCATTACCCATAGCAAGAGGTTGATAGCCACCCTCTTTCTTAGTCACTCGGAAGATACAGATATCCGCATCCTTATCAGTTGCTAAAATTTCTATCACTGGAGCAACATGCCCATCTCTAGTCTGGATACCGAAGCTCGCTACCTCCTTATCCTTAAATATATGATAATTAGAAACCATCACACCATCATCTGTAAGCACCCAGCAAGTCGCCATCCCTTTCAGATGCCAGTCAGGACATTTATCACACTTATAAACTGAGCTAATCATCCCCACACTATTCATTGAAGAACCATAGAGATCATCCAAAACCCCTTGCTTCTTTTTAAGCAGAGCTAACGTCGTCTCTGTCCGCGCAAACTGAGATTTAAGATCGTCACTTGATATCCCCTTATGTTTCAGAGTAATTTCACCAAGCTTATTCGCTAAGCCATCGATAAGCTCCCTGTCATTTATGATCACCGGAGCATGCTGAGCCACTGCCTCACGAGCGCTCACACTCACAGCTCCAATGCATAGAGCGACTAGCCCTACCAAAGACAAGCTCATTATATTATTTATCATCATATTATATATACAAAAGAAACCCGATCCCACAAGGATGAAACCTTCGTAGCATCGGGTCAAAATTTACCTAATTGAAAGTACGACCTATGACCTCAGTGCGTTTTGAATAAATGCACTCGGTCGGAAATTCTCAATAATCAACTCCTGCGAATCACCCTTATTCATACGTACCTCACTCACCATAAAGTTAGGAGTCTTGTGCGGAGCGAAGAGAATATCATCATGTGTACTATTCTCATGCACCTTGAACATATCAGGGACAATGTCACCACCGAGATGGTCATCACGACCAGTCGCCAAGTGACAAGTACCAATCACCTTCTCATCCTGAATATCTGAGTAAGAGACAGGTAATACCTGAGTACCAAATCCCAGCTCACCCAGCGTCCCAGTCATAGGATCATCCGCAAGTCGTTGATTGTGGTCATCGATAGTTTTCTGATCACCCTCGATGAGAGTCGACTTAATGATATTTCTATCCACCACAGTCAGCACCCCAAGAGTGCCGTCTTCATACTTCATCGGGAACTCACCACGCGCATCATTTGGTACGAAATAAACTTCACCAGCTGGTAAATTAGCAACATCTGGCTCCATCCCCTTACAAAGTCCCTGAGACTTCTGCGCCTCCTGAGCGTCCAGTCCGAGCCACGCTGTTAGAACGCGACCATCTTCAAGAGTGAAATCAATCTCAATTGAATCCGCTTTCGTCATCGCCTGCCTCATTTTCTCAGCATCAGCTGCTACTTCATTATAGTTCACCGCAAGACCAGATCCTAAAATAATATCATTCATCCCATGCATCGTAGCTCCACGGAATCCAAATTGCTTACACTTCGCTGTCAAAGGTGCCGTAGCACTCCAGTCAGTAATGCATAAAATAATATCGTAGTTCGGGTAAATATCCTTATCCAGTGAAAGATGCTTCCCCTCACTACAGAACACATCATCCTTCATATCTAAGTTAGAACCATTCGTCGTGTAGTAAGCAAACATCTCGCCTCCAGTCATTCCCAGTTCATCCATTACACCATCAATAAATGGCTGATAGAAATGCTTCACCGCATTCTTCTGAACCTCAAAACCGTCTTCATTGAGAAACTTAAAACCCTTCATCATTTTCTGCGGATTTTCAAAGTCTGTTAAAATACAAACTCTACAGCCAGTAGTTGGCTCAAAAACCGTGCTTAATAATCTAGTTACATCAAATTTCGGAAATTTACGTTTCTCAGGATGCATCATTATTTCATTACATAAATAATCAACGGTCACGTCCTGAGATTCTGCTGTGGTAGGTGATAACATAATAACTCGATTATAGAGCTAAATAAACTATCCGCAAGTAACTTTAAGAGCCAAATTTCACAAACTCTGCAAGTCATTCTAGCTCATAGAAGACAGAAAACACGAAATAACCTAGCCTGTAATCAAGACTCCAAATCACAACTCAATTAACAAAATTATATATAAGATCACAAGCATTAACCATCCATACAACTAAACAATTAAGAAAAACTAAATAATGCTTCACATCCTGCAAAATTTAACATAAAACTAATAAGTATTCTAATCTCAAAAACACAGAAATATGCCTACTCTAAAAGACTCTCGCAAACAACAACTCAAAGTTAATGAAGCACAACTTGAAATGGACAACGGTGCTCGCTCTGCTATCCGTGACAATTTTGAAGGCAAACTAGAAGCTGCTCAGACGAAACTAGAGCAGCTCCAGAAACAGCAAGAACTCATTGAGATCCAGAAACAAGAGCTAGAAGAACTCACCAGCCGTAAAGAAGAATTCCTTGATGGCCAAGTAAGCATGACCGAAAGACTTACTAACTGCCTCACCTCAGTCGACCGCTCCATCTACGAGATGAAGCAAGATCTAGAAGACCTTGAGCAGACACGTAAATGCTTCGCAGAACACCAGCAAAAGATCGATAGCATCAACCCTGAGTCATGGACTCGTGACCAGCTTTCTAAAGAACTCACTAAAGCCATCTCAGTCCTCGACCACGCAGAAGACGAGTATGATGAAGCACTCTCATACTTCGCTAATGGCTCACACTCTAACCTCTTTGGCAACGGCAAAAAAATCTCAAAAATCTCCGCTCGTTCACTCAACGCGGACAGCGAGTTCGTCACCATGCTCAAGCAAGGAATGGCATTTAATCTCCCCATCATCATCCTTGGAGCTATAGCCATTACCCTCTTCCTATCTCGCTAAAAGAACACATCTTTACCGGTGGAAAAACAACTAACATTACCTGAACTCGACAACCTCAAAGAGGTAGATGAACTCGTTAAAAGTGAAATAGAATCACTCAGACAGTTCATCGAAAACGAGCCCACACGCCGACGTGACGCCGAGATAGAGCGCATGCAAACCCTCCCCGCCCCAGACGAAATCCTAACCGTCCGCCGCGAAAAAGAATTCTTTGACCGCCTCTCCAAAGGCGAGCTCAGAAACGAACACCGCCACCAAGCCACCAACGGCGTCCTCTTCGTGTTCCTCTCCGTCTCCATCCTAGCGACCTGTCTCTGGATCTACAGACTCCTCCCCTAGCTCGCTTCATAGCCCCATCATCGAGCCCCTCTAACACCTGAGGTATTTTAAAAATTCAGCCCCTTCGCTGAACAACCTCACACTTTAATAGCAGGAGTCAGTTTGCCTACACCACACTCCTCTAAAGAGATATCATGTGCATAATCTAGGGTTTTATCCCTAGCTAAAACAACAAAGCCGCATCTATGCTAAAGACACAGCGAAGATGAACTTAATGGAACATTAGTAGCCTAATGACGTTGCTGTTACCCAGACCAATATTCATGAACAACAAATGTATTTGTAGATCACCGATGAACATTAAACCTCATTGTAGTTAATATTATCGGAAATATGAACAACAAATCTCATGAGGCTTAATCTATGAACAACAACCCCATTTGTTGTTCATAGATGTTAAAATATTGACAACAAATGAACCCATAGTTAAATATAGTACATCATATGAAACTCAATCTCAGTAATGCTGTTCATTACCACACTCATAAATTCCCTCCAAAGGAATTGGATTACACCAGATTGCTACCCTCGTTACTGGAGGCCACAGACGCTCTAGCGCGCTATGATCAGATGCTTCAGAGCATGCATAATAGTGAAATCTTGCTTGCCCCACTTCGTGGTCAGGAATCACTAGCCTCTTCTCGTATGGAAGGAACTTTCAGCACTTTAGAAGAAATCCTTCAGCTACAAGAAGAAAGCGAAGGACAAGACCCAGATGAAGTCAGTAAAGAATACCGCTCAGAAGCCGTCGAAACCTACCTTTACGGCCGTGCTCTCAAAGACGCTCATCGCCAGCTTCATGATGGCTATCCACTTTCGCAGTCCCTCATCAAAAGGATGCATCAGCTCCTTCTCTCCTTTGGACGAGGAACAGGGAAATCACCAGGCGAATACAAGACGGAGCAAAACTACATCGGCTCCTCAGGCAGCGCACAGGTAAGCTTTATCCCAATAGCCCCAGAACAGCTCGAATCTGGCATGGAGGCATTATTAGATTTTTTAGAAAACGACAGCACGAGTAAGAACACCAGCACGAGCATGCCACCTCTACTCAGAGTTGCCCTTGCTCACCTAGAGTTTGAAGCCCTCCACCCCTTTAAAGATGGCAATGGCCGTGTCGGACGCATCCTCATCACCCTCAGCCTCTGGAAACTCGGTCTCATCTCCAAACCCCACTTCTACATCAGTCGCTACTTTGAAGAACATAAAGCAGACTATATTACCAATATGCGTAATGTCTCAGCGGAGAATGCATGGACAGCATGGGCACAGTTCTTCCTCACTGGTGTCGCCTCCCAAGCACGCCAAAACCTCGCCATCGCAGAGGCCATCGCCAGCCTCTATGAGGAAATGAAAATCCGCTTCTCAGAAGACCTTGCCTCCCGTTACTCCTCCCACGCACTCGACTACATTTTCACCAATCCCGTCTTCCGTAACAGCCGTTTCACCAGTAATGCCCAGATTCCCAAACAAACAGCAGCACGCTTCTCTAGAGTCCTATTAGAAGAGGGACTCATTACCACCAGACTAGAAGCCTCCGGCAGTAAATCCGCCGTCTACGCCTTCGAACCATTACTTAAGCTTGTTAGGATTTAATAACATCCCTATCAAGCCCGACTCCACACAGACATTCATCACCCCCCTCAGAAACATACTTGGATTCAAGAAGTATGAGGGTGAGAAATAGTACTGACGAGGCTACCGGAAGGGTTGTTGCTACTGACCTATAACTTAAACGACTAAATTTCTGGGAAGGATTTAAAGGTTATCTCCGTGAACATAATAGTCCAGTTAGTAGTCAAAAGCCGGGATTAAGGCACTGGATGTGGCACAGTATCGGTAAATCAGGTTTGGCTCAATCATCCAATATCATGGCAGGCGTTAATAACTCTGAAGAAATTGTCGTGCAATTTGTGATTCATGATGACCCTGATGGCGAACGTTAAAAAAAACTACGTGTTCTTTTACCTGAGATAGAAAAGAGCTTAATGGAAGACATAGAGTGGCTCTATAGTACTGATAGTAGCAAACGCTCAAAATTTAGGATTTCCAAGAAAATGAACTGGAGTAATGACGGCACTGGTATTCAAGCTTTTGAATGGCTTGATCAGACTCATCGGAATATAATCAGTCAAACCAAATCGATCCTTAACCGTATCTAACGTCCCAGTATAGCTAAGTTTTTACTTACCTTTCTTCTTCCCCTCTTCGTCCCGCTCCTCGCGTTCGCGTTGTCTGTTCATGAGGAGTCCGCGGACTGCTAGGCCTGTGCCGGCTGCCATGAGGCAGAAGATGAGGAGGAAGGTCGATGTCTTGATGTTCATCTGGAAGTGGATGCGGCTGACCATCTCGATGACTAACATCACGAGGCCGGCTCCTGAGAGCCACCAGCCCCAGCGCTTTGATGAGTCATAGAAGAGGAATCCGATACCAAGTAAAAATGGTAGAAACACGATCCCCATAGAGGTGGTCTCCATCCCGCTTCTTCCACGGCCGATCATACCGCTAACAGCTCCGTACTGACCAGAGGTCACGCGTACTGAGTCTAAGAAAAAATACAGCCCTAGTATAAACAGCGCGATTCCTCCTAAAAAATATCCTTCTCCACCTTCTTTTCCACCTGGTTTCATCCTGTCAATCTGCCATACCATCATTGATCTGTAAATTTGTATTTCTAGCAAACCTGATCTACAGTGATCATATGAAACTTTTCAGCCTGCTCTCACTAACCACTAGAAGATCGCCAGCTGATCTATTTCCAAATCAATGCCGCTGGTAAGATCATCACTAATAACAAGCTAAAGACAACTCTGACAGCAGAACAAGCCAAAGCGATAAGAGCGAAGTACTCCCAAGAAAATAACTCTACTGAAGCGACCCAGGTCATCCTAATCGGTAAAGATGGCGATGTCAAAAAACGTGCTGAAAAGCTCGACTTAACAACCCTCTTCGCGCTCATCGACACCATGCCGATGCGCCAGCGAGAAATGAAGGCGACTGAGTGATTATTCAGTATAGATCACCACTGGCCCTACGTTACCGCGCCCCTGCACTGAGCGGAGCTTGTTGACTGCCTTGATGACCATCTTTGCGGCCTCCTCTACTTCTTCTCTGGTAGTGAAAATAGATAGTGAAATCCTGAGACTACTATTCGCGCGTTCATTACTAAAGCCCATTGCCTTCTGCACATGTGATGGCTGTTGCTTCCCCGTCATGCAGGCAGAACCAGCCGAGCACGCCACGCCGTATTCATCTAACAAGATCAGCAAACCGGACGCCTCACAGTCCTCAAAAGCAAGATGCGCGGTATTCGCTGTACGGTATTCTACAGCGCCATTCACCTGCACACCATCGAGACTATCTTTGATGATAGTTTCTAAATAATCTCTCAGCTCAGCCACTCCTGCGTGACCATCTGAACCTAATTTTGCCTGCATGATCTCAGCAGCCTTTCCCATCGCTACAATGGACGCCACATTTTCTGTCCCACTTCTGTAACCACTTTCCTGACCTCCACCTCTGAACATCGGCTCGAATCTAATACCGCTGCGCACATAAAGGGCTCCTATTCCCTTGGGAGCATGAAATTTATGCCCTGAGATAGAAAGATAGTCCACAGGCACTTCACGCACATCGACTACGGTCTTTCCCACCGCCTGGATAGCATCGGTATGGAATGGCACCTTCGCCGCCTTGGCTAGAGCACAGGCTTCAGCGATCGGCTGGATGATCCCAGTCTCATTATTCGCCCACATGAGTGTGGAGAAGGCAACACCATCTGCATTGACTGCTTTTTCCCAAGCATCCAGATCTAACCTCCCCCCCCCATCCACGCCAATCTTGATGATTTCAAACCCACGCTCAGTCAAGTGCTCACAGACACGCAAGATCGCGCTGTGCTCTATCTCACTCGTAATAATCTTCCGATTCTCGCCACACATCCCAGCGAGCGAATACAGAACTGCATTATTCGCCTCAGTACCGCAGCCGGTAAAATATATTTCTCTAATATCCGCTCCTATTAGACTAGCCACCTGCTCACGCGCCAGCTCCACCGCGTCCTTCACTTTCTTGCCTGCACGGTATCCGCTGGATGGATTATAGCACTGATCTGTCAAATACGGCAACATCGCCTCCACCACTTCTGGATGCACCTTGGTCGTCGCATTACTGTCTAAATAAATCATGTCCATACTGTAAACACACACTGGCTAGTCGAGCAAACATAACCAACCAGCAAATTCAAACTTGCAAGTTTCTACGTACATGGCAATGCATAGGAAACAATTTACCATTTATGGCTGAAACTAAAAAGAAACCAGATAACTCCCTTCTAGACATTGTCGTCAATGTCATCGCTCCCGTCATGATTCTCAGCTGGATGAGTAAGGAAGACGGAGAATTTTGGCACCTCGGCCCAGTCAAGGCAATGAGCATCGCACTCCTCCTTCCACTAGCCTTTGGTATCTGGCATTTCATCAAGCACAAGAAACTTAACTTGTTCTCTTGTATCGGTCTTTTCGCTATTCTACTCACAGGACTGATCACTATCTACCTCTTTTATAACGAGTCAGCTCGTCCTCACGTTGCGATTATTTTCGGTATCAAGGAAGCTGTCCAGCCGCTTGTCATCGGTGTCCTATTCATCGTCACCCATAAGATGGCTGCTCCTCTGCTCAATACATTCCTCTATAACGATGGCCTTTTCGATATCAAGCGCATTGAAAAATCTGTCAAAGAGAAATCCACCGAAACTTGCTACCAGTCACTTCTCTGGAAATGTACCCTCATCATGTTTGGCTCATTCTGCCTCAGTGCCATTGCTAACCTCGCACTTTCACTTTATTTCTTCAGAGATCTCAGCCCTGCTGCTGATAACTGGAAAGTGGGGTACAATGAAATAGTAGGTAAGATCACTGGCTGGGGATTTGCCGTGATCGGTGCGCCATTCCTATTCGTTATGGCATTCATCCTCTACTTCATGCTCACTAACTTAAAGAAAATCACAGGTCTCGAGTCAGATGAAATTTTACTTGGCAGATAAATTCCAGCCACACTAAATAGAGCATCTCACTTCGCCCACCATGAAATTACAACCTAGCACATTACTCGCTTATCTGATCGCCCTTGCATCAATAGGCGGTGCAGTACTCCATAGTAAGAAAATTTCAAAACAAAGCGCAGGCTCCCCATCACAGCAGAAACACATCACAGAACTAAAACAGCAAGTAGCCGAACTTCAATCTGAGAATCAGGGGTTACAAAATCTGCTGACCGGTGGCACCGAAGTCACCCTTCCCATCGCTCACTTTAAGTTTGTCGAAGACAACATCGGTCTCACATTCCCTGAGCACGTAATCGCCAAACGAGTAGACATGGACACCATGATGGAAGCCGTCCGCTACCGCTACATCCAGCAGTTCACTGTAAAAGGCATGGCTGTCCGTGAATACGCCTTCCATAAGCTAGGACTCCTCCCTGCAGGTAAATCCTTCATGACAGCGCTTGCTCTAGCCGAGGCTAATGGAGCCATCTGTATTTATGACAGCAGCGCCAATGAACTGCTCCTCTCAGCAGAATATGATGAAGAAAACCCAGCCCATGCGAGCAGTATTATCAAACACCTCGCAGTTGCCCTACTAGAGCAAAATTTCCCCCTCACGAGAAAACAAGCTGTTTTCCTAACAGATGACAGCTTCCATGCGCGTAATGGCTTCATCCGAGGTAGAGCCAGCTCCGTAGCTCAGCGCTATAATAACATCAATGCCTATAAAAAAGGTCCCGATGGTCATCAAAAGCAAACCAAGCCAAACGTAGAAGCTCAAGCCTTTTTCAACTCATTACCACTACTGATCCAAGGTCTCACCACCTTCCCCGTCATCCACGGTAAGACCTACATCGAAGACCTCATTATCAATCAAGACTCCGTCTTCCCTGAGCTATACATCAACATGCCGAAATCTACTGCGACCATTTTCGCTAAAAAAATGCCTCTCTCAGAAACTCTTACAGCACAGCCAAATATGGCAGCAAACGAGTTCGTCAATACCCAGCTAGGACAGATCCACGCCATGCTCTATCTCCAGCAGCTAGAGTACCCATCCCCAGATCTTCACACCCAGCTCACATCAGACCGTCTTACCGTCAGCCAGAAAGTAAACAAACCTAGCGTACATACCATTAAATGGACTACGCACTGGAAAACTCCTGAACATGCCCGTGCATTCTACGAGGCTACTACACTGATAGGCAGACAGATAGCAGATCCACCAAGCGTCACACTTTCAAAAAATCAAGTCATCATTCAATTTATTGATATACATACCAGCTAATCATAACACACATTCTAACCATCATGACAGAGCAACAAAACAACACTACCCCAAAGCAAGTCGGCATCGGACTCGTAGGGTTCGGAACCGTAGGCACAGGTGTCTGGGAAACCATCAAGAAGAACAGAGCACTCATTAGTGGACGCTCTAACAATCTCTTTTCGGTAAATATCATCAAAGCTGCTGTCAGAGATATTTCTAAAAAAAGAATCGAAGACGCTCCAACTGAGCTCTTCACTACCGACTGGAATGAAGTCGTCAACGACCCAGCAGTAGACATCGTAGTAGAACTCATCGGAGGAACCACCACAGCATTCGACATCGTAGCCGCCGCTCTCAAGCTCGGTAAAACAGTAGTCACAGGGAATAAAGCACTCCTCGCAGAACGCGGAGCTGAGCTCTTCTCTCTTTCTCAGAATCACGGCTCTGCCATCCACTTCGAAGCAGCTGTCGCAGGCGGTATCCCTATCATCAAGGCAGTACAGGACAGCTATGTTGGCAACGACATACTCTCCATGACCGGCATCATTAATGGTACCTCTAACTACATACTAGAACGCATGTTCGATGCTGGACTCGCCTACCCTGACGCCCTCCAAGAAGCTCAAGACCTCGGCTACGCTGAGTCTGATCCTACTCTAGACGTCAACGGCTGGGATGCCGCTCACAAGGCCATCCTTCTCGCTGTGCTAGCATACGGATCAGTCATCGACCCTAAGGACGTCTATGTTCGCGGCATCGAGCGCGTCACACGTACAGACATCAACTTCGCCAAAAGCCTCGGCTACAATGTGAAACTCCTTTCAGTAGTACTGAAGCACAAAGATGGCCAAATAGAGCTCCGCACCCAGCCATCATTCATCCCTACCAAGCACATCCTTTCGAGCGTGAATGGAGTATTCAATGCAGTAGCTGTCAATGGTGATGCAAGCGGCGAAGCCCTCTTCTACGGCCGCGGTGCAGGTAAGGAACCTACAGCGAGTTCAGTAGTAGCAGACATCGTAGATGCAGCACACACCATCGCATCTAAGGCACCTCACAGAGGATTCCTGCCATACTCAGACGACACTAAGATCAAGCCGATCAACGACACCAGCACTCCTTACTACGTGAGATTCGACGTTACTGATAAACCAGGAGTCATCGCTGACATCGCTCAGATCTTAGCAACAGATGGAGTAGGTATCTCTGGCACTCACTCACCAGTAGATCCAGAAAACCCAGACAAGGAGTTTGTCGACATGGTATTCCTTCTCCACACCTGCACATTTGGTAAACTCAAGGCGACACTTAAGAAAGTACGCGCTCTCGACTCAGTCAACTCTGACCCAGTCGTTTTCCGTATTGAAAACATCTAATCCTAGCTTATTATTAGTAACTGATAATGGGTGACAGAGACGACCATAAATCCAAACAACGCTACGAAAAATCACGTAAGCAGAGACGCTACGATGATGATGATGACTACAAACGTCGTGATCGTTATGAATATCATGCACCGAAGAAAGGCCTATTAGAACGTCTACTCACCCCTGGTCAGACCGCTAATAATCTCATCAAAACAGCAGCCACCGGCATGATCGCAGGTGGCACTATTCTCCTCATGGGAGTATACGGCATCTTTGGTGAGAGCATCGCAGGATCTAGTAGCTATTTACCTATGGCCACAGCTGTCACCTCTGCTGTCGCCACTGCCTGCGTCTGGATCTTTGGTAGACCAAAAACTGAGGAATCTCATAATGCAGAATTTTCTGCTGTGAAAAAAGAACTCGCGAATCTTCGTGATAATCTCGAAAACCTCCAAGTCGAAAACGCTGACCTCGCACAGCGCCTCGCTACAGTAGAAATGTTAGAGTCCTTTGAAGACAGACTCGCTAAGCGGACGCTAGACAAGCAGATCCAATCTAAATCAAGCGCCTCAGCGGCTACCCTATCTTCAGATATGCCAGTCCATAATACCCCCGAAGCACTGCCTTCCTCCTCTTCAGCAAGAGTTCAAGAAAAGGAATAGTTTTTCCCGGACATTAGTTCGTTCTCACTTGCTTATCTCTAAACTGAGTACAAGATATCCATATGAGTGACTTCGAAAAAAAAGTACGTGAAACGTTAGCCAACCCACAAAATCAAGGTGAAATGGAAGATGCTGACTCAGTAGGTACCGTTGGCTCGCCAGACTGCGGTGACATGCTCCGCATGTGGCTTAAGTTCACCGAAAAAGATGGCAAAAAAGTCATCGATAAAGCCTCGTTTCAGAGCTTCGGCTGCCAGACCGCCATCGCAGTCGCATCCATGGCCACAGAAATGCTGAAAGGTAAAACTGCAGAAGAAGCTGAGCGTCTCAATGCTGAAGAACTCTCCGGAGATCTCGGTGCACTACCACCTATGAAAATCCATTGTGGGCAGCTCGTAGAAGGCGCACTTAAAAACGCTCTCGGTAGTGATGACAGACAACAGTCTAACACCGAATCCGCTCAAACTAGCACACTGACTAAATCCATGTCAGAACAAAATAAGCCAGCAGGAACAATAAAAATCATCAAGTTAGACGAGTAAACTTCATGCAACAATTCTACTCAAAACTCGTACGGAAATCTTACCGTACACTAAGACATCCAAGAATCCGTAAGGTGAATTGGCTAAATAGAATTGTTCTTAAATTATTCAAGCGTGACCTCTGGAGACCATGCATGAAAACAATCAGCCTCGGTCTTTCCCTTGGTCTTTTCTGCTCCATGCTCCCCGTGCCCATGCAGATGATTTTCGCAGCTATCCTATGCTTAGTCTTCAGAGCTAACATTCCTATCTCACTCGCTGCTTGTTGGGTCAGTAATCCCCTTACCCAGATTCCTCTCTGGATGTTCCAAGAAGGTATTGGAGCTTCTATCCGTGACACCCTCCACCTCGGCTGGCTAGACTTCATCAGCATCCAAGGAACTATCCCATTTTTTGAAAAAGAAGTAAACCTAGCTAATTTCGCAGTCGGGGTAGGAGTAACATCCATATCACTGGCTATCCTAGCCTTCCCTGCTGTCTGGACCTTCTACGCACTCGTGCCTAAGAGATACCTGCAATACCGCGCCAACAAATCTAGCCATACAGCAGACAACCCTGACGTATAATAGCCAGTATACAAAATCAATGACACTGTTTAACTTCCAAGACATTGAAATCCATCACAAAGACCATGACGCTGAAATCAGCTTCCAAGAACCAGACCATAAAATGCATGAAGCCATAATCATTGCCAATTTCCTGTACTCACCAGTATTGCAATCACCAGTATTGCAATCACCTAATTTGCAATCACCTAATGGCTAACAATACTTACTAACCGTGAACATTTCCTATTTCACTTTCTAGTGATTCCTGTCCATCATCCCTCAAGTCAGACTCTATGGATAAGATCAAAATAAAGGGCGCGCGCCAACATAACCTCAAGAACATCGACGTGGAGATCCCGCGTGGTAAGCTCGTCGTCATCACTGGTCCCTCTGGATCTGGTAAGTCCTCACTCGCCTTCAACACCCTCTATGCAGAAGGTCAGCGCCGCTATGTAGAGTCTCTCTCAGCCTACGCGCGCCAGTTCCTAGATCAGTTCGAAAAGCCAGATGTAGACTCTATTGAAGGCCTCTCACCTGCTATTGCCATTGAGCAGAAGACCAGTGGAGCTAATCCGCGCTCTACCATAGCTACAGCCACTGAGATCTATGACTATCTACGTATCCTATACTCTGCTGCGGGCGCACCACATGACCCAGAGACGGGCGAGAAACTACAGAAAATGACCTCGGCGGACATCGTCGAGACTCTATCTAACAAACCCGAGCGAACTAAACTCATCATTCTAGCGCCCATACCTCTAACAGAAGCTGCCGAACCTGAGCGACTCCTTGCAGATCTCCAGCGGCAAGGCTTTATTCGCCTCCGCATCAATGAAATATTAATTGAAATAGAAGAAGCTGCCAAAAATTGGCCAGCTTCGGTAAATTCCATCGAAATAGTCATTGATCGACTCGTCATCCGTGATGGTATGCAGTCACGTCTTGCTGACTCTATAGAGATGGCCCTTCGCCTCTGTGGGTCAGAAACAAAGACCCTAGTAATGACTCCAGAAATGGATGACTACGAGCTAATAGAATTTTTAACAAGCTACCGTAACCCCAAGACAGGTTACCAGCTCCCAGCGCTCAGCCCTAAGCACTTCTCCTTCAACTCCCATCTAGGTGCCTGCCCAGACTGCCACGGTCTCGGCACCCAGCTCTTCTGTGACCCCACCCTATTAGTCCCAGATCAAAGCAAGTCACTGAACCAAAAAGCCATTCAGATATGGGGCGGCACCAAGACAAAGAAAGGCTGGGTTCAACGCCAAGTAGAGGCTATCGCCGAGTACTTTAAAGTCGACCTCGACAAGCCCTTTTTCAAACTCCCTAAAAAATATAAAGATGCTCTCTTCTACGGCTTAGGTGAGCAAGAAATCACGATGATCTGGGAACGCGATGGTCAAGAGATCCCATGGAAGAAAACCTACGAAGGACTCTGTAATACCGTCGAGCGACTCAACCGAGAAACCGAGAGTGACGGTGTCAAACGAAGCATGTCAAACTACCTCACCTCACAGCACTGTAAGACCTGTGATGGACAGCGACTCAAGCCTGAGATCCTCCACGTCAAAATAAACGAACTTGGTATCCAGGACTTCTGCGCACTCGCAGTAGAAGACAGCCTAGACACTCTCGCAGACTTCACTCTACCCCAAGAAAATGCTGATGTCTGTATCAACCTAGTCAATGAAGTACGCGAGCGCTTAGAGTTCCTCAATAACGTAGGCCTCGGCTATCTAACACTCGACCGTATGAGTGGCACACTCTCTGGCGGTGAATCGCAGCGCATCCGTCTCGCCACTCAGTTAGGTGCAGGCCTCTCTGGTGTCATTTATGTACTTGATGAGCCATCCATTGGCCTCCACCAGCACGACAACGCCATGCTCATCGAAGCACTTAAAAAGCTCCGCGATGCAGGAAATACTGTCGTCGTCGTTGAGCATGATGAAGAAACTATGCGCGCTGCTGACTGGATCATAGACATCGGTCCAGAAGCAGGATCCGGCGGAGGTGAACTCTTATTCGCTGGCACGCCTAAAGACCTACTCAAGTCCAAGGACTCACTCACAGCTCAATATCTCAGCGCAACATCAAAAATTCACACAAACCTTGCTGAACCTGCGACAAAATTTCTCACTATCAAGGGAGCATCTGAGCATAATCTAAATAACCTAACAGTGAAGATCCCGCTCCACCAAATGGTCTGCGTCACTGGTTCATCTGGCTCAGGTAAATCTACCTTAATCCACAATATACTCCACCGCGCTCTTGCCAGAAAATTTCACCGTACTAAAGCAATACCTGGAGCTCATAAATCTATCGATGGCATGGAACACATCGAGCGAGTCATCGTCGTGGATCAGTCACCACTCGGCAAGTCCCCGAGATCGAACCCCGCCACCTATACCGGAGCACTAGACCACATTAGACAACTCTTCGCCAAGCTTCCCCTCTCTCGCCAACGTGGCTATAAAGCGGGTAGATTCTCCTTTAATGTCAAAGGTGGTCGCTGTGAGAAATGTTCTGGTGACGGAGCTCTCAAGATAGATATGCACTTCCTAGCAGATGCCTACGTCACCTGTGACTCATGCCAAGGAAAACGCTACAACCGTGAAACACTAGAGATCTCCTATAAAGGAAAAAACATGGCAGAAGTATTAGCCATGACTGCCCAAGAAGCCGCAGCATTCTTCACTCACGTACCAAAAATCGATGCCATCCTCAGCGCCCTCCTTAACGTAGGGCTCGGCTACATCAAACTAGGACAACCCGCCAACACCCTATCAGGCGGTGAAGCACAGCGCGTAAAACTCGCCACGGAGCTCTCCAAAACCTCCATTGGAAACACCCTATACTTACTCGATGAACCCACCACAGGACTCCATTTCAAAGACATCGAGATCCTCCTGCACGCCCTAACAGATCTGCGTGATGCTGGTAACTCCCTCATCATCGTAGAGCATAACCTAGAGATTATCCGCCACGCTGACCACATCATCGACCTAGGTCCAGGAGGCGGAAAACACGGCGGTAACATCATCGCCGCAGGAACTCCATCCCAAGTCGCCAAAGTCAAAAAATCTCTGACGGGGAAATGGCTTTAGGATGAGTAAATAAAAATCCAAACTTAAAATAAGTATTATAAGTGCGAGAACGACGTAACAGAGGAATACCTGCGCCACTTTCACCTGCTAAATAATGTAAATTGCGGGTAAGAGCCTGAACGATAAAATTTCAACTCGGGTTCTTTTTACAAATAACTCCCTGACAGCGCTTTTACCTAATTAAAATTTTACTCTATAGGCGCAGTAATGCTTAGAAGAAAGCGATCAAAACATTACTGATCTTGTTGCCACTCTGGTTTTCCTTTATACACCCATTCATAGTAATCTTTGAGCTTTAGCTTAGAGGATGCTCCATCATCTAGAAAGATCTTTGCTACCTGATGATGTTGTAAGATACTTGCTGGCACCATCGCGCTTACCGGACCTTCACAGGTTTCACGGATCGCTTCTGCTTTCCCTTCACCAAAGGCTAGTAAAATATTCATTTTAGCTTCCATGATCGTGCCTATTCCCATCGTGATGCAGTGAGTAGGGACTTGAGTTTCATCTCCTTCAAAAAAGCGTGCATTGTCTTCGATCGTTTGCTCAGTAAGTGTCTTGATTCTAGTACGTGAGGCAAATGAGGATGAAGGCTCATTAAAGGCAATATGGCCGTCTGATCCGATCCCTAACACCTGAATATCGATCCCACCGCAGGCCTTAATTTGTTCTTCAAAATCTGCACAATGCGCGGGGATATCCTTCGCCATTCCGTCCGGCACGAGCGTGTTCTTAGCCTGCACATCGATATGAGCGAATAGCTGTTGCTGCATGAAATAATGATAACTCTGCTCGTGCGTCTCAGGAAGAGCTACATATTCATCTAAGTTAAAGCATCTCACCTCACGGAAGCTCAGTCCATCTTCCTTATGCATCCGAATCAACTCCTGATAGAGACGTACCGGCGTACTACCAGTTGCTAATCCTAACACTGCATTGGGCTTCTCACGCACTAACTTAGCGATGACTCTAGCAGCAAGAACGCTAGCTTCTTCAGGGCTGTTTTTTATAATGATTTCCATTGAGTAATAAAGTTAAGATTTTCTGCACCACACGGGATGACCTGACCTCTATCTAACAGAGGATAAATCTGCCCCTGCTTCCAGACTTGGATGCGGTAAAGTGTGCTAAATTGAAATTCTGGAGCGGCCTCGCCCTGACCACCTACTAGCTCAGCACCACGACGAACATTATCCTGCATCCATGCTGGCAAGCGAAGATGATAAGGGTTCCGAGCCACCTCCTCTACATGTAGTGCAGTCGCTGTCAGCAGCTCAGATAACTGCTCCACGCTAGCCGCTACATGTATATTAGGCGTGTTCATCGCCCCCCAGAACTCAGTCTCTACTATAAGACAGGAAAATTCTGCTGGCACCTTAGACAAGGCTTTCAGTAATGTATGATGCACTTCTATGTGACGGCTATTCCAGTCATCATCATGCGGGAAGACAATAACATCAGGTTGCATCTCTAACAACACCTGCACCACGTCATCCACAGTGAGACTCTCTAGATCCTTACGCGCACGGTGATTTCCCCATCCTAAATAAGAACAAGCATTTTCCAACTCTGCTAATCTCCCCTCTCTACGCTCAGGATTACTGCCAAAAGTCATCGGCACATTGATCACTTGATAGTCAGACTCGTGCTGCAGCCTCAGAGGTAACAACCCAATGATACATTCATCATCAGGATGAGGTGAGAACAGCAGAACCTTCTTCTCTCGTTCCACAATAGGCTTCGAAGTATCAACCGGCACATCTATAAGTTCCGCACTCTGAATCCCATCAGAAATGGATTGGACGTAGTATAGATACGGGTTCATGATTCTAGTTTTTGTATTGCTTCACGCACCTTCCAGCCTTCAGCTTCTAGTGATCTCTTGGCCTCTTCCTCGCTCACCTTTGTCAGGATAGATACTATCCTCGCGGCTCTATTCCTAAGCTTACTGTTAGAGGGATTTAGATCTACCATGAGGTTAGAAATAACTTTACCTGTCTGCACCATAGTTAGAGTGCTGATTATATTTAACGCCATCTTAGTAGCAGTTCCTGCCTTAAGTCTAGTAGATCCAGTTAAAACCTCTGGCCCAGTATTTAGACAGATCACCTTATCAGGTAATGGGTGCTCTTTGTACCCTGGATGACAGGTTAGTAATGCCGTTGTCGCCCCACGTTGCTTCGCCTCCTCTAGACATCCCCATATAAAGGGCGCATGACCTGAGGCAGAGACGCCAAGCACAACATCTTTTTCTGTGATATCACGGTGACGAATCGCTCTAGCTCCCGCTGAAACGTCATCTTCAGAACCCTCTGTCGCAGCGTATAAAGCCTTTCTTCCACCAGCGATGATTCCCTGAACAAGATCAGATGGCACGCGAAATGTAGGTGGACACTCAGAAGCATCTAACACACCCAAGCGACCAGACGTCCCAGCTCCAGTATAGATTAGCCTGCCACCATGCTCAAAGGCTTTAACGACCTTCTCGATCACCCACTCTATTTCTTGCCCAGCACCAGCTAGCGCATCAGGGATCTCTTTCCCGTCCTCAACAAACAACTCAATCGCTTCTGTTAGAGCGAGACTTGATAGTTTTTCAGACTTAGGGTTTCGTTGCTCAGTTGGAGATTGAGTAGCCGGTTTCCATAAGCTCTGCACATCTAGTTTTTTAGAATCATTGTTATTTAATAAAGGATGCTGCTCATCATTCGAGACACATTTGACTTCAGTCTCCCCTTTCTTATTCATCCCTACTATCTGACAAGTCACTCCGCTAGTCAGCGCCTTTCTTCCCAGCTCTACCGCTCCCCAGGTACTCGCTCTATCGAGTGGTGTGAGTACTGCATTTGGAAATTCTGTTAGAATGAGACGATCCACCTCTTGACGGAACTCTGGGTTCTTCAGCAGAACACCGCCATTATAGAGAAACTGTACCACACTCGTGCGGCAAAGATCTAAACGCCGAGCAGTAGCGACCGCATCTGTAGCTAACATTTTAGCAGCATCTTCCAGCACTTCGAGTGAGATCGGGTCCTTATCATCCCTCGCAGTATCAAAGACCGTCTTCGCCACTGACGCCAACTCTGTCTTACTAGCTACTAGTGACCAGTCAATCAATGACTCAGGATCATTGAGTTGTAACTGAGTTAAAATACCAACACCTAGTGGCGACCAGATTTCTGAATTATCATACTGCGCCATCACTTCTCGCAAGGCAGTCTGAGCAATGTCACTAGCAGAAGCTCGATCACCTAAAATATGCCCCATCCCCCCTATTTTTAATTCCTTGCCACCACGTGTTCGTCCAAGAAAACATGAACCCGTGCCAGATAATACTAAGATCTGCGTTGGACAAGATTCTGGCCACTCGACCGCCTCCATCGCCGTCATCAGATCATCCGATGGCATACATGGGATTCCCGGCCAGACACTTGCTACCGTAGTGATCAGAGATTCTAAATCAGCCTGTAACCTCACTCCAGCTAGTCCTATACCAATGGCATCAGGAGTCTGTGGTAGTCGCTCACGGATCGAGACTAAATGCGCCTCTAGATCATCCTTTGACATTAGTCTTAAATTACACGCACCTGCGGTAAAACGAGTCACTACATTATCACCGCAATCAGCAAGAATGACCGAGGTACGCGTAGCTCCACCTTCTATCCCTAGTGTGTATGTTAGATTATCAAACTTCATATAAAATAAAATAACAGAAGACCTTCATCTCACCAGAGAAAACCTTACCTCTAGAGAAAAAACTCATCTAGAATGCCATAAGTAAGCTATTCCTTGATTAAATATTTCTTCTTCAAAATATTAGCAGCAGTAGTAAGTTCCTCATCACTAAGTGGTCTTTCATAGATAAGTAGACGGGAAATTTCACCGTGGAATGACTCTCAGCCTGGGTGATTAGTAGCATCACGCTCCTGCCCCACTGCCATCTTGAATTAGCACATCTTGCGCAGATACAGTAGCTACTGACGCGCAGAATAGAGCTAGGTTAAATATAGATTTTCTCATGATAAATAGTGTGTTGCTAATCCTTCTCACCCTGGTGGATACTCATCTCATAACAACCAATCTTTCATCTTAAATACGGATTCGCTCTAATCATCATTACCAAACACACAGTCTGGACGAAAATAAACCAACAGAATTCTTTATTTTCTAGTCATGCTCCATCACTATAAAGCTATCCAAGAGACACTACCGTGTAATGTAATATGCCAGAAATCATCGACATCATCGAGACCAATGAAAAAGCCCCAGCTCTCCTGCCGTGGCAGTGGCTACTTATCGTATGCGTCGGACTAGCCTTACTCATAGCTCTCATCATTTTCCTCAAACGTCAGAAAAGCTCAACCAAGAAAATCAATAACCTTCAGCAAGCACTCACTGCGCTCAAGGAAATCCAAGAATCTTCATCTACCGAGAAAGACATCAATCGACTAAGCATCGAACTTTCACTACTCACGCGTGCCTATCTACAAGGGCGGTTTAGTAATAACTCTATTTTCCAGACCCACGAGGAATTCATCCAAGACCACGAAGATCTAGAAAAACTTCCCCTACCCGCTCGCGAAAAACTCGCTAGCTACCTAAGCTCACTTGCTGAGCAAAAGTACGCACCTAATCCACATTTAGCATCTGAAAAAAACAAACTAATCGAACTCACAGAGTCGCTTCTTAAAGGTATAGATTCGACAATCCCAAAAGAACTCTAATTTCTAACAACCCAACCACTATCAGCTCGTTTACACATAACTTGAGCCTCGCTCACCCCTGGTGGCTTTTGCTCATGCTCGTACTGCCTCTCTTATTATTTTTGAGAGGTAAGCTTGGCACCCCAGCGAGCATCACTTTTTCCTCTCTCTCTATTATTGGTTCACTAGGCACTAAGCCTCGCGACATCGCTGGCGCATTGAAATTCATTAGCCTTATTTTCTGCCTCATCGCAGCAGCCATTTCACTCGCCAGACCACAGACCAAGACACTTTACAGTGATAAAGAAGCGAGTGGCGTAGACATCATGATAGCGCTCGACATATCGCTATCCATGAAAGCCAAAGAAAAACAATACAACAGCAGGTCACGTATGATAGCGGCTAAAGAGACGCTAAAAAACTTCATCATTGCCCGTCCTAATGACCGGATTGGCATCGTATCCTTCGCTGGTAGATCATACTTAGAGGCGGCCGTCACACTTGACCATGATTTTCTGTTAGACAAGTTAGACGTGGTATCTCCCGCCCGCTCCCTTGATGATGGAACCGCCATTGGTTCCGCTATTTCTAATGCTGCTACGCGACTTTTAGAATACCAAGACACAAAATCTCGTATTATCATTCTAATTACTGACGGATCTAGTAACTCAGGAACCGTCACTCCCAGAGAAGCCGCTAAAGCCATTGCCCTTCAGGAAATCAAGATCCACACCGTCGCTATCGGCTCTAAAGAAGGTCGCCTCTCCCGCGACATCCAGTATTACCCAGAGCAAGAATTTGATACCGAAACACTCAGGGCAATCGCAACTGAAACACAAGGGACATACCACCGAGCCATCAGCACTGCCGACCTCAGTCAAGCATTGATGAATATTGATCAGCTAGAAAAAACTAACCGCTCTCAACGTGTGATTAGCCACAACAAAGAACACCATTTCTGGTTCACAGCATGCGCCCTCTTCTTCGCACTTATTTATCTCATTTGTAGTTCTGTAGCCCCTCCTCCTTCGCCTAACTAAGTCATCCATGTCACTACTTTATCCAGCTTGGCTTGCTAGCCTCATCATTATCCCAGTTCTTCTACTGGTGACTATTCTGATGCGGAAAAATAAAACGCGAATCTGGGAAACATTCGTTTCTAATACACACCAAGACAAGCTGGTCACTAGAAGCAACCCACGCAAATTCTGGTTCTCTTTAGGATTATCACTACTTGGCCTCACATGTATCATAATAGCGATGGCGCGCCCTCATGCTGGCAAATCTGTGAGCCGAGAGAAAATAGAATCACGTAATGTCCTCATTACAATGGACACCTCGCTTTCTATGCTCTGCGAGGACATTCAGCCTAATAGACTAGCAAGTGGTATCAGCTTCGCTGTAAATCTCATCAACTCGCTACCTAATGATCATGTAGGACTAATGGCTTATGCTGGTAGCCCGAATGTCATCACTTCATTCAGTATCGACCACCCGTCTATCATCGAGGAACTCGGCCAGCTAGGTCCAGGATCTTCACACCGCCCAGGATCTAATCTAACAGAAGCTCTCTACAAAGGAATCAACACCCTGAAACGTGCAGGCAAGCAAGCCAACGTTCTGATACTCATCACCGATGGAACCGATACCTTAGAAGATATCGATAAAATCACAGCTATCGCTAAAGAGTCATACATTCAAATTTTCACTATCGGCACTGGCTCATTAGCTGGTGGAACTATCCCAGTGAATGGTGAACCTCATCGCGACACTAACAATAACGTCGTCATCACCAAACTACAAGATAACGTACTCCGCCAGTTAGCTTCAGCAACCAATGGTATATATACAAATATCAACTCCCAACCCGAACAAGCGATCACCGAAGCCATTCAGAGAATGGATCAGTATGAGCAACTAGGTAGAGAGATTCAAATCCCTAATGAGCTATACCAGTGGTTTCTCGCACCCGGTATTTTACTCATCCTCCTCGCTACCTTTTTCAATGCTAAGTTAAAGTCTAGCTTTCCTGCTCTCATTGCTTTCGGAATAATTACTCTACCCTCGGATTTAGATGCTAAAGAGACTTCATGGACTGATACTTTAAAACAAAATTATTACAACAGACCACTTCATTTAAAAACAGGCTATAAGGCACTTGCCAAAAGAGAATACAAAACGGCAGTTAAAGATTTAAGCATCGCTAGAAACGATACGGAAGGAGAGCAATATTCCAAACTCTCGCTGGCTATAGCGCAAGCTGCCTATAGAGATGAAGATTATAAACTAGCTAGCAAGGAGTATAGCACAGCCCTGACATCCAATGATCCAGAGATTCAGAACATAGCTCAATACAACCTAGCAAATACAATTTTCAAACAACACACCCAAGACATTACCCCGCCTCCGAACCTAGATCTTCTTCCCCATCTCAACAAAAAATTAAGTACTAATGAACTTAAAACAGAGGAACTCCAAGTCATCAAAAAAGGTCTAATCAATGCTAGCTCTCATTATTCTGACCTTTTAAAGGTAAAGCCGGATCACCAGTCAGCTCAAGCCAACCACACCATCACACAGCAGATCATCACCACCATTGATGAAGCTATCAAGCAACAGACTGCTAAAGAAAAAGAAGACGAACCTAAGGAGGACGAACCTAAGGAAGACGAACCTAAGAAAGACGAACCTAAGGAAGACGAACCTAAGGAAGACGAACCTAAGGAAGACGGTGAACCTAAGGAAGACGGTGAACCTAAGGAAGACGGTGAACCTAAGGAAGACGGTGAACCTAAGGAAGACGGTGAACCTAAGGAAGACGGTGAACCTAAGGAAGACGGTGAACCTAAGG
>CALJOJ010000054.1 GCA_937981665.1 uncultured Rubritalea sp.
ATTTTCATTTTCATTTTCATCCTTTTATTTACGATAGCGAGATAGATTTTCTTTCACTGACCCAGGTCATTTTATTCTGGTCCTGCAAACGAAGCAAGTTTTTTTAGTAAAATAGATTGTTTAGATTGAGTCAAACCACAGAAAATAGCCCCCTATGAGTAAACGAAAAGAAGACATCTGACAGCCGAGTTAAAGGCTCGCGTAGCACGTGAAGCCTTGGCTGGAATAAAACTGCCAAAATACTTGCTACAATACCAAGACCACTTTATAACTCTATCTAAATAGTAAAACACCTCAAATTTGTTGGATACTTATTTGAAACGTCTTTTTCCATTACAGCTAATCCCATTCCGTATTTATCATGAAACAGCCTACACCCCTTTACAAATCATTACTCTTCATTTGTGCCGTTGTTTTTCTCATTCAGCTATACTCACCAGTATCTGCAGAATCTCGAATGCGTAAAAGTCACTACACATTAATAGGAGCGACGGTGTCCCCGTTTGATCAATCTAAAAAAGACGGCAAAACTAATAATTTCCGTTCCGACACTCTAAGAAACATCGTAAGGTTTGATATAACGCCACAGTTCGAAAAGCTTGAAAACAGTGATGCCAAGCCGTTTCTAATCACCAATAAAATAGATAAAAGCAAGAGCCGCCTAACGGTGAATAAACCTATTTGGTATAACGATACAAAATTCAAAGCTGGTGTTAATCTACTCGAATTTGAAAGCCCTAGTAATATCATTTCAGGCAAAGTGACGATGATGCCTTGTGTCGATATCGGTTCTTTGACCCCGCTAATTGGTAGAACCATCACTTTCGAACGCGCTTTTAAGTTCCCCCCTGACACCTACACATTTACATTTCATTGGGAAACTTTTCATGGCGAAACATTCGTCTCTATCGTTCAGGTTCCCATCGATATAAAGAAATCTTTGAGTCAATAGCCTAGGCAAGAGGGCTCTTATTGCTCCTAGATAGTCATCATTGCACCGTATTCAGCCCTAATACCATGTCTAGGTTCAGAACGGCGGAACAGCGGGGATATTTCTTTTAAAATACAAGGGATGAAGAATACGTGGTGCGAGCACCACAACTGAGGAGAAACGCTGTAGCTTAAAGAAATTTCCCCGGATCTCTCTCAATCCGGCGAAGCCCCAAGAACATCAGGATTATCATGCATCGTTCCGCCTTTCTGGAGCTAGATGTGGTATAACATAGCCAAACTCACACCTCCATTTTATTTCCTCTTAATATCTAGTATCTCTCATTTATGAAATGGCTAGGTAGAAGACAGAGTAGCAATGTAGAGGATCGTGCGGTGCATTGAAGAGCAGATATATAAAGCACAGCTTATTGCTCTACTTTGCTTGATCCCAAAAGGCAAGGCTGTCATCGCCCAGCACTTTGCTCCAATGTTTGCCGCCCCTTCAGAATCCACCCAGCTTTTGTTATAAGGCGACCAGGTGTCTGGCTCGCCCTACACAAACTTACATGAATATCACTTGTCGGATAGCGGCAACGTCCAACAAGTATCTCCATCTATTTTCTTTCAGCATTTACTTTCCGCTTTTCCACAGTTCAATTTGATTAATATCGTTCTTTGATGTCGCACCATCTGTGCTTCGTCCCCGTTCCACATCCGCTTCAAGCTGTTGGAGTAATTTCTTGGCAATTTCAGGATGTGACATGTAAAGATTCTTAGTTTCTCCTGGATCGGCTTCCATGTCATAGAGCTGGGCTACGGGGGCATCTGCAGGAGCTTTTTTTTCTACGGGAGCACTCCAGCCTCCGGACGCCTTGGCGAGCAGCAGTTTCCATTTACCTTGGCGATAAGCGAAGTGTCCGCTGATCGAGTGATGAACCACACCGGAACGAGTGGAGATAATCGGCTTGCCGGACAGCGCGGGCAGGAAGCTCACGCTGTCTTCCGCACTACCAGCGGGTAGCGCCTGGTCGGTCAGATCGGATAGCGTGGCGAACAGGTCGGTCAGGCATATCAACTGATCACTTTTCGAGCCGGCCTTCACCTGACCCGGCCAACGGACAACAAAAGGCACACGATGCCCCCCATCCCAGAGGTCGGCTTTCGAGCCGCGGAATCCTGCGCTAACCTTATGCCCTTTTTTTGCCAGTTCATCAATGTTCGCCGATTTGGAGGTTCCATTATCCGCACTAAAGATAATCAGGGTGTTTTCTGTAAGACCATGCTTCTCAAGTGCTGCCATAATCTGCCCTACTCCGTCGTCCGTCTCCATGACAAAATCCGCATGCTTGTTGAGCCCACTTTTTCCCTGCCATTCCTTAGTGGGGACAACCGGCGAGTGCGGCGATCCGTAAGGCACATAGAGAAAAAACGGGATCTCCTTTTCAGCGGCGCGAGCGTCGATGTACTCCACCGCTTTGCGAGTCAGACGGGGGAGCATATGAATTTCTTTTTCGTGTTTAATCACTGTGTCATTCTCGATTACGGCCTTCATAGCGCCCGCATGGTGGAAACCATGGTAATAATCGAACCCTCGACGAATCGGCCCGTCAGGAATCGTACTGCCAACGGGCGGGAGCGTCTTCCTTCCATTCTTCTTCATCAGAATACCCGAAACCGGGTCTTGATATTGAAAATTGAGATGCCACTTGCCAACGATTCCCGTGTGATAGCCCTGCGATTTCAGAAAACTCGACACGGTCGGGCGATCTTCCGCGATCAGATTGGGAGCAAACCCTTGAACCACGTGTGACTGCAACTTCGTGCGCCAGCTATAGCGCCCAGTCATCAGGCCATAGCGAGTAGGCGTGCAAACGGAAGAGCCAGAGTGCGCGTCAGTAAAGATCATGCCTTCTGTAGCAAGTTGGTCGACCGACGGTGTTTTGATTTTACCGTTCTCGGGATTCAAGCTCTGGATGTCACCATAACCGAGGTCATCGCAGAGGATGAAAACGATATTGGGCCTATCCTGAGCGATTTGTACGGGCTTCGATGCACCGCAAAGCGCAGTGACTGAAACAAATGATGCCAACAACCAAGCGGAGTAGGCTTTATGTCTATTTTTCATCGTCATTTTTATATTTACTTTTATTTTTCATCACCATCTGCTGGTTCGTTATCGGAATTGATTATTGGTGGGTTTTCAACAAACAAGTTGTTTGATTTTTTTACTAATAGCCACTATCTAATTAGTTAATGTAAGTATTTTTTTGACTAATCTAGGCTGCAAATCATTGATCATATTGCGAATTCAATCATCAAAATATTTAATCTCAAGCTTTATTTTCCCTTTACCCACTTTATTTGCATCATACGTATAAATAGGAAAGTCATCCAGCTCCTGCACCATAACTTAACTTAGCCTTTCTGCTGGTCGAACTATGGGGATCCACCTCATAAATGAAGCGATTACTGACCGAAAAGGGAAGGGGGGGTTAGTTAAACCCTTTCTCTTTTGAATTTTATGCTTCTGTTTTATGCCTTTACAAAAGTTTAATTTACCGAAGAGGAATCAACTTGACAGGATCATTCTCAGTAAAGATGCCATCCAGTTAGCCAACACGATGAAACCCAAGCAAATGCCTACTATCAAGCCCGAAGTGCAACACTTTAAATCAGATCATATCAATGACTTATGAGAATAACAGCCTTTTTGTGTAGTCGTAATCCTTTCATGTATAATGGCGAAGGATTACGACTACACAATAAGGCTTGCGGTTAACTAGCTTCCTCACCTAAAAATAGTGTTGCACTTACTCCTAGCATCCAAGACACAATTAAACTATCAAACCACAGTCAAGTTCGTTCACCCGTCCGCGGTGGCTATGCTATGACGTTCTACTTAAGGCATGAAAACCGCACTCAGTCACCTAAAAACCAAGCCTGGGAGGGGCTGGCTCAGAAAGTGGCTGGTGCTCCTCACGGTGGCCTGCGGCATGATGATCTGCTATGCAACCGCTGTGATTGTGAATATAAAGAGCATCGAATTCCCGAATTCAGACGATCAGGTAGCATCGATGAAGACCTACGAAGCTGCTCTTTTTAAGCGGCTTCAGCGTGAGCATACCGCACTAGTGATTAACGGTGACTTTGAGAATGCTCGCATTGAGAACGGCGAATTCAAGGCAAAGGTTTCTTCGAATGAAGCGAGTGCCGGATCTGCGAGTCGCGGCGTTGCATTTTGCGTCATCCAGCCAGGATATTTTCTCACTGCGGGGCATTGCGTAAATGGCGGCGAGGATATCTTCCTCGTGCCGCGAGGTCGGAAATACCATCTTACGGATCTTGAGCAATATCGAGCGCAGATAATCTGGCAATCGTCGGTCGAGGACGATCTTGTGCTTCTCCAAGTTGCGGATCTGGACATGCCTCCCTTGCGCCTAGCCTCACAACTGCCTGAACGGGGAACGCCCGTATTTTCATTGGGCTACCGATTAGCGGCGGGAAAAGTGCTCGATGTGAAGCCCTCAAAGCATTCGGTGCGTGCCAACGGCTCGACCGATGCGATAATTCCGGACATCATCCGCATGCGGAACAACGTGCCTCTTCTAAAGGGCGACAGTGGTTGCCCCCTTGTCAACAACAAGGGCGAGGTGATCGGGGTCTCTATTTTTGGCACCTTGAAGGCTGACCTCCGCCAAGCCCTCTGCCTTCAGGGGGACATCCCGACTTTTACGGCAAGCTTCCTCTTTCAGCATGAACTCGCGGGACTCCTGGTGAATATACCCGCAGATAGTCAGAGTCGTGCGAGCGGGCAGTCACTGCGGTAAGAATACTGTATGATTTCGCAGAAGTCCCGGCAGCTGGAATGTTCACTGAGGAGAGGTAGTAAGTACTCTGCCGAATAGCAGAACATACGGATGCAGCCAAGGCTTCTCCGCTCGTTCCTCGCTCCGTTACGTGGCGATGCTCCTGTTGCCTCATAATTAGGGCACTCTACGGGTTCTCTTTTTGTGGTTATTTTGTTGCCTTTAGAGGCAAGACGTTCTTCTTTCTGAGCTATCAAAAGTGCTCGGTAGCCCCAAAAATCATCTTCTATAGTTTTCATTTAAACTTTGCTTGATACGGCTAGGCAATAAGTAACAGTTAGAATGAAATTTACATGGAAATGGTCGCGTGAGACTTTTTCAGGAAGCCCTAACTTATGGGAACTTCTGAATAAATCAGGTTACTGCTTACTAAAATTAGTAATTAATAATTGGAGGTATTCTCTGGGATCTCTGCCTACCGACTTCACGCAGAACTTAGCATCACTCTTTCTCAGGAGGATTCGTAACCAACGGACTGCAGCAACATCAACAACATCATTGAGGTCACTAAACCAGTAGATCGTATCCACTTCATAAAGTACAGTTAGCTCATAAATATAAGATAGTGTATCTCTAGGCTTAGAGTAAAGTTTGGCACCGAAGTCTGAAAGTGTGTTAGAAGTAATGGCACAGCCCCTGCATTCTTTATAAACAGTCTCCGAAAAATGCTCGTCTATCTCAGCTCTCAGAGCTGAAAGAAATGGAGTCATGCTTCCAGAGTTATCTAAAATGACACCTAGATTACCAGAATAAACGTAGATCCCGTTGATTTCAGCTCCTTCTTTACTTCCTTCACCTGAACCCTTCCCCTCTTTCAACCTCGTAAACAGCATATCACGAGAATTAGTGATCTCACTGAGCAGCTGACCAGCTGGACTCTCATCATTCTCATCGGCAGGCTTTTTAAATCCTCCTGTATAGGAACTAGGATAGATATAGGTTTTTAGAGCTGTTAGTTTAGCTTCCATTTCGGTGATCTCCTTGATCATTTCAGACTTATCCTTTTTGATGGAAGAGCTTTGCTTTTTACTCATCTTTTTGTTCAGTTTATCAATATCCGATATTAATCTCTTAGCCGCTCGCTGACTTATTTCATCTAGTTTTGACTCTAGCTTGTTAAGCTCAATGGCAGCATCTGTGAGGTACAGCGGTGCATTTGTTTTGAGCGCATTAACTATTCGAGCTAGTTCAAGAGCTCTTATCTCTTCATGCAGTTTACGTATCTTCTTGTCTGCGTTACTAGATAGCTCTTTAGGTCTATCTCCAGAGAGTTTTATTTTCTCAGGAGACATCACTATTCTGAGATCTCTCTCGAGCATTAATAGAGCTTGTAGGCCAGATACTTCTTTGTGCTCAACTTCTTTTTTTACCTCTTCGTAGCGTTTTTTAAGCTGTTCAGTAATCTGCTTAGGGTCTGTTTTCATCTCTTCCGTCTTGGCGGATACCAGCCCTCCCAATAAGAGCAAAAAAACTAACGAGAATAAGGACTGGGTATATTTCATCACTTTATTAAAGTCATTACTTATTATTTGTCAAGATGCTATAAAAGCTACAGCCTTGTCTAAATTCATGTTTTTTTCAAGTATTTTAAAAATAATCCGGACACTTCTAGTTCGGCACCGCTTATAAGATAATGGCAGTATTTGGGAAATCAAAAGCTTGGCAGCACTGGATTAGTGATAATCTAGATGCTCTCTTGTTGTATTCCAAATGGCAGACGCGTAACGAAGCAGACGCGCAAGACGTTCTACAAGCCGTCTTAGAGAAAACCTGGAAAGAATTTAAGATGCAGGATCCCAATACTATCTATGCTCTAGTTTGCAGAAAAATCCGCAATAAGGCGACCGACCTCTATAGGAGCGAGGACAGCTTAGCTAACAGAGAGAAAAAATACGGTGAGTTAATAGTAATGCAATCTGATGAAGACCACAGCGAAGACCAGTGGTTTGGATCCTTTGTTGAGGCGAAGGAATCACAAAGACTACTTCTCACTGCGTTGAATAAGCTCGATGAAGAATTACAAGAAATAGTGATCCTACACATCTGGAATGAGCTCAGCTTCAGAGGTATTTCTGAAGTCACTAGCTTATCCAAAAGCACCGTTGCGGATAAATACCAGAAAGCCGTTACACAACTTAAAGAAAAACTTAAAACCATAAACGAAGTATGCAATTTCTAAAAGACCACGACCTCATTGAGTCTCTCAAAGAGATCAAGATGAAAGCAGCTCCTGAAGATTTCAGGAAAAGAGTGCTTAATGAAAGTAGCACGCCTAAAGCCTATCCATGGCTCGCCGCGACCGCTATCCTTTTACTTACTTTTACTATCTTCACCCTCACTATGAAAGATCAGGATGCTCCTGCTGAGCTCACGAAGAGACCTGGCACTAGTCAAGAAAGCCGCGCTGATCCAGGGAACTACAGATACATTTCACCTCAGGAAAAAAACCTCGTCTACATAGATGATCAGCCATATCACCAGGTAAATTATATCATAGTGGACCGCGAAGATGTCGAAATAGATGGTTCTATGATGCAAATCATCACCCCACGAGAAGAACAGCATCTTGTCCCCGCCGCTATATTTTAAAATAAAGATAATTTATAACTAACAAACCAATAAAACGATGAAAAGACTACAGCATATCGCTCTAGCAGCATTACTCACAAGTACTGCCGCCGCACAAAAAACAGAAGACGCGCCGAGCCAAAAAGCGGTCCGCCCAGATGCTGTTGACCTACAGGTAATAAAACTGGATCTTAATAATCCAAAATCACCTCCAGAGGTCACCAAGGTAAAATCACCTATTGTCTATCTCGGTATTTCGCCTGCTGCTACCAGTGAAGCAATAGCCTCTCAACTAGATATCACCGCTGGCTTTGGCTTATCTGTCCTGAACAAAGTAGACGCGGATAGTCCTGCTGGAAAAGCTGGGATTCAAAAACATGACGTACTCTATAAAATAGATGGTCAACTACTTGTAAACACTGATCAATTCATGTCCCTGTTAGCAACATTTAAAGTAGGTGACCAAATTGATTTAAGCTATTTCAGAAAAGGTAAGCTAGCTGTATCTAAAGTTACTCTAGAGAAAAGAAAGACATTACCCGTAAGTCAGAATGGACTAGACCAAATGAACTTTACTATTTCTACGCATATACTGCCAGAATCTGGGATCACAGCGAATCTCATACCTGCGGACGGATTGAAAATAAAGGACGGGGAGTTTCAACTAGATTTAACACTGTTAGACGGAGTTCAATCTAAAGTATTGACGCAGCATATTCTCAAAAAAATGATCCTCCTCAATGATGAAAACGGTACCTGCACACTAAAGCATACTAAAGAAGGTCTTCATCTCAAAGCACAAGACAAGCAAGGCAACGAAATCTTTAACGGAGTTATCGAACCAGAAACAGAATGGGCGAAAATCCCAGATAATCTCCTGCCTAGTGTTTCAAAAATGAAGAAGCTACTCATCAGAGCAGATAACAAGAAATCTAACTAACAAGATTACTGATCTGAAATTAAAATTAAAATATTTACCTTTTTCCGGACAATAGTCTCAGGACTACGCTTTTAAAGTACACGAAGTAAAACTCGAACAGAATAAAAAGACCAATAAATCAAAATACAATATTAGAAATGAAAACTACACATAAAATCATATCAGGAATCGCCGCCATTACTCTTTTAAATAGCTCAGCAGTAGCGAATGAAGTGCTAAGCTTCGGAGCTCAGACAGAAGCATTAACCACAGAAGCTTCAACTACTGCTGGTTTAAAGTCTGGCCAGGGCTTTGTTGTAATTGGAGTTAGAGAAGGTAGCGCAGCTGCTAAGCTTGGACTTGTTGAAGGAGATGTAGTGACAGCTTTAAATGGTAAGCCTGTTAACAACTTTGTAATGCTCAGTAATCTAATCGCAGCTATCGGCCAAGACAATGAAGACATTAGCTTAACTTGGACACGTGATGGAGTAAGCACTACAAAATCAGTTTCTGTTAGTGAGAAGATCTCACGTGAAGCATTCACTGCTGAATATGATACCTCCGGAGAAGGAAACGGAGAACAAGCCGTTCAACAAATAACAACTAAGAATCTTAGTTATGTAATCCAGATGGGACCTCAAGGAACTACTAGCTCAAGAATCATCGATGGCTATAGCTTCACGACAACACAGGATAAGACTACAAAAAAGCAGATTACAAAAGTTACGAAATCTGAAACTAGTGAGCTAGTCTATGAAGGTGAAATCGATGCTGATGACCTATCAGCACTCCCCGCTGAGATTCAAGAGGCAGCAAAGCAGTTCGCTGATTCCGCATCAACATTTTCTATTACAGCAGAACGGAAAGACAAGCTGATGAAGGACGCTCTCAGTCAGCTTAAAGGAATAGATCTAGGTAATGGTCAGAAGCTCGACTTAAATCTCAACATAGGGAAGGGTGGTGTCATTCATTTAAATGGTGACAATCTATCAGAGACTAAAACAGAAAAGAATCTGGAAGACTTAGTTGAAGAAGTAAAAGAAGAAGCTAAGGAAGAGAAATAAGAATCTTCTGCCTTACCATAAATGACGAGAGTAGAAACCTACTCTCGTTTTTTATCTCATTACTTCATCATCATACAAACATTATGAATCTAGAAAATTTGCAAGCCGAGGTCACTGAGGCGACCCAATTTATACCTCACATTAAAGCCGAGATAAAGCGCGTTCTGATTGGCCAGAATGAGTTAGTTGACCGCATGTTAATCTGCCTTCTTACTAATAATCACCTACTTGTAGAAGGGCTACCTGGCTTAGCTAAGACTCTAGCTGTCACTACTCTTTCTCAGGTAATATCCGCAGACCATGCTCGTATCCAGTTCACCCCAGATCTTCTTCCCGCTGATGTAGTAGGTACAAATATTTACAATCCGACTACTCAAAGTTTCTCTGCGAAAAAAGGCCCCGTTTTCACAAACCTCCTTCTCGCGGATGAAATCAACCGTGCACCCGCTAAGGTGCAGAGTGCTCTTCTAGAGGCGATGCAAGAGGCTCAATGTACTCTCGGCGGAGAGACCCACATCCTCCCTTCACCCTTCATGGTGATGGCGACACAAAACCCGCTAGATCAAGAGGGAACCTACCCGCTGCCTGAGGCGCAGATGGATCGATTCATGATGAAGGTATTAGTCGATTACCCCAAGCGCGAAGAAGAACATGCAGTGCTCCGCCTTATGGGGTCTAGTGTAGGCTCGCCTAAAGCGGAGTCTGTCGTCTCTGTGGAAGCGATCACAGATGCTAGGTCTATCGTAGATCGCATTTATATAGACCCGAAGGTTGAAGAATACATTTTAGACATCGTGGCAGCGACTCGTCCTAGCTCAAATAGACAACTTTCTGAAAGACAAGAAGGTGTTGACTTATCATTCCTCAAACCACTCATTAGTGCGGGTGCATCACCACGAGCTACGCTTGCGATGGCTCGCGGAGCTAGAGCAATGGCGTTTATGGATGGCCGCGCTCACGTTCTCCCTGAAGATGTGAAAAGTATAGCTCCTGATATACTTAGACATCGCCTGATCCCTACTTATGAGGCTCAAGCTACACAAAAAGATTCGGATGTGATCATCACCCAGATCTTGGACACCCTTCATACGCCTTAACTTTCATTTAGTCTATTTTTCAATGTCAGAGGACAGCAATACAGCAGAGCTAATGGAGAAGGTGCGTCGCATCGAGATCCGTACCCGTAAGATTGTAGAAAATCGGACGGGTGGAGCTTATCATTCTACCTTTAAGGGGCAAGGTATTGAGTTTAGTGAAGTAAGAGAATACTTAGAAGGTGACGATATCCGCGCTATTGATTGGAATGTCTCTGCTCGCATGGGGTCACCTTATATTAAGCTTTTTACTGAGGAACGTGAGCAGAATGTTTTTCTGCTCGTTGACCGCTCGGCTTCCAATGACTTTGGTAGTGGTGAGCAGACTAAAACTGAGTTACTCGCTGAGATAGCCGCTGTTCTTGCCTTTAGCGCTACTCATAATAAAGATAGAGTAGGGCTAATGCTCTATACTGACAAAGAAGAGCTACATCTTAAGCCAGGCAGGGGACATCAACATGTTTTACGCATTGTCCGTGAGCTACTCGCTTTTAAAACAGAGTCTCCGAAAACCGACTTGAAACTAGGTCTAGAGCAGCTCCTCGCTAATAACTGCCGTAAAAGCGTCGTCTTCATATTGAGTGACCTCATCACAGAGAGCGAGTATGAGCAGCAACTTCGTGCTCTCAATATCCTACATGATGTGATCGTTATTCATATTACCGACCCCCTTGAAGAGAGCCTTCCCAAGATACCAGGCATAAACATCGAAGATAAAGAAACAGGTGTGGTTACTAGACTATCACGCAGGCATGCTAAGAGTTTAGCAGAGCGAGCGAAAAAGTCTCGTAAGGAAGCGACTGCTATTTGTCAGCGTTCTGGAGCTGACATTGTCCACCTTTCAGCCTCAGAAGATTACCTTCCAGAAATGATCGCCCTTTTTGAACGCCGCTCTAACAGACGCAGATGAAATCCATATGTAATATACTTAAAGTGATCGCGTTACTTCTATTCTTGGTCGTATGTGTGATTGGCTATAAATTCACCAGCGTCTGGCAATCTGATGTAACCTGTGAAGTTACCGAATCTACTTGGAAAGAAGATACTGTAAAATTTGGAGAAGAAGCGACACTGACTCTCAGACTACAACTACCTTGGCATAGAGAGTTCTCTTCTGCTGTGCCCTTAGGACTACCTGAGGGCTTTATCGTAATGAGAAATAAAGAGAGCCTCATAAAAAGAAGCTTAAACTGGAGAGGTTATCGTACATGGGATATCCAATGCTCAATGGTTCCTTTAAAGAATGAATTAGCTGAAAATAGTGAGATTAAGTTTCCTCTAGCATTAAAAAATCGGATGAAAAATAATATGGTAGCGGTAAAATTACCCAAACTAAATATTGAAGATCTCACTGATATACCAGAAACCCCAATCAATAAATTTACTAATCTAGACCCTGCCCTAGCAGTGGCTAACGAAACGCTAGATCACACACCACCAGTTGCTGACAAGCCAAACTATTATCTTATCCTCGCTATCATACTCAGCGTAATAGTGATAGCTTATCTAATCTTCCTCAAGCTATCTAGAAAAACACCTGAGATACCAGTATGGGAAACAGCTCTAAAGCACCTTAGCGAACTTCAGTCTTCTAAGCCTGACTCGAACGAGGCATTCCACATCACATTGACGGATATTATCAAAACCTACACTGGAAAGCGCTACAGCTTTAAGGCTAACAGTGAATCTTCCACGGAATACATCGAGTCTCTAAAAACGATTGAAAGCCTAGATAGTAAACATAAGGACAGTCTCACTTCTATCATTCGAGATGCGGATTTAGTTAAATTCGCAGCCGGCTCTACGAATGATGAGTTAAGAGATAGTTCGATCGATAATGCCCGTAACTTTATCGAATCCACGGTTCCACAACAACTCACTAACAACCATGCCTGATTTCGCTGCACCTTTATTTCTCCTCTTGCTGGTGCCACTAGTTATTGGCTTCATTATCCGCTGGTTTAAACGACCTGCCGCGATAGCCGTATCAAGTGTGGCTTATTTTACTGGAGAGTCTTCCTCAAGAAGAACATGGATTACCACCCGTCATGTTGCTTTATTTTTGGAATGCCTAGCTGGAGTACTGATTGTCTTCTGTCTGGCTCGACCCCAGCAGGGAATCGAAATAACTCCTGAGACTAAGGCAGGAACTGACATCATGCTAGTCCTAGACTTATCAAAAAGCATGGAACTAGCAGACCCTAAAAGAGGGATGACACGTGATGAAGCTGAAATAGCAATAGAGAAAGGAACTCTTCAAGACCGCTTGGAAGTCTCTAAAGAAAAGCTGATCGACTTCATTAATAGACGTTCTAATGACCGTATTGGTTTAGCCGTTTTCAGTACTGACTCATACACTGTATCTCCTCCCACCCTTGATCATGATTACCTGATAGGACAAATAAAAACTATCAACCATAGGACTCTGAGAAAAACGGCTACTAATATAGCCGCTGGACTCACAGCTGGAATCAATACTTTGCTAAACGAGACTGAATCTAGGCAGACGATCATACTAGTAACAGATGGAAGTAATAGTGTAGAATACCACATCACACCGCTCGAGGCTGCTTCAATAGCGCTAAAGAAGAATATAGTGATTCACACGATTGCTGTAGGTAGTGAACTGGCTGTTAAGAAACAGGGGTATAATGCTAAACTTGATAGTTTTGATACTTCTATTCTTAAGCAAATAGCGGTAAAGTCGAAGGGCTCATTTTTCCGAGTGAGAGACTCCCAGGCGTTTGAAGAAGTCCTCACTTCTATTGAAGAACTAGAGAAGCAAACTTATAATAAACCCGCTCTTATATTTCAAAAAGACCTGTATCCACCTTACCTCATCTCCGCCGCATTGCTGCTACTGCTCGCCACTTTAGTGAGATTTATTCTCTTTCCAGAAATTTATTAACCTCGTCACTTTTCATATAAATATTTTCTATGTCTTTTCATTCTTCATATCTGTTACTTTGGCTTGTACTGGGCTTAGTGATATCTCTGACTACTATCTTATGGGGTATATTTCATCGTAAGCGCATTATTAGACGCTTATCATCTGCTCCTAATGGTGCTAGTTCTTCACTGGTCAGCAACGCTGGACCGGTCAGAGGTCTTATCCAGCTTATCTGTTTAGTTATTGCTCTTATCACCCTCGCCTTTGCTCTGCTTAGACCATCGAGCGGAAGGGAAATAACTGAGTACCAACTGCCGGCTAAAAATATAGTCATCCTCTTAGACGTTTCTAAAAGTATGGGAGTAGTTGATATCAATGGTGTATCTAGAATGGATATGGCTAAAGTCTGGTTAAAGCAATTTATAGCTAACCGCCCATATGACCGAATCGCTTTAGTGACTTTCTCTGGAATCGCCTTACCTGAATGCCCTTTGACTCGTGACCGTAGTATCTTAAATAAGATGATTGATTTTCAGGAAGCTGGTATTTTACCCATAGGAGGAACTGACCTTGAAGGCGCTCTTGACCAGGCTCGTAAGTTCCTAGGAAAACACTTAGAACTAGGTTCATCTGTGATGCTCCTTTCTGATGGAGACGACGTAACAGGTGACCCTAGGAAAGCCGCTAGCTTCTTTACAGAGGCTGAGGTCCCGTTAAATACCATCGCTATAGGAAACCCAAGTCAGGTCGGTGTGATCCCTGCGGATGTGATAGGTAAAGCTGGCGCGAGAATAACGAGCCAAGCTGACCCAAGCATCCTAGCAGAACTATCCGATGCCACGAATGGCCTGCACATCGCTATTTCTGAGCAGTCTCAGCTAGAGAGCTCTAGTGATAGAGTACACGAGGCTATTGACTCCATATCAGTAGATGGGGAAAATATATTTAACGAAGTATTTAGTCGTCCTATCGACATCTACCAGTACCCACTAACCATTACTATTCTTATGCTACTTATCAGAATGTTGCTCTCAGTCCGGACCTCACAATGGCATAAACTCTGCCCAGGCGTAGCGGTCCTGTTCATATTCTTCTCGTTATTTATTAATAAAGCTCATGCTCAACTAGACGCTACTAGCTCTGATCCAGAAGAGAAGAGTCATCAGACACTCATTGACTATGATGAAGCAAAAGTACTTGCTGATGAACAAGATAAGCCGCTAGTCATTCTCTTTACCGGCAGTGACTGGTCTAAGTCTAGTATCGCATTCCAGAGAGAAATCTATCCGCACGAAGTTTTTCAAAACTGGGTGAAGCAGAAGGTAGTGCTACTCCATGCCGACTTACCTAGAAAAGCGATCGATCCAAAACTACGCGAACAAAACAGAGCTCTCGCTAAAAAATATGAAGTGAGTGCTTACCCAGCTATCATATTTATAAAGCCCCATTCAGATACTGTGATAGGTCGTCTCAAGCATGACAGCAGAGGACCCGCTTCATGGGTAGAGCGTGCACAAGAACTGCTAAAGGGTAACAAAGGCGATGAGTATAGCTCCAGTTCCATCGTGGATCTGAGTATGGAAGATTCATTAAGTAATCTAGAGAGAGCTATTAAAAATTTCGACCAAGCGCTGAAACTAGAAGCTACAAATCCTGAGCTAGTGCTTACGTCTAAAGATCAGTTCCGTATCGTCATAGATTTACTAGAACAAGCAGCAGGTTTAGCTGATGAAGACCATCCCGAGATTATGATCCCACCTATTCATAAACTCGGCGTACTTCATCATTTACGCGGTATGAGTTTATTCAGCGTGATCATTAGCGACGAGAACAACTTCAATTTCAAAAAAAGAACGAAGCAATGCTATGAGGCTCTGGCATATCTAGAAGCAGGATATGATCATTATACAATAGCACTTTCTTATGAGACAAATAATGAAAACCTCACGCGAAATATCGCGCTCATCATGTCTGACATGGAAAAGCTCAAGCAACTTATAGAGCTATTCAAGATATATTCGGATACCATACAGGAGACCTTCGATGCTCTGAATACAGAAAAATGGATGCTTAAAGAACAGCAGAACTTTGTAACGACTTCCAGAGAAGTGAATGATCGCAAAATCAATGATGCCGCAACGTTGATCAACAAACTCATCACATCTGCAAAGAAACTAAATTATCATAAACTCGAAGACCTTATTAAGGCTGGTGAAAGCATCGCTAAATCTCCAGTGCCTCATAAAGAGCGAAGCCTAGTAAGCTCTGAAGCCATTTTACAAGAAACCTTAGATTATCTAATCCCACCTTTTCAAGTAAATTCAAATGGGAAGAAGAAAAGAAAAGGAGGCTCTAGATCTGGAGCACAGCAGAATCCAGAAGGTAGTCAAGCAGAGGAAGATGAAGGTAGTCAAGCAGAGGAAGATGAAGATAGTGAAGAAGAAAAAGATGATAGCAGTGCTAATGAAGAAGAGTCTTCAGATGATTCTGAAGAACTTGATGATGACACGAGAGACTTTAGCCAATCCGAAGCTGATTCTGCGCTGAAAAAGGCTGATGAACAAAACGGAACGTTACGAGACCACGCAATAGAAAAACTTAAGAAAGGCGCTAAAAAGCCTTATGGTTCTCAGGATCGTTAAAAATGAGGCTGTAATCATCCCTCTAAGGAACTAAATATTCATGAAATCTTACTATAATCCATCTAATGATTCTAATCTCTTATCTAGAATATTCAGTGTAAGCTGCTTAGTAGCGCTATGCATCTTATTTCATTTGGGTGCGATTTCTAATGCTGGTGCAGAAGTCGACTACACTCTTAAATACCGTACTATTGGGCTGATTGTAGATCAGAAATGTGCTATCCGTATTTCTAGTAAAGAAAATATCGTAATAAAGGATTTACCTGATCACCCTAATATCACTTGGCTTAAGGAGCAGCATATTACAAAAGATGGTGAACAAAGAACATATATCCTCTTTGTCCCTCATCATAAAGGCACCTTGATACTCCCTAACATCCCAGTTAAGATCGGAAGTAAAGACCTGCTGCTACCGATTGATCCATTCACTGTGAGTGAAAACCTTCTTCCTGCGGACTCAGTTTTCATTCGCGAACTATGGAATGGAAAAGTAGGCCTCCCCAAAGTTGCACGTAGCGGCCAAATCTTTGATCTCGACCTCTTGGTCTATGTAAAGAAGAACGAGCAAGATATCACAATAATCGAGCCTAAGCTAGATATTCCCTCAGCTCGTTGGTTAAAAATAGGCTCTCCTTCTGTAAATATGAGCCGTATCGTAAGAAGTTCTTTCTTTAGTTTTGGCTCTAAGAATTACGAACAAATAGACACCACTTATAAGGGAGAAGAATACTCAGTTAGACGCTATAAACTTCGTTTTTCAGTAGGCACACAAAAAGAGCTGAAAGGCATCATAGAATACTCTGTGAGTTATGGAGGCGGTGAACGTACATTTTTAAATCATGTTAATATACCCATCAGTAAATTACCTCCTCTCCCAGAAGATGATAACCTCACTCATACTAATCTTGTCGGTAATTGGATCTTTAAAGCAGACCCACTCGAAAAACCTATCGTTAAAGGCGAGCCCTTTACGCTTAAGCTGCAGATGGAAGGCACGGGTGACCCCTACCTTCTCGCGGAACTACCTCTAGCAGTTCCTGGGTTTAAATCTATGGGCTACGAGGTCAAAAAAGATAGTGAGTCTAGTGTCGATTACTGGCGAGGCACCATTATTCAAAAACTATTACCCACAGGAGAGAGTCAGTCATACCCAGAGCTAAACTTAACCTCATTTGATCCCGCTCTTAATGACTGGAAAATACATAACGTGCAACCTGCTCTAACTGTCGAAGGAGCCGATGAAGCACTACTAGAAACAGGACTAACCGATACCTTCCACGATCAGGAAGAGAATGCTGGTAAGGTAATCGCCCGTCCTGTGTTGAATAATCTATCGCTCATGGTTTTTCTCGTGATCGGGATTGCTCCATTACTTCCGTTTATTTTCCGCTTCATCAGTGAGTTACTTAAGAAACGAAAGTCTGAGAAAAATACTCTTCGTAAAAAGTTTAAAGTACATTGTAAGAATTTAGATAGAGCTTCCTGGAATGATGCTCATCAAGCCAAGGTAGATCTGGAAGCAGGAAGCCTCCCATTGTTACGCACATACTTGAAGCTCCCTAGCGGCAGCTCGGTAAAAGAAATATCTACAGCTCTGGAAGGTTCTCAAGAAGAAAAGGAACTCTCGGGCATACTCTCCGAATATGTGAATGCCAGCTATACTGGAAAACAATCAATACCAGATCCACAACGGGTATCGGCACTCTTGAAAAAGATTAGCATCACAATATCCTCACTATTTCTTATCTTACCACAAGTGAGAGCAGCTAACCTGGATGAGGCGAATGAGCTATATAGAGCCAAGCAATTCTCGCAAGCTATCGTCGAGTACGAAAAGCTGATTGAAGAACAGCCTAACCACGTAAATCTACAATATAACCTAGCCAATGCGTTAGCTAAAAATGGCCAACCACACAAGGCTAGAGCAACTTATCACACGACACTATTGTTAGATCCATTTCATAAAAAGGCAAAGGAGAACCTAAATATCCTCGTTGAGAAACTAGGTGAAAACAGGCTCCCTGGTTCTCATGTCTTCAACATGCGTCCAGATCAGTACTTAACTCTAGCTGCCATAATCTGGTTACTAGCATGGATATACTTTTCACTCAGCCGCATCATGAAAGGCTTACCAACTTGGCCGTTCTACCTGTGTCTATTTCTATGTGTCCCTCTACTCATTGGCACTGCATTTTGGAAACTTAATACGAGCTACCAAGCCAACCAATATATGGTCACCACTACTGAACTCTTACGTGAAAAAACTCCTGGCTTCCGTGACTTAAAACGTCTCCCATTAGCATCAGGTACTATTGTTACTGCAACTAAATTTTCCGAAAACAATACGCATATCTTAGTAGAATCAGCAGACACCAAGTTCTGGCTCCCGCTCGATAAAATCACCCCGATTTGGTAATCATTTTTCCCATTTATTATGAATCTTAAATCCCACCATTCCACACCTCGTTACACTCAAATAGCTTCTTGTCTATCTGCTCTATGCATTACGCTAATGACTCCTCTCGTCATGGGAGAAGAGAGCAGCCCGAGCAAACCAGATTTCCACGCGATCACTGAGATGGAAGATGAGGCATTAAAAATAGAAGCCAATTTACGCTCTAGCCTCTGCAAAGTTTGTCGAGATGGTAGCAGCGCATTCAATACTGGCACATTAATTAGCAAGGACGGCTACGTCTTGACTGCTGAAATATTTAACCCGTCAGAGGACAATCTGCCATACTTCATCGTATTAGATAATGGTAAGCGCATCTCAGCTAAAACCGTATACGAGCCTAACAAGGGCGTGTTACTACTCAAAGTAGAACTCCCTGAAAATAGTGATCTCGTCCCCGCATCATTTACAGCTGTAGAGGAAACTAAATTGCCAATGGGTTCATGGCACCTTTATGCTTCATGGAGTCCCTCACCCATCGAAGATGAGGTCGCTAGATTAAGCTTTGCCCGTATCCTACGTGAAGGAGCTAAGAGCTCATCACTCTTCACCATTGATGCTGCCACAACGAGCCGAGGTGCTCCACTTTTTGACCTCAACGGTAATTTAGTAGCCATCATTGGTCGTAGTATAAAAGGTAAAATCGTATCCAGCTGCATTCCTGTAACTAAAATCTATAAGGAATGGGATATATTCAAAGAACTAGTTGATCAGACTGATACAGCCGACGCCTATCAGCCAGTAGATGCAGACATAGCCGTTCTACCTACTTCGAGAAAAGGTGAAACTTACCGTAAAGATCTAGCTGATTACCTTAACATAGAATTTACTAACTCATCGCTAGTAGCAATTTTTGAAGACACTAAGCCTCTAATCTTTGGAACTGTAATCAGTAAAGACGGGATGATCCTCAGTAAGGCAAGTGAACTTGGCTCTGACCTTACTTGTACAGTAAACGGCAAATATTATCCTGCTACACTATTAGCAACTGATGAAGAAACTGATCTAGCGATTCTTAAAATAGACGCTACAGATCTAGTTCCTATTGAATGGAGTGACAGGCCTCTAAGCTCAGGAACATGGCTATACTCAGGAGTGCCAGATACCACTAATAACCTTGATGCTGCCAGCATGGGAAGCATCAGTCACCTAGCTTCGGTCCCGCGTAATCACCGGTCTATCGACAGCCCTGAAGACTATACAGGTATAGGAGTAGTAATTGAACATAGTTCTAATGCATGCACGATAGCAGCTATACTTCCTAATAGTCCGATTGAAAAAACAGAGGCTCAGAGGCTGGATACGATCACCCACATTGACGGTAAAGAAGTGGCTGATAGAAGAGCACTGACTAAGATCTTAGCAACGCATAAGTCAGGAGATAAAGTTAAACTGACTCTCAAGCGAGAAGACACCATAATTCATGTAGAAGTATCTCTTACCGAAAGTTTCCCGAATACCAGCCAAGCAAACTCCACATACTCATATGTTCTTTCCCCAAGTGCCCGCGCTTATGGTTTTAAGAAGATTATCATTCATGACTCCCCCGTAGAGTATTGGCAGTGTGGAGGACCTATACACAACTTAAAAGGCGAAGCCTTGGGTATGAACATCGCCCGTCACAGTAGAGGTCTTACTTATGCTCTTCCAGTAGAGGTCATCCGTGACGCGGTAACACGTATGCTTTCTAAATCTCTAAAATTTTAAACCCCAAGCTTTTTTATTCATATGAAAAAAATCTGTATCAGCCTCCTCATACTCAACTTTGTATTAGCTCTTTCTGCCTCTACATCATTAGCGAATACGCCTATAGAAAGTATGATTAACCTACAAGATAGAGTAGAGCTTCTAAAAGAAAATCTCGTAGCCTCCACTGTAGCTATACAGCGAGTAGGATCACCTGGAAGTGGAAGTGGAGTTATCATCTCGGAGAGCGGTCTCATTATGACTGCGGGCCATGTCATAGCAAAGCCAGGAGAACAGCTCAATGTGATCTTAGCAGACGGCTCAGTACGCTCCGCAACTGCACTTGGAGTATCATCCACGGACTCAGGAATGGCTCAAATAGATGCTCCTGGCCCCTTCCCATTCTGCCCTGTTGCTAAAGAAGTAGATTACGAAATAAACGATTGGGTACTAGCTATAGGTCACCCTGGAGGGCCTCAATTAGGTCGACCAGCCCCTATCCGCTTGGGCAAAATCATCATGCTAAAAACGGCAAGAATAGTTACCAGCTGTAAAATCATCTCTGGTGATTCAGGTGGTCCATTATTTAATATGAATGGTGAAGTCATTGGCATTAACTCCGCGATCAGCTACCCGTGGAATAACAACTTCCATGTGTCTCTGGATATTTTCATTAAAGAATGGGATCAATTACTAGCCAGTGAACATATAAATCCAAACGCTGAGAATCCGGTCATAAATGACTATAGAGACCCGATCGGTAGCCAAAGGCAACAAGCTCGTGAAATACTGAGGCAACAAGCCCTAAAAGGAAACTCTTTCGCTACGGCCTATCTAGAAAGACCAGATTATCTCTACCCTCATGAAATTCAGGATATCATTCATCAATGGGGAGAACTCCAAGATGAAGAAGATTCTCTAACAAAAGAAAGCCTTCTTGGTATCCACTTCAGACTCGATGCCAGTGAAGCAAAAATTTCCGAGATCTCAGCAAAAGGTCCTGCTGATCTAGCTGGTCTTAAAGCAGGAGATATAATTCATTCACTCAATGGCAAAAAATATCAAAAACTGACTAACTTGATCACTGCGATAAAGTCTCTCAGTACTGAAAAACAAAGCACGATTGAAGTCCTGCGTGAAGGTGTGAAATTACAATTAGAAATCACACCAGTGACACGATATCCCCGTACTACATTAAATAGAGCAGTTGATGTCGTTGACAATATGATGCTAATGGCTAAATCTATCGAGATAGAAAAAGAGTGCTTCCAAGACCCTCTATTCGAGGAATGTTGCCTAGCTTCTAAACCATCAGTAGTAGAGATCCTCCGTAACGATAAGCTCGTTGGACTCGGTGTAGTTGTATCTGAAACAGGAGAAATACTCACTAAAGCGAGTCTATTAGACTCCGCTTCTTCTGTGGGAGAGTATAAATATAGTATCCGCTACGATGCTAAAACTGAAGCTGCAGAGTTAGCCTCTAGAGATGAATCCACCGACTTGGCTCTCATAAAGACAACAGTAAAAGTAAGCGATCTTACCGCCATAGAATGGAGTGATACAGTGCCTACCTCAGGAACCTTAACTGCATGTCCAGGTCATGACGGTCAACTCCTCGCTCATGGAATAGTCAGCCGCCCACTTCATATCAGCAAAAAACCAGTAGATGAACGCATTCTTAGCGCTACCTCTGGTTCTTATTTAGGTTTACGTCTTGATGTAGATCATGACGAGCCTCTGGTAATGAATGTCGACCCTCAGAGCCCTGCAGCTATAGCTGGAGCGCTTGAGGGTGATATGATCATCGCTGCCAATGACTCCACAGTTGAAAACGCACAAGACCTGAGCAAGATCATCTCAACATTTCGCTCAGGCGATAAAATCAAGCTATCTCTAATGCGTGGTGACAAGACTGTCTTTATCTACCCCATCTTGAAAAATGCGATAGCTCAACCCGCAACGAACAACTTACTCACAGATTCCTTTCTCCATAACTTATCTAAAAAAGGAGGAGATCTTAGTAAACGGCGTGATGATTTCCCTCTCTGTATCTATCACGACAGTAACACCTCACCTAAGCAGTGCGGTGGTCCACTCATAGGCACTGATGGTAAAGCCTACGGCATTAACATTGCCAGAAACAATAGATTCAGGTCACTAGCACTACCTGCATCACTAGTAAAACAGACTCTAAAGGAGCTACGTGGAAAACAGTAGTTAATTAACCCATCTCTATCACTAAAAAAGCCAGCAGATATCACTCTGCTGGCTTCTTATTTCTCTATAGCTAGTTAAATTTGTTTACTCTAGTTCACGTATCCTCTTCTACGTGCATCTTGGTACTTCACGATGCCAGACACGATACCTTCTGCCATCTTCTGCCTATACCATCCCTGCATACACCGCTTACGCTCAGAGTAATTACTCACAAATCCACACTCTACTAAGCATGCCGGATTATTCGAGCGCCTAAGAACAGCGTATCTAGCGTACTTCACACCACGGTTATTCGCGCGGTATTTCTTCAGCATCCCTGCCTGAACATAGGTAGCTAATGGCTTAGATCTACCTGAGTAGTAAAAGGTCTCTAGACCATTAATAGATTTCTTATACGTGTAGTTGTAGTGAACAGAAATGAAGATCGAGTTCTTAAAACGATTAGCAATTTCAGCACGTTTGGTAAGTGAAATGAAAACGTCACTCTGACGGGTGAGGTGTGTCTTATAGCCCATCTTCCTGAGCATGTAGTCCACTCTTAGAGTAGTATCTAATGCGAGATGTTTCTCATAGACTTTACCGTAGCTTCCGCCCTTGTCATGACCGCCATGACCTGCATCAAGTACTACAGTGCTGAATTTACCACCATACGTTATGGCGGAAGTCATCAGGAACACCAAGATATAGATTAATTTCTTTTTATAAGTTTTCATAAGCTTTGCAGTTAGGCGTTATTTAATTCGGTTTATTCAACTGAAATTATTATCAGTATTATCAGATAAGTTAGATTTTTAGGATATGTTTACTATCTCGTCAAGATTATTTTAAAAAAAACTTAATATTTTAAAAAATTAATAAAATGAAGTAATTAAAAACCTTAATTCGGTAATATAGAAACTGTTACGCTTTAACCTAAACGCTCATTAGTACAGCTTTTCTAAATTAAGAAGTAAATAAATAGAGTAAAATTTTATAGCGCTGACTATAAATGAATCATGATAGACTGCCTGGCTTTTTCTAAATTACAAAAGGATTCAGCTGTGGTAAATAGCTCCTCTAGACATAGGTTTAAACACTGAACTCAACTAGCTCCTCGATAAAGACTCACTTGAGTTAAATTTCAATCATCTAAAAATAAGATAGTTAAACATAATTTTAACGTTATTTATTATAATTATTTCAGCCTTTAGACCTAATCGCTGTATAATGCTCATATATAATCTGGCAATAAGGTGAAAATAGCCTACAGATATTTCTAGCAAATGAGCGAAAGACTAAAAGAATTTGAGCAATGGGGAGAAGAAGTGATTTTTGGCAGAGCCAAGGGATTACGCGCTAGCCTGATGAGAGTCTTCTTACGCGGAGCTTCATGGTTATTCCGTGGCTTAGTCTCCCTCCGGCTAAACTTATTTAAACGAGGCTGGAAAAAGCAAGCTCACCTCGGCACCATGGTTATCAGCATCGGCAACATTACAATGGGAGGCACAGGTAAGACCCCAGTCGTAGAACTCTTCGCCCGCACACTGAGAGACCGAGGCAGAAAAGTCTCCATCCTAAGCCGCGGATACAAAAGCAAAGACCTCGAACAAGCGCAAGAGTGGCAGACTAAAGAAGGCTGCGGACTCATTAATGCCGTAGATATGCCAAAAGTAGTGAGCTCAGGTCAAGGCTTAGAGCTCGATGTACGCTATGCAGGTGATGAGCCATACATGCTAGCCAAGAACCTCGATAAGGTCGCAGTAGTCGTAGATAAGGACCGCGTGAAGGCTGGGAGGTTCGCCATCTCGGAACTGGGTTCCGACATATTATTGCTCGATGACGGCATGCAGTTTCTAAAAATAGCACACAGCATCGACATTGTCTTAGTGGACTCTAACAGCCCGTTCGGCACAGGGGCTATGATACCACGCGGGACACTGAGGGAACCACCCAGAAACCTCTGCCGCGCAGACTACATCTTCATCACGAAATGCAGACAAGCTCACAACGAAAAGCTTATTAAGAAGATCCGCAGATACAACAAAGTGGCTGAGATCATCGAGTGCACACACGGACCAGTACATCTTGAAAACGTTTTCACAGGTGAGATCAAACCATTGACCTTTCTCAAAGATAAATACATTGCCGCTATCAGTGGAATTGCCGTGCCTGAGAGCTTCGAAGGGAAACTTACTGATCTGGGCGCTAATGTACTATTCCACCGCACTTTCTCAGATCACCATTCATTTACCCAAGATGACATTGACCGCTTCATGAACCGCTGCATGCGGCGAGATACTGATTTCATCGTCACTACTGAGAAAGACGCTGTTAGATTTCCTAAGCCTAAGGAGCTAGATGTGGAAGTCTACTTCCTACGTATTGAAGTAGACATCCTCAGCGGATCAGAGGTCTGGGATAAGCTGATTGCCCGTACTTGCGACCAGCCCTCACCAGTAGACCCTCTTCTCGCATTTGAGAAGCACAGGAACTTCACCTAGCACCTCGTAAATATAGCTAAGGATAAGCCTACCGCTTCTAGCATTACTCAACGTAGCTTGTGAAATCAGCATCATTACTGACCTTACCAATCTCAGCCTCGAGGAAAGCCTGCATGCTTACTTGACCGGATTCTTCCATTTGCTTATGTGCAATCTTAAGCTGCCTTACAAATGCCTCTCTAATCTTGGTCACCCCAGGAAAATCCTCACTATCCAGACGTTTTTGAGCTTTCTTAGCATAAGCTATACAATCATTGGCTTTTGCTGAAGCCATATTCTCGGGAAGATCACTTGGAACTCGCTTTTCACCATCCACCTGAGTGAGAACCTCGTCAATCCCCTCAGTCTCAGGCTGCGTTTTTGAGTTGACTTCAAGACGACGCTTAAGAGAGCGGAGATCCGCCGCTAGGTTACGCACAATAGATGCGTAGCTATCCTCCCTGGCCTTCTTATCTCTTTCTATAACCTCCCTCGCTTTAACCTTAAGTTTATCAAGGTCACTTAACTTAAAAGTATTTGCTGCCTCCACAGCCCCATCAGCATCTTTACCCCATTCGATGATGAAACCATACTTCTCCTCACCAGCAGAAACGGGTTCAAGCACAAGCTTTCTAACAGATCCAATCACTGCAAAATCTCCTTCTCCCTTACCGGAATCAAGCCATTCTAATTTGCCCCATGGTTCCCCTGTTTCCCAACTCCATAATTGATCTACCTTAGTAGCTGCCGTCCAGTACTTCTCACCTGATTTTGCATTGTTCTTAAGATAAGCAATAAGCGCTTTGCTTTCCGTATCTCCTGCAATAGCGACTAGGCGTCCACCAGCAGAAGCAGCCATCTTCACAGCCTTCTGACGAGACACAAGACTCTTCACCACGTAGTACTGAGCATCATCACTCTTCGCCCCTAAGACTTCACCTGTTCTAGTGAGACGAGATTGCAGGTCAGCTGGATTACTTCCGTCAACACGCCACTCGATGAAGAATGGATACTTCTCACTGGAAAGACTGGCTTTTATTTTTCCATACTCAGATAGAACAGCATATTCAGGCTGGTCTGATGAACTTAGGGTTATAGAATCCGCCCATGGTGAGCCGTCTAACCATGTCCAGTCACCTATCGTATTATCTCCTCCTAGCCATGCTGAATTCACACCTGTGGGTAACTTCTCAGCTAATGCAGGCATATCTGTCTCGGAAGACGTCACAGCGATATAGCCACCGTACTCCTGGGTCCATGCATCTGCCTCATGCCACGTCATCGGTGTCTCGATGTACATAAGAATGCGTGCACCCTCACTTAACTTAAACATTGATTCAGGCATCTCAGCTATTGGTCGATGGCCGCCTACAAGCCGCTCTTTGAGCCCTTCTAGCTTCTGCAGCGGAGTGAGAACCACTACTTTTTCGGCAGCCTCAGCTTCAGCAGCTAACTTTGCAGCTTCTGCTTCCTCTTTAGATTTCTTCATCGCTAATCTAGCCTTTCTCTCCTTCTTGGCTTTCTCCTTTATCAGCGCTGCTTTTTTAGCCTCCTTTATCCTAAGCTGTTCAGCCTGCTGTTCAGCAATGATCGCATCCTCTGCCGACTGCTTCTTGTAAAAGAAAAATGCGGCAACACCCAAAACCGCAACTGCTGTTAAACTCGCTAAAAAATTCGCACTAGCATTAGACGCATTTTTTACTGGGTCCGCTGCCTGCCTCCTCGCAATCAAGGCGCTCTCCGGTGACACGGAACTTGGCCCGTTATAAAGTGATGATCCGCCTACTTTACTTGATGATGGAGCTACTGACATAGCCGAACTAGCTCCTACTAATAATTTACGCTGCGACTTTGGGTTAGCAATCACATCCTTGAGAGCTTGCGCTAACTCGCTCGCTGACTCATGCCTCATATCGATATTCTCATTGATTGCCCGCTTGATTATAAAATCAAACCTCTTATCACTATTAGCAAACTCAGTAACAGATACATAAGGATCACTCGGTAACTTACCGGTAAGTAACTCGTAAAGCATAACGCCCACTGCGAAAATATCCGTGCGGTGATCCACTTTATCTGGTGCTTCTAACACCTCAGGTGCTGCGTAATGAGGAGTCCCAAAAATAACTCCTGTCTCCGTCATCTCACTCGGTCTCGCTAATCCGAAATCTCCAATTTTAGGAACAAATCTTTTATTAAGTATGATGTTGGCTGGCTTCACATCACGGTGCAACATTCCCGCATCATGCGCGTGCTGTAAGCCCTCACAAATACCAACAGTGATATTCACTGCAGTCTCCTGCTCAATCATATTTCCACCAGCAGCAGCAAATAATGACTCTCCTTTCACATGCTCCATCACAATGTAGAGCATCCCATTAATCTCGCCAAAATCATAAATGCCTATCATGTTGGCATGATTCAATTTTGCCATCAACTTAGCTTCAGTCTCGAATGAGTCTTTGAAATCTGCATCTTCACAAAGCACCGGTGACAAAATCTTAATCGCCACTAAACGATCCAAAGACGTCTGCCTAGCAAGATAGACAGCCCCCATGCCGCCTTTAGCAATGAAGTCTACAAATTCATAGTTAGGTATTAGCTCATTTAGCTCCTCTACTGACGGAGCTACAAATTCTATCTGGTTATTATTCGACATAGTTTGAGTATGTTTAAAGTATTAAATTTACGCTCAACGAAAATATCTCTAACATTAATCACACACCTTTACAATGCCTCATTCAGAGATATTTTTACTCAGCTCTTTGTCATTAATAACGGGGGGATACGAAGTATTACGCGAATAATCCGCTGAATAAACGCGACTTCAAGTAAACCTTCTTTTGGGCGAATGAGGACAGCAAGAAGGTCACTCAGCTGCAGGACTTTGCCGAAATCTTCCTAAAGAAGTGCCCCTGTTAAAAAAATAATAAAATAGGGCTTGTCAGATTGTAATTTCTAGGTAAGTTCGCGCCCCCACATCGTGCCTCAGATAAGAAATGAAGCGCTAAATCAGGTAAAACTATCGGGTGCAGCTCCGGAAAACATGGCTATGCGAGAAGATTCTCGCTCGTCTTGGTGACCGTATAAGTGCTCTTTACGCATACGTTATATACGAATTTTGAATGACTTACGTCTTAGTTGGCTGCGTTATTCGCTCTTTTGTTTATAAGAACTGATGGCTGAACGTGTGGCTAGAATTTTAATAACAACATACAACACAGACAAATATGCAAAACCAAAAGATAAGAATCCGACTTCGTGCATACGACCATCGAGCAATCGATCGTTCAGCGCTCGAAATCGTAGAGACTGCCAAGCGCACTGGTGCTAAGGTAGCTGGACCGATTCCTCTGCCTACTAGAGTTGAGAAGTTCTCAGTGAACGCCTCAGTTAACCAGAACAAGAAAGCAGCGGATCAATTTGAAATCAGAACTCACAAGAGAGTGCTTGATATTATAGACCCAACAGCACGCACAGTAGACGAGCTCAAGAAGCTTAATCTGCCAGCAGGTGTTGATATTCAAATCAAAATCTGAAACCCGAACCTCAACTAATACCATATTATGTCACTAGGACTTTTAGGAAAAAAGATAGGAATGACTCGTGTATTCGATAAGGATGCAGGTGTTATGATCCCTGTAAACGTTATCGACGTATCAGGAAACGAATATCTCCAGGTAAAAACCACTGAGACTGACGGATATACCGCAGTGCAGATCGGTTACGACGATCAGAAAGAGCAACGCCTCAATAAGGCTAAGCTTGGTCACATCAAGAAGAACGGTGGAACTGCTAAGAAGCTTATCAAAGAGTTTCGCTTCACAGCGGACGCAGATCTTCCTAACACAGAAGAAGCTCACCCAGGTGCAAATGTCTTCGCTGACGGCCAGACCGTTGACGTAATCGGCACTACCAAGGGTAAAGGTTTTCAAGGTGTTGTTAAGCGTTATAACTTCGCGGGTCAGCCAGACTCACACGGTCACATGATGCACAGACGCCCAGGTGGTGTAGGTGCTGGTACATGGCCAGGGCGTATCTGGAAAAACAAGAAAATGCCAGGTCGTCACGGTCAATATAACCGTACTGTTCAGAATCTTAAGATCGTTCAGGTTCGCCCTGAAGACAATATAATCCTCGTTTCAGGAGCTGTTCCTGGACCAAACGGTGGTTACGTTACCGTCCGCCCTGCTATCAAGGCAGCTAAGGCTTAATCATCATTAACTATAGAAAGAACCACTGTAATGTCAGTAAAACAACTTTCACTCCAAGACGCTGCTTCAGCTAACATCACTGTTACCTCAGGCACAACGAAGGGGAATCAAGCCGTGCACGATCTCATCGTAGCATACCGCGCTAACCGCAGAACAGGATCTGCATGTACTAAGACACGTGGAGAAGTCCGCGGATCTGGTAAGAAGATCTATAAGCAAAAGGGAACTGGTGGCGCACGTCACGGAGCTCGCTCAGCACCTATCTTCGTAGGTGGTGGTGTAGTATTTGGTCCACGCCCACGTTCATACAATAAGAAGGTAACTAAGTCTACACGTAGACTGGCTCTTCAGAAAGCACTCGGCGAGAAGATCGCTGCTGGTGAAGTAGCTTCTGTTGCTTCATTCTCTGTAGCTGATGCAAAGACTAAGTCATTTGTTTCTGCAGTAAATGCTCTCACAGATGCTAAGAAAGTACTCATCATAGCTAAGTCATTCGACGAGAAGACTTACCTTGCTGGACGTAACGTTCAGAAAGTACAGCTTATCACTGCTGCTGAAGCAAACATCGAGCAGATCCTTCATGCTAACACAGTAATCATCACAGAAGACTCATTTGAGACTCTCTCAAGCAGAACTGCATCTTAATCCACAACTAGAACCAATCAGATGAAAGATATATACCAAGTCATCGACACAGTTCGCCTCAGCGAAAAAGCAACTCTCCTTCAGGAGCAGAACAATGAAATCGTTCTTAAAGTGGCAAAAGAGGCAAACAAACTCGAAATCAAACGCGCTGCTGAGCAACTCTTCGGCGTAAAAGTAGAGGCTGTACGCACATGCAACTACGCAGGCAAGAAGAAGCGCCAACGTAGAGCAGATGCTGGCCGTACTGCTAGCTGGAAAAAAGCCATCGTACGCCTTAAAGAAGGTGAGTCACTAGACCTCGTCTAATACTCAACGCTGCAAAACGAAACATTAAAAATCGAAACGAATAGCGAAAATGAAAACATTCAAACCAGTAACACCATCTAACAGATACAAGGTGTGGAACACATTTGAGGAGATCACTAAGAGTACTCCTGAAAAGTCCCTCCTTCGTGTTAAGAAAAGATCAGGTGGACGAAACAACCAAGGTCGCATCACTTGCCGTCACATCGGTGGTGGTCATAAGAAGAAATACAGACTTGTAGACTTCAAGCGTCGTAAATTCGACATTGAAGCTGTAGTACTAGGCATCGAGTATGATCCTAACAGAACTTGCCGTATTGCACTCATAGAGTACACAGACGGAGTGAAGTCATACATCCTAGCTCCTCAGGGACTAGAGGTAGGTGCTAAAGTAGTATCATCTTCAGATTGTGCACCTAAACCAGGTAATGCAACACCACTCAGTAATGTGCCACTCGGTACAGCTATCCATAACATCGAGCTAACACCTGGCTCAGGCGGCAAAATTGCCCGCTCAGCAGGTCAGCAAGCAGTACTTTCTAACCGTGAGGAAGGAATAGCACTTGTTAAGATGCCATCTGGAGAAATTCGTAAATTCAACGAGCGTTGCCTCTGTACTATCGGTAAGGTAGGAAATGGTGACCACATGAACGTAGTATCTGCTAAAGCAGGTCGTTCACGTTGGATGGGCATCCGCCCAACTGTTCGCGGAATGTGTATGAACCCAGTCGATCACCCGAACGGTGGTGGTGAGGGTAAGTCCAAGTCCGGTGGTGGCCGTCAGCACCTCAAGTCACCTTGGGGCCATGTAAAAGGTCAGAAGACACGTCAGAAGCGTAAAGCATCAGACAAAGTCATCGTTCAGCGTCGTAAGACAAAGAATAGCTAATCTATAACCACTAACTGAAACTAATCATATGCCAAGATCACTTAAAAAGGGACCTTTCGTTGACCAAAAGCTTCTCGACAAAATCGACGTAGCAGCAGCTCAGTCAGGCCATAAAAAGCCTATCAAGACATGGAGCCGTAGATCAATGATCACGCCAGACTTCGTAGGCCTAAACTTCGCAGTTCACAACGGTAAATCATTTACCGCTGTATACGTAACTGAGAACATGGTAGGACACAAGCTGGGTGAATTCTCCCCAACTCGTATCTTCAAAGCACACGGAACAGTAGGTAAGAAGTAATATTCTATCCACACTCACTTCACTATGAAAACTAGCGCTAAATCCATCTTCACCACTATCCTCGGAGTTCTTCTCCTAGGACCAGTAGTGAGCGTGGTGCAAGCGCAGCAGCTTTCAGAAAATGAAGTGGGAGCCGATGCTCGCGACGTTCAGAAACTACAGGTAGAAATAAGAAACTTGAAGCGAAAGAACGAAAGCATAAACAAGGCACTTATCGAGTCCAGACAACAGACTCAGAGTGCTAAAGTTAAGCTCAACAAAATCCGCTTGGAACTCGAAGCACTTGGAACCTACCCACTAGGGTCAGATGACGAGCGCCTCATCCAGGCAGTGACAAACCGCAACGTGCTCGAGGAGCGTATCGCTAAGCTGGAAACAGCAGCCACGACTCTCACCGCTGAGATTAGAGAATACCTCAAGCACGCCTTTGTCGCTGACGACCAAAAACGTCTCACTCTTGAAATTAAATTAAGAGAGCTAGACGTAACACTGGGAATCATCGACAAGCCTCGTCCACAGATAGATATTGGTACTCTCTTTGATGCCAAAATCATCGGTATAGATGGCCAATCTGGCACTCTCATACTGAATGCTGGGGAGAAGCAAGAGGTGCGCATAGGAATGACATTCCGAATCCTGCGCGGTAAGAGCCAAATAGCAGAAGCAAGGATTGCTGAGGTAAGACCAGAAATAGCTGGAGCCTTAGTTACCCGACTCGTAGACACTAATAACGCGGTCCGCCCCGGCGACATCGCATCAATCAAGACACAAATTAAACAATAACATCCTAGAACGATGGAAGTAAAATCAACTTATAAATTCGCACGCGTCAGCGCTAAAAAAGCTCGTGACGTAGCCCGTGCTATCCAAGGACTACCTGTGTCAGCTGCCCTAGACACTCTGAACTTCACTCCAAAGAAGTCAGCAGAACTTATCGGCAAGACACTTAAGAGTGCAGTAGCAAACGCAGAAAACAATCATGACCTCGATGCTGACGATCTTATCGTCAAAGAGGCCACAGTCGGTGAAGGTCCTACCTTCAAGCGCTTTAAGCCACGTGCTCGTGGTTCAGCAGGTTCTATCCTCAAGCGTACCAGTCACATCTACATCACCCTCGGTGAAGCAGATGCCCCAGCTAAGCCTGCGAAAGCTCCTAAAAAGCCAGCTCCTAAGAAGGCAGCCGCTCCTAAAAAGGACGCAGCTCCTGCTACAGAAGCCGCTCCTGCATCTGGTGATCGTGGTAGAGTATTTGAGTCAGCTCCTGACAATGTCGATGACCTCAAGCAGATCAGCGGCGTAGGTCCAGCACTTGAAGAAAAACTTAACGGATTCGGAATCTACACATTTGCACAGATTGCCGAGTGGTCACAGGAGAACATCACTACATTCGATGACCTTCTTTCATTCAAAGGCCGTATCGAGCGTGACAACTGGATCGACCAAGCTAAAGAGTTCAGCGCATCATAAGCTACTCACAATACTTTAAACACAAACCAATCAAATATTATGGGACAAAAAGTAAATCCAATTGGATTCCGCCTCGCACTCAGTAAAGACTGGCGCTCAAAGTGGTATGCCACAGGTGCTGACTATGCTGATAAACTTCACGAAGACCTCAAGATCCGTAAGTACATCAAGGGCCGTCTTCAGTTCGCAGCTCTATCACGCGTCACTATCGAGCGTGCATGGAACAGCGTAAGAGTTACTCTTCACACATCTCGCCCTGGACTCGTCATCGGACGTAAGGGATCTGAGATTGAAAAGATGACTAGTGACATCTCCAAAATCTGTGGTGGATGTTCAGTGAAAATTGACATCCTCGAGATCCGCAAGCCAGAGCTAGACGCTCAGCTCGTAGCAGAAAACATCGCCGTTCAGCTTGAGCGTCGTATCGCTTTCCGCCGCGCTATGAAGCGTGCTATCCAGACTACTATGGAGTTCGGAGCAGACGGCGTTCGCGTTCGTTGTTCAGGCCGCCTCGGTGGTGCAGACATCGCCCGTGCAGAGTGGTATCGTGAAGGTAAAGTACCTCTACAGACTCTCCGTGTTCCTATTGACTACGGATTCGCAGAAGCAGCTACCACTTACGGCATCATCGGTGTCAAAGTATGGATCAATAAGAAAGAAGAGAAGCCAGGTGCAGGTGGCGGAAACAATCGTGGAGGCCGTGGTGGTCGCCGTGGTGGTGGACGTAACGAGCGCGGTGGACGCAATGAGCGCCAAGGCTAATCAAACTTCAGTAACTAAACACTAACATTTAGAAAGAATAAGAATATGCCTTTAATGCCAAAACGCACCAAGTTCCGCAAAACACAGCGAGGTAATCGCGGTGGTAATGCGCAACGTGGAACAGACGTAAGTTTCGGAGATTTCGGTCTCCAGTCACTCGGTCGCTCATGGATGAGTAACCGCCAGATCGAAGCTTGCCGTATCTCAATCAACCGCTTTCTCAAGCGTAAAGGAAAAGTCTGGATCAGAGTATTCCCACACAAGTCAGTAACAGGACGTCCACCAGAAACTCGTATGGGTAAAGGTAAGGGTGCTGTTGATCGCTGGGTAGCAGTAGTCAGACCAGGAACCATGATCTTCGAGATCGCTGGTGTACCTGAGTCATCTGCTAAAGAAGCTCTCCGTCTTGCATCTAACAAGCTAGGCTTCCGTACCAGATTCGTAGTGCGTAACAAACTCGCTAAGTAAGCTAAATATAAATAACCAAACAATAGAAATAATCCTATTATGGCAAAATACACAGAAATTAGCGAGCTCTCAGCAGATGAACTCACTAACAAACTCCGTGACCTCAAGCAAGAAGGTCTCAATCTCCGTCTCCAAGCATCCACTGGACAGCTAGAGAACACCGCTCGTATCCAAGCAGTGCGCCGCGAAATCGCTCAGGTAAACACACGCTTTACTCAGCTAAAGAACGACGCTGCTAAATAATTACAAAGAAAGAACTATACACAATGAGTGAAAATACACATTTACGTAAAACACGAGTAGGTAACGTTATCTCTACAGCCATGGATAAGACCATCGTTGTTGAGTACGTGAACCGAGTGCCACACCCACGCTTCAAAAAAATCGTTAAGAAGACGAAGAAATTCTACGCTCACGACGAAAAAGGAGAAGCAGCAGTTGGCGACAAAGTTCGCATCACTGAGACCAAGCCTATCTCGAAAAAGAAGTGCTGGGTACTCTCTGAGATCCTAACTCACTAATCTAACCCTAAATCATTTAAAATATTATGATCCAAATGGAATCAAGCGTAGCGATCGCTGACAATACAGGCGCTCGCTCAGCAAAAATGATCGGTGTCCTCGGAACCCGTTCCAAGGTAGCTAATGTGGGAGATATCATCACTGCACACGTACGTGAAGCTATCCCTACTGCATCTATCAAAAAGGGCGCAGTTATCAAAGCAGTAGTCGTAAGAACAGCTGCTCCTATCCGCCGCAAGGACGGGTCTATTCTCCGCTTCGACGGCAACGCTATCGTTGTTATCGATAAGGACAATAACCCTAAAGGCACACGTATTTTCGGACCAGTTGCTCGTGAACTCCGCGAGAAGCAGTTCATGAAGATCGTATCCCTTGCTCCTGAGGTGCTATAAAATACTAACTCATAGCAAAACATATCAACATGAAGAATACTCACGTTAAAAAAGGCGATAACGTCGTTGTGATCTCAGGTGGCCATAAAGGCAAGTCTGGTACTGTTCTCTCTGTAAACGCAGCGAAGCAGCAGGTCATCGTCGAAGGTGTCCGCAAGATCAAAAAGGCAGTTAAGCCAACACAAGAGAATCAAGAAGGTGGCATCCAAGAGCTGGATGGTCCTATCCATATCTCTAACGTAAAGAAGGCGTAGTCTTCCTTACCACATCGTTCTAATAAAAGCGGTATCGTGTCTCACGGTTGGCTCCAACGTTGGCACAACTGCAGGAAATCAGGCGCGCAACGGAGGCGACGGATGACCGAGACAGGGAAAGAAACAACACAAACGCACACGCACACGCACACGAAGGACATGAGCACCGACGATTCGATGTCGCCATCACACTCACGGGTATCGCTTCGTCGTGCATGTAGGCGAGGGCGGATGCCACACCAGCGGCTTGTCGGAGGGCTTCCTTCATCGGAAACCAAGACTTGACGCTGGTGCGCACCAACCAGGTGGACCTCTCCGGACCGTCCTTGGTCCCTATCGCCGTGGACAGCGTGCCTCCTGAGAGCAGCTCCGAGGCCACGAACAACCCCCCCTGCGGGTGCGTACAGCACCCGTCCGCCAGCGTTAAGACATTCGACAGAGGTAGGACGTTGCAGGAGAGGCATTGAGTGAGCCACCACTAGAATGCTATAATCGGGAAGCTGGGACAGGGTTGGGGTGAAATGATTCATCTCTAGGCGAAGATATTGAAACCAGAAACAAGGATTTCGGGCAGGCCTACACCGGCAGAAGGGCGAAACAGGTACAGCTAGCATAAGACAACCATGCGCATGTGTTTCAAAAAGAAATGTTGAACAGTGAAGATATCCCCACTGTTGGTGGTTCGTCTGTCAGGAGCAAACAGTACCGGTTTTTCTCTCGGGAGGGATGTCTGATCAACGGTTTCACGGCTGTATCGCAGTACAGCCGTGAGGCGCAGCGCGGATTTTCTTCACAATCAACGCAGAAAAAAATTAAGCTCTTCGCGGCAGTTTCGCGTGTGTCACCTCTGGCATCTGGCCAGCCCCCGCTAGCCTGGCGATGTGTGGGTGGTGCAGGAGCTTCATGAGTTGCAGCTCTCTTTCCAGGTCCTCTGCATCGGCTTCAGAATCGTTGCCGGCCTTAAGAGCCTTGATTGCGACGTTCCGGCCGCCGCCGCCCCCGCCTCCACCCAGTGTGCCACGGAAGCAGCTGTACGTTTCAGTCAGGTATCGCAGACACAGCCATGGCTTGGGTGGTCAAGAGCAGAAAAATCCGAAGAAAAACCTGTGGCACTCGTTTGCAAATAGATGCTGTAGCGTGCGTGTTCCAATACAGTCGAACCTCGGCTAAGACGCGTATGGTTCTTCGTTTTCAGAGCATCTTCAACCGAGGGAATCGTCTTCATAAATCGACATCCCCGCGGTCAACGGAGACGTACCATAGACTATATCAAAAGATGCGCCTTTGTAGCAGGAAAGGTCCAACGATACTCGAACACCAAAAATGCGACGGTCACACCGTGGCAGGTCGTTGAAAGCCTCACGCACCCCGTGTCGGAAGTTGTTCGTTGGTTTCGCTGCACCTGCTCCCCGAAAACTATTGCGAAAGTTGTACCGGGTAGGTGGTAGTGCATGCACATGACAGCAGTGTACTTGCACTGCTGCTGTTGTTGTGCTATCTTTGTAGCGTGTAGTGTTGGTTCCTCGCGTTGAACGTGTCGCGGGCACGTCGTCAGCATCTCAAATGTACTCTTGTGGTTTCTACGCACCAAGGAGGAACCAAACAACCGTCGACGCCCGAAATACACATATTTAGATCCCCAAAATCAGTAAGGAAAAAACAAAAACGTAGGTAGTGAAAAGGTTCTACGTTGCGGGCGTCGGTTCTCTTCTCTTGGATGTTTGGTGCGGAGTCCGCACCGGGTGCTCTCGCCACGGGTCGAGAGAGACGGGCCGCAAGAGCTTTGTGGGTCGAGAGAGCTGGTCTCCGGATAGAGCGGGTATACGTGCATTTGCACGCGCAGGGATAATCCGGGTTCCTCCGAGGAAAGCGCTTGACTGACGTCGAGGAACACCAGCTCGTTCCCATCTGTAAAGCGCAAAACACCTTAATTGCGGCTGTACTGGCACCTCCCCTGAAAACTACTGAAAACAGTATTCTCAATAATAATCCCTTCACCTCCACGCCATCTTACGCTTGGACGTTTTTGGAAAGCTTGCCTCTAAATACAATGTCAATTTTCTCATCTCAGGACACCTTCGAGGCAGGCGAGAGTCGG
>CALJOJ010000055.1 GCA_937981665.1 uncultured Rubritalea sp.
AGCAGTTCATCCAAGCTTACCGTCAGATGATGAGTGGCTGAGCTCCAAGGTGCTGCCCCGGCACCAGAAAAACACTGGAGGGAGTAGCGATAGCTGTGCCTAAAAAGGATGAAAACGCCCTCAATTGGAGCTATTCATCAAATACGCAACCTAAACTCTAAGCTAAAGAACCAGCACCAACCCTAAACACCCTATCGTGAAATATTCGGGATAAGTTTATCTAATACATATCGTCTATCCACTATATATATCAACATGTTAAGAAAAAAACAGAAAGCTCTAAACAAAAAACCCTCAGTGATTGATAAACTCAATCACTGAGGGAAACAATTACTGGAACAACCCCCATTGTCCCAACACAATTTACATTGCAGTAATAAAATTACTTAAATGGATAAGATCGTCAATATTAAAATCTATATATCTTACAGGAGGTATTAATACATAATTTACCTCCAGTTTTTTACGCTTAACTTTACGCAAATGGCCAAATACATTACAATCTAACATGAATATTCGCTTAACTCGCCTCATTGTCTTAATCATGGCTTTAGTCACCAGTGGAGGCTTTCTAATGTTATATTATTATCTAACAACTGATCTAGATAATCAAACGTTTCAAGCTACTGAGGAATCACTCGTAGACACTGCTTATATCCTCGCCGGAGTTGTCGAATCAGAAATCACAAACAACACGATCCAAACTCAAACTTTAGAAACTGCTCTCACAAACTCTCACGCTAAATCATTCACAGCGAAAATTTACCAGCTGAACAAAACCCAAGTAGGTACCCACGTATATGTCACCGACCATTCTGGCATTGCTATCTATGACTCCAAGGGGAACTTCACCGGCCAAGACATGTCACAGTTCAACGATGTCATCAGAGCGCAACAAGACATCTACGCTGCTCGTTCAAGTAGAGAGATTGAAAACGATCCCAGTAGCTCCGTTCTCTACATCGCCACTCCCATCAAACATCAAGGAAATACCATCGGCACACTAACCGTATACAAATCTCAGCAAGACGTCCGTCCATTCATTACCTCACGCCGAAAATGGATCACACTATCTATCACTATGATCGCCGTCGGCATTATCGTCTTCACCATTGCTGTCTTCACCTGGATCTTCCGCCCTATCGGCAAGCTCACTGACTACGCTAACGCCATGACTCGCGGCGAGCGCCCAGGCCCCCCTATGCTGGGTCGCGGACGTGAAGTCAACACCCTAGGGAACGCTCTCACCGCAATGCGAGAATCACTTGATGGTAAATCCTATATCGAAAACTACACTCAGATCCTCACCCATGAGCTTAAGTCACCACTAGCTGCCATTCGCGGCTCAGCCGAGCTTCTTCAAGAGGACATGCCTGAATCCCAGCGTGAAAAATTTCTTACTAATATACGGAATGAGACCAACCGCTCACAGCGCATTATCGACGGACTGTTGAAACTTTCTCACCTTGAAGCACAGTCACAGTTGATTCAGAAATCTCCAGTTAACCTCAGTAAAATCACTGACCAATTACAAGACAGCTACACCCACCGCCTCGAAGCCAAGAACCTCAACTTCGAAATCATCATTCCAACCGAGCTAGAAATCATAGGTGACAAAAACCTTCTCTTAGCAGTAATCGCTAACTTATTAGAAAACGCCATCCACTTTGCCCCAACAAAAAGCACGATAACTCTCACCGCCGAAATCATCGACGATGAGACCATTATTACTCTAACAGACCAAGGACCAGGGATCCCAGATTACGCCTTACCCAGAGTCTTTGAGAGATTCTATTCTATCAGTAAACCGAACAGCGCACAGAAATCTAGTGGGTTGGGACTTTCATTTGTCAAAGAAGCTATCGAACTACACCAAGGAACTATAACTCTAGAAAACCGTCTCACTCCAGAATCTGGTACAGTAGCCTGTATCACCCTCCCTTAATTATTTGAGCTTTTCTATCAGTAACAGAAATGGAGGGTTATTAGGCGCATTATGCAACGCGTATTTTGCAACACGGAATCCCTCTCTTGGTAAACTCGCGGCCCACTCACTCACAGCTTCTGACTCCGTATCTCCACCCTCATGACCAGGGTAGCACATTAGGCTGATCACTCCTCCAGCTTTAAGTAGAACTTGCGCTACATCAAGAGCCATAAGAGTCGTATATTCCTTAGTTATCAATGACTTATCCGCATTCGGAAGATACCCTAAATTAAACATCACCGCAGCTAGTGGTAAACATTCTTCTGGAATCACTTCAGCCATCTTTTCATGCCCTAGCTGATAAAAATTAAACTGCGTCACATCATGTTCCTGCATTCTAAGTGTCGCAGATTGCACCGCCGCAGCCTGCACGTCAAAACCAATCACTGTTCCCTTCTCACCTACTAAATTAGCTAAAAACAACGCATCGTGACCGTTTCCAAGAGTCGCATCTACAACACAGTCCCCTGTTCCAATACAGTTTTTCAGTACTTGCTGAGCGAAATGAATAGGCTTTGAAAATGCTGGCATACGCATGACTTAGCACACATTCAGCCTTCCTCACCAGAGAATCCTTACAAATTCTAAAAAAGAACAACTTTGCTAAATTCTTAATGACTAAATTCTCTACTTTACCTCTTTACCAGTTTTCTTAATAGTACTTAGATTACTATAAGTCATATAGCCATTTGTATCTATAATAACAAAGCAATGATTCTCTATCCCGGCAGGAATGACTGCGCTTATCATATGCGTTTGCTCATTTACTTCTACAACAGATCTCATACCTGGCCTTTGATCACTATCCAAAAGCCCTACTGCGCTTGCTTTATGCTTTACCTTCTTTACCCCCTCACCACGGAGGTAGATCACATAAGCTGACTTGATAGCCGGTCCTGACTCATCCAGAATCAGTGTTGCTTTACGACTTACACTATCAAATTCTGACTTGGATATAATAGCTGACGGAGTTTTCTTATCCTTAAAAGCTGGATTTAGATAAGGCCCTTCTGCATTATTCGCTAGCAGATCAGCATCTAATGCCTTACCCAGATGATCCACAACCTCTTTGTAATCAGGATTTTGTGCTAGATCATTCGCTTCCTCAAAGTCATTTCTTTTACCGTCTTTTGTTATTTCATACAATTCATAGTCATCAGTATCATGACGCTTATAAAGCTTATAATCACGGCTTCGGATAGCAGATTTATGCGTATTATGCGGGAAGTGCCAGAATAAGTGATCTCGCTCTACTCCATTTGAATCTAAAATTTTATCGGATTGCCCTGTAAATACTGGAGAAATATCCAGCCCACTAAGCGCTTTTTCATCTTCTGCTGATATCTTAGAGCTAGTCAACTTCATGATCGTTGGAAAATAATCCAGCTGATTCACTAGTCCAGCGAACTCACTGCTAGGCTTCACACTAGGACCTGTGACGATCATTGGTACTCTTATTCCACCTTCTTCTGGACGCTTCTTACCATACTTCAGAGGGGCGTTATCTGAGAGTATTTCCCGACCTTTCTTCTCCGCACCACCATTATCAGAGCTAAAGAAAATATAGGTAGTCTCACTTAATTTTTTACCAGGATTTCTAGGGTCGTCAGTCTTTTCCAAATAAGCGACTATCCTTCCCAAACTCCAATCCACAGTAGTGACCATCGAAGCAAAATAGGGGTTCTGTTGCCCGGCTAGAGTCATATCACCTGGCTTCGGTGGGAATGGCTGACCAAATTTATCACAATAATACTCTAATAACTCTCCATTACGCGTAAGCATTGGCCAGTGCACCATCCAGTGACAGAGATTTAGAAAAAATGGTTCACCTTTACTTTTCTCCATAAAATCAAGTGCAGACTCTGTCACCTCATCATATGGATAGGAAATACCATCTGGCTTCTTCTCACTAGTTGGAAAATATTTTTCCTCACTCAGCGGATACTTACGGTCATTATCAGTAGCAAAACCTTTAGTTCTGTCCACCATTCTTCTATGAGCACCACGCTCCTGATTCACTACATCGAACCCATAACTAGCAGCTGTCGAACCCACATGCCATTTTCCTGAGTGCCCAGTACGGTATCCATTTGCCTTCAGAGCGTCTGCCAAAGTAAGCAGTTTCAGGTCCATAGGTCCCTGAATATATGGTGAGACAAGACGCTGATCAGCTACCCCAGCTTTAATAATACTTAAATCTACATGAGTTAAGCCTATCTTAGCTGGATGCTGCCCAGTGATAATGCCAGCACGAGAAGGAGAGCAAGTAGGAGCTGACGAAAAGGCCAGCGAAAAATTCATACCAGCTTCTGCCAATTTTTTAATATGTGGCGTGTCATAAGCACACGGCTCATCTAGATCATTAAGCTGAACATCTTGCCAACCTAAGTCATCTACATAGAAAATAATAATATTCGGCTTCGTAGATGCCGAAACTAAGCTTACCAATATAAAAGAAAGGCTAAATATGTATTTTTTCATGTTTATGTAGTAACTGGTCTCAACTTCTAACATCTTAATAAAGGCTCACTCAGTATCTTTTAGGATGTTTTTTTAGGTAAGCCTTGGTATATCGCTTGCCAATTTCTATCTGTCCTGCTGCCTACTATCAAGCCCGAAATGCAACACTTTAAATCCTATCACACAGAAGTGACCTCCTTATCGTTGCCAGTAAAAACCTGTTTATATTGAAACATCGATCTATTCGGCTCTTCGCACGCAAAGCATGACGATTTGAAGTGATGTATCCTAAGAATCGTGCTTCAAAGGTGTGTGAAAACCATAAATTTCAAAGCATTATGTAGATTCAAAGGATACATCGTCACAGAGCTTAGATGCGAGGAGAGT
>CALJOJ010000056.1 GCA_937981665.1 uncultured Rubritalea sp.
CAGTGTGCCCTGCCGGGCACACACAAAAAAACAGCCCATCCACGAATGTGAATGAGCTGTTTTAAAAGTAATCTAATCTTTTTAGAACTTAAGCGTAATGCTTGCCTAACATTTTCTGAACAAAAGCGTAGCCGTCTTTAGTGATATCCTCACGTGGATTAAATTCACGCCACACATTGATCGCATTAGCGAAGTCTTCGTTCGCTCTTGAGAATGCTTCGATAGTCATCCAGCCTTCATAATTAATAGACTTCAACGTGCTGAACACCTCATCCCACTGGACGTGACCAGAACCAGGAGTTCCGCGGTCGTTCTCACTGATGTGCACATAAGTAAGCACTGGCTCGATGTCTAGGATAGCTTGCTTCTGTGACTTCTCCTCAATGTTCGCATGGTGAGGGTCATACATTCCTCCGAGAGCTGGGTGATCTACTAACTGCACAAGGTGCTTGAGCTGGTTCATTGTATTGACGAGGTAGCATTCGAAGCGATTGAGAGCTTCAGGTGTCAGAGTGATGTTTGCTTGCTGAGCATACTCAGCCGCCTCACGAAGTACTTCTGCACTGCGCTTGTACTCTTCTTCCTGAGGAGCTTTTCTAGTAAACGTGGCGAATGCTGAGTGGAATGGACCACAGAGATTGCTTCCATTTACCGCATGCAGACCATCGATAGCCCGCTTTATAGACTCAAGACCAGCTTGTCTCACACTAGCATCTGGTGATGCTGGATTATTATCAGGACCTACTCCGAGAGCGCCAAGACATTCCATTTCGTTATCCTTGAGAAACTTACCGAGATTCTTAAGATCTGTCTTCTCTGGCTCAGCGAGGAAAATCTCGATCCCATCATAACCGACCTCTTTGATGAGCTCGAGTGACTTAAAGTCTTCTACTGTGATCTCGTTTGACCACAGGTGCATGTTCATTCCTATTTTCATATGACTATTTTTGGTGTTCTTAGTAGTGCTTGATGTGGGAAAACTAGTCTCTGGAAAACTCTGAGTCGATGACAATTTAACGTATAGTGAATCAAACTGAAGACAAACAAACACACGTTTAAATTTTTCACCTCCTTATTATAAGGCCCTTTATCACGCTAACTATTGATTTTAAATCAATCCTCCACTAATCACAAAATCCGATATTCACAATTATCTATGACCAATCTCCTCTATGAAGAGTCACTCCCTAAAAAAATATAATACAGATCCACTTTATAGTTACACAATTGATAGATTCTGGTCTACTATGCATATACAATATTATGAAAAACTGGTTTATTAGCTCTATTATCACATCCTTCCTTGCGGCGCAGGCACTGGCTGGCACGACTAGTGTTCCAGCTGAGCTCGAAACTCAAGTCTTTGCAGACGCTAGTATGGCTCCCTGCCCCGCAGTCATCGCAGCTTCACCGTATGGTGATGTTTTCGTGGGTGTAGACATGCAAGGGTCACTTGGAACTAAGCCTAATTTAGGCTATATCACTAAGCTAGTAGATATCAATAATGACGGTAAGGCGGACAAGAAGACAGTATTTGCAAAAGTAGACAACCCGCGTGGCATCATTTCTATCGGCAACAAAATCATCGCTCTACACTGCACCCAGAAGAATGGTAAAATTTTCACTCAACAGCTCTCACTTTTCCTAGATGAAGATAATGACGGAGTAGCTGACGGCCCAGCTCACCCCCTGATCAAGGGTATAGGTAATTCACAGATCCTCCAGAAACGCGGTACCGACCACTCAACTAACAACATCAGACTAGGAATCGATGGCTGGATCTACATCAGTATTGGTGACTTTGGGTTCATCGATGCAGAAGGTACAGATGGTACTAAACTCAGTATGCATGGCGGCGGAGTCGTCAGAGTACGTCCAGACGGATCAGAAATGGAAACATTCATTCACGGTACACGTAATGTATATGACGTAGCGATCGACCCGTTCATGAACATTGTCACCAGAGAAAACACCAATGACGGGGTTGGCTGGTGGACACGTTTCAGTCACTACATCCAGAGTGGTGAGTACGGCTACCCTAGTCTCTATACAAATTTCGCTAAAGACATGCTACCTGCACTCGGTGAATACGGTGGTGGCTCAGGCTGTGGAAATATCTACTTCGAGGAGCCGGGCTGGCCTAAGAAGTATAACAAAACGTTCATGATGTCAGACTGGGGACGCTCAGAAATATATATCCACCGTGTGAAGAAAAACGGAGCATCGTTCACTAATAAACCAGAAAAATTCATTAGTACTACGCAAGTTACTGACCTAGATACAGATGCTTCCGGTCGCATGTACATTGCTTCATGGGATGGTGCTGGATATAAGGGTAGCCCTAATAAAGGATTTATTTCTATCGTCACACCTAAAGGATGGAAATATATGGAGTTCCCTGACCTAACAAAAGTTAGCTCAGCATCTCTTGTCTACAATCTCAAGACAGCTAGCTCAACTGCACGAGTATACGCACAACAAGAAATACTCCGCAGAAATGAGCCTGAATCACTCACGCTCTTAGAAAAAATAAGCCTCGATAAATCAGCTAGTGATGAAACCCGTGTAGCTGCTATCTTCACCTATAATCAACTCGCTTATCAGCTAGACAAGGACATGGATCAACTCATCTTCACGCTTGCTAAAGATGCAAACAGCGTTGTCAGGGAGCAGACCATCCGAGTCATGACTGACCGTGTTAAAAATGCTAAGGAAATCACCCCCAAAATGCTAGACCTTCTCAAGAAAGCTCTTAAAGACTCTGAACCTAGAGTGCAAGTAGCAGCAGCTATCGCCTTAGGAAGAACTCAGAAACTCGATGCAGTTAAGGAACTTATTGCTTTAGCTAATCCACCAGCGATGAAAATCATCAAGGTGAATAATTCACTACTAGACCAAGCCATCGAAGTCAAAGCCGGGCAGGAAGTACAACTCGATGTAGACATTAGCACATTTAAACAGCTCTGCCTCATCGTAGATGGCACTGGAGATAATGCGAATGATGAAGTCGCTTGGATTAATCCAGTAGTTCAACAGAAGTTTGGTAAATCTACTGACATGACCAAATTTAAGTGGAAGTCAGCAACTCAAGATAAAGGTAAAACGCTAGTCAACAAGACCGCATTTGGTAAGCATCTTCCTAATAAAGCAAAAGGAATCGGTACACACGCTAACAGCGTGATCACCTTTAAACTGCCATCTAAAGCAGTAACCTTCACTGCTACTGGCATCCTTACTAGCCCAAATGGCAAAGGATCTGCCAAGTTCATTGTATCCAGCTCACCTGAAGATGCTAAGAAGAGCAAGCAGCCAATGCTGCACTCTACACCTAATAAGGAAATCATCCTTCCGCATGTCGCCACCAAGGCTCTCCTCGCTCTCGATGCTCAGGACGCATGCATCTCAGCCCTACTATCGGGAAATGAGGTCATGCAACGCGGCGCATTAGCTACCATGAAGTTCATGCACAGCGAGAATGTAGTAGATGCTCTCATCACAGCAGCAGAAAAAAACACTGAGCTACAACCACTCATTGTACGCACCCTTGCTAGACTTCACCAGAAAGAAGTAGAATATGACGGATCTACGTGGTGGACTACTCGCCCAGATCCTGCTGGTCCCTACTACTACCCTACAGACTGGAGCGGCACGCCCAAAATCTCTAGCTTTATCAATCGCCATTACGAGTCATTAGATGATGACTTAAAGAAAACTCTAGTTACGGAGCTTAAGAAGAACAAAGCATACGTACCTGAGCTCAATAAGCGTCCTGAAGTCGGCCCTGAAAAAAAGATTACTGTTGGAAACACCTCTATTGAGGACCTCATTATTCACGTTGGTAAAGCTAAAGGTAAGGCTAAAAATGGAGCGAAAATAATCAATCAAGTTGGTTGCGCAGGTTGTCACGGAATCAAAAATAGTGACATCGTTAAAGGTCCTGATCTTACTAAACTAGGTCATATGAGTAATGAAGAATTAACAGAAGCAATTGTAAAACCAGGCGCTACGATTGCTGAAAGCTGGGTTTCAGTCACCATGAAAAACGGTGATAGTCACGTAGGTACAGTTGTAAAAAAGGATGCTAATGAGCTCACTCTTCATAACATCGGCGGCATAGCTACTAAGCTGAATGTTAAAGATATCGTTAAAACAGAACCAGGTCTTAATATGATGAGCTTACATCTTTGTGATAACCTAACACTCAAGCAATTCTCTGACCTCCTCGCCTACATCAAGGGGATGGATAAAAGAAAAGCTAAGTAATCTATCAAACTCAGTACTGCGCTCCGTTTAAAAACGGGGCGCATTTTTTTTATCTTGGAAACACCTTGTTAAAAAAGGGTACTTTGAGTTTGCTATAGTCAGTATATTTACGTAATTTCACGCTTACTGCGTCATTAAGTAGTAAGTAGTAGCTCACACCATTTTAATACACCCAACCACACAATGCATCACTCACATTCCCCTAGGACAAGTATGAGCAAGCTAGCGCTTACACTAGTCCTCTTTACCTTTCTCTTCTCCATGCTCGCCTCACAGGCAGCACTTGAGACTAAGAGTATCAGCGGTAAATCATTTATCACCTTGAGAAGCATTAAGTCACACTATGGCTTTTTAAAAATGAGCCTGTCCGAAAATAAAATCACGCTCAGAAAAGACAAGGTCAAACTCGAATTCATCATTGGTAGTGGCCTCTGTTATATGAACGGTCTAAAATTTAGCCTCAGCTCAGCAGTGAAGTCATCTGGCGGTAGATACTTAGTCTCTGACATCGATGTCTCTACGATGATAGACCCAGTGTTAAAACCTACTTTCATCTCTACCGCCAAATCATTTAACACCGTCATCATCGACGCTGGACACGGCGGGAAAGACGCTGGAGCAGTAAACCGTCTAGGCACAGAAGCTGGATACAACCTCAAGGTAGCTCGCACACTCCAAGCTGGCCTTAAGAGTAAAGGATTCAAGGTCGTCATGACCCGTGAGACAGACAAATACCTCACCCTCGGTCAGCGCGTTGCCATTGCTAACCGCTACCCTAATGCAATCTTCATTTCCATCCATTTCAATGCAGCAAGTAATACATTAGCAAAAGGAATTGAGACATTTGTTCTCTCCCCTGTCGGTGTCGCTGGCTATGGTCGCGGTGTAAAAAGCTCAGACTACAAAACTCGCAGTGGTAACCATCAAGACTCCGCTAACATCGCACTCGCTACCGCCATCCACGGCCGCATGAAAGAGCGCGTTGATAAATACAAAGTTCCTGATCGTGGTATCAAGCGCGCAAGATTCAGCGTCTTATCTGGCATTAAAAACCCAGCCATCCTCATCGAAGGCGGCTTCATGAGTAACCCAACGGAAGCTAAACTCATCGACGACAAAATATACCAAAGCACTATCGCCACCGCTATTTATGAGGGAATCTTCCGTTACCGCGGAGCTCTCAATGCGGCTAAGAGATAAAATCCTTTTAACCGCTCCTGAAGGGAGCTTGGCTGCATAGCCCATGGCTTCAGCCATGGGGTAGTTTTTTTATATCATGCCCGTGCTGAAGGCACGGCGTAATGGAGGCTGCACCTAGCTGCACTCCAAGGCTTTCTGTAAAATCTACTTTCAGGATGTTTTTACTAAAGCCCGCGTACAGGGCGATAAAAAAAATCATTACTGCTCACGCCGTCCAATGACAGTTGAACAAATTCAAGAATGAGCCAAAAAATGTTGATTAGATGACTATTATGTTCCTGATTTTTCTAAATATTTCTCACCTCACCCATCTTACGTTCCATTTATTTAACTATTATTAACAATCCACATTTATATATCGTTTTAATAAAACTAGCTCTCTAACAGCTCACTTATTAACAATCTTAAAATTGTTAATACACTTAGGTTTATTCTCCATAAAAACTAAGGTTAAATTTATCAAAAAATAGCACTAATAGCTTGCTGAAACATAAATTTCTAAGTGATAATTTTTTTTAAATAATAACTACCTAAACTCACTTCAACTACCACACATGAGTCTCAGAAAACAATTGAATGCAGCGCTACCAGAAATTCTGCCCGCTAACCCAAAAAATGCGATCAAAGGCACGCAGCTGATCAGCTTGATCCGTCTCCGCATCGAGGGTAACTACTCGGACGCCTCCCTGCGCTACCACTTTTCTATCATGTCCTGTGACCCAGGCTCCCCTATCGCTAAGGTGGAAAAAGGCCAAGGTTACTACCGCCGCACCGCGCCCGTCCCGATTCTCTCTAGCGCTAAGGAAATATTATCACTTTCCCAAGGTCGTTTAGATGACATTGGAGGAGACAAGGACGTCATCGACATAGCGCTGATGCGTGTGAAGAAATTCCGCGCTATCGTCCACCGCTGGGCTGAGGCGAATGGAAAGCAGCCGTTCATCTTCCGCGAGCCGTTTCAGGCAAATGCACCGATTGGCAACCTTTGGAAATTTCCAGAAATGGTACTCGTCGACTGGGAAGGTGGAATGAATCAATTCGAGGTAGATCCCCTTTTTAAACTAAAGGAAAATCTCAAGCTTCCAGCATTCCGTCTCTCTGCATCACGCCTCTACATCCAAGCCGGGCTGCACTCTTTCCGTGAAGACTTCTTCCAGGCACTGAGCTCATCTGAGTGGGCGAATGCTGGTGAGATCTACTACGCTGAGCCTATCCAGGATGAGGCTCTCGCAGAAGCTTACCGTAGACTGAATGCTAAGTTCGGCATCGGGGTCACTAGCTTTGGACTGAGCTCTACACAGCTCGATGACTTACCACGTCCAGCAGAGATTTTAAATGCTCAACCACGTGAGACAGAAGCTCTCATGGAGCGTCTAGAGGTCACCCGCATCGCCAGCCCAGTACAGCGTGACCACATCGACTGGACCGCTCTGGATGCTATCCGTAATGACTCCGAGGAGATCAGCAAACTCTTCAACTGGCTCATCGAAGGCACCACTAGCAAGAACCCTCAGCCGTATAACGAAGACTTATAAGTAAGTCGTTATTCACACCTGCCATAATGCCTAACGACTCCACCAGCAGCTCACCTCCTAGGACCTGGGCTGAGATAGATCTATCAGCACTGCGTCATAATCTAGACGTAGCGCGTGAGTCTTCTGGCCAAGAAGTCATGGCTGTGCTCAAGGCTGGTGCCTATGGACATAGCATCAAGCAGATAGCCCTACAGCTAGAGCAGGAAAATCTAGCATTCTACGGAGTGGCCAGCGTCATCGAGGCAAGAAGGATAGCCTCCACTGGCTGCAAGACTAGACTCTACCTCTTAGGCCCTACTCTGGCTGATGAGTGCGAGGAAATAGTCAACAACCGCTGGGTACCATCTATCTCATCACTCAAGGATGCACAGTATTTCAACCAACTTAATGCGACTACTGGTAAACCTCCATTACCTCTCCACATCACCGTAGATACCGGTATGGGACGCGGTGGATTCCTACCAGATGCCATCGCCGAACAATTCCCCGAGATACTAAAACTCGAGCACATCAGTATAGAGGGCATCGGCTCTCACCTCCCATCAGCCGATGAGGACAAGGAGTTCACCCTGCAGCAGTTTAGAAATTTTGAAATGATAGTGAAGCAGTGTGATTATGATTTCAAATACATTCATCTGGCAAACTCCGCTGGCATCCTAGACTACGAGTCATCACTCTGCACCCTATGTCGACCTGGACTCATGATGTACGGCATTTCACCCTTAGAGAGCTACCAGCGCCAGATCAAACCAGTGATGACACTGAAGTCTAAAATCACTCTCATTCGCGAGCTACCAGCTGGTCATGGTGTTTCCTATGGAAGATCAGTTCTGTTAGAGAAGCCTACACTCGTAGCCACTGTCGGTGCTGGCTATGGAGACGGCTACCCACGTTCACTCTCGGGGAAAAAAACCGCCGTTATCATACGAGGTAAACGCTGCCCAGTCATCGGCCGAGTCACTATGGATCAGATCATGGTCGACGTCAGCGAGCTTCCAGAGGTAGATGCTGGTGACGAAGTAGAACTCTTCGGCCAGCAGATCAGCGTAGCTGAAATAGCGACCAAGGCAGGAACTATCCCATGGGAGATCCTCACCAGAATCACTCCACGAGTGACTAGAATTTACAAATAGCCGAGTAGTAAGCGCTGATTCTAGCATTGCTAAACCGCACTTACTGTGTTTTATTTTAGCAATGAAAAGCACCTTTAAAACTCACCTCCTCGTATCTTCTCTCTCGCTAGTCGCCCTCACAGGTACAGTCGAAGCTCAGCAGCCAACTGCTCCTACAGCTCCGGTGAAGCCAGCGGCTCAGGCTGAATCTCCTGCTAAAGAAGTAGTGGTTGAGCAAAAAGTGGTTGCTGAGATCCCGAAAGACCTCATCGAAGACCCACAAGTACGTGAAGAACTAGGGATCAATGAATTTACCGCTCCATCTATCCGGCTCATCTTTGATGACCTAGATCAGCTCACCCCCATGCCAGTGAAAGAAACTCAGCACGTTCTTCCTGAGCGCATGCCGCTTAGTAGAACTGACCTTGCACTAGAAATCGGCTTCCTCATTGCAGACGGCTTCCTCGCAGTACAGCACGGATTTATCGATGACATCGAGCCTATCGCTATCAACCTTTCCAAATACGGCCGAGCACTTGGTGCTGGTGACCGAGTAAACAGACACGCCAAAGCTCTCTTAAAAAGCGCTGAGAAAAAAGATCTCGAAGCCCTCAAGGATGAACTCTCAGCCACACAGAAAGACGTAGAGAAAGAACTCGTGCAGCTCAAAGACGCTGACCTTGCCCACCTCATCTCTCTCGGTGGATGGATCCGCGCACTCGAATGTGCTGCTGGAGCAGTAAATCAAGAATTCACTGAAGAACGTTCCTACCAGCTCTTCCGCGAAGACATCGCAGAATACTATGAAACTTCTATCGGCAGTCTAGAGCCACGTATCTCAGAGAAAGAATCTTTTATAAAGATCAGAGAAATCTGCTCAGGTCTCAAAGTCACTATGACCCTCGGACCAGACCAAGAGCCAGCTGAGAGCAGTGTAAAAGAGATCACCGAGCAAGCCAAACGACTCGCTATACTAGCTCTAACAAGAGAGAAATAAGAACCCGTAGAGAAAGAATACCTCTCTACTGTATTTCCAGAGGCTACCCGCGAATTGTTCCACTAAGGAAACACCTTGCGAGTAGCTTTTTTATTCAGGCACCTCATCCAAGAGACAAGCCTTATCCATCAAGTTCCCCTGTGTATCAAATGCCACTCCCTCGGCTTCTAACAAGTCGCGTTTCTTATCGATACTAGATCCGATTACTTCACCTAAAAATCCACCAATCTTCAGCGTAGCTGGGATCACACGGTGACACGGAACCTCAGGTGCAAACGGATTCCTCCGCATCGCATTCCCTATCGCCTGTGCAGACCTACAGCCCACAGCCTGCCCCAGTGTCTTATACGTCACCACCTTACCCGCAGGAACACGGCAAAGTGCCTCATACACTCCAGATTCAAATACTGTTGGTTCCCTATCGGTCATTCATATAGTTAAAATTGAATCTAGATAATCGGCAATCTAAAACAATATTTCCCCACTAAAAACATGGGTATTTTTTATTATTTCATTCTAAATTAAACGCATTTAACGCAACTAATTTGCACTATTAACGCAAATTAGTTGCGTTAAATGCGTTTGAGCTATATTAGTCTCTTATCAAACAACTCAATAGATGGAAAAAATATTAACCAAGACCTATAACTTACAGCCGACTAAAGCAGAAAGCAAAGCTGACAGCATCGGAATCGTAGCTTCTATTCTATGTGCTATTCATTGCGCACTCACTCCAGTGTTACTAATTCTCATGCCGACATTTGGCAAAGCCTGGGCACATCCTGCTACTCATTGGGGCATGGCGCTCATCGTGATCCCTATAGCAGTCTTCATGCTGATAAAAGGCCATCGTAAACATAAGAAGAAATGGATTCTATACCTAGGTGCTTTAGGGATAATGCTCATTATCATCGGTGCTATCCTTCCATACACAGAGGTAGGAACTTATACATCTACAGATTCTAGCATTATAGAACCAGCTATCGGCGGAGGGTGAGCTAGCAGTTCAGAAGCAGGTTCTGCTTCTAACATTTGTGCGGATAACTGTTGTCCTTCACTTATCACTAATGAAAATGGAGAAACATCTCTGCATATTCCGCCCGCTAGTGTCGTTACGACTCTCGGTGGAATCTGCCTCATCATTATCCATGCTGTTAATTTATGCTTTTGCTCTGGTTGCAATAGAGCCAATAAAAAAAACCTCTAACAAAATGACTATCGATTCTAAAAGATTAAGAATTTTACTTAAAGATTGTGCCAACGGTTTTTACCAAGAGATGTTCTTTCTAGGTAAAGACGTACTTCACCCTGAGGGAAATCAGCTTATCAACTACGGTTTTAACAAAACACCATCTAAAGGATTAAAAGGTACTAGTTGTTATGGTAGAAAATCTAACAATCAACAGCTCGAACTTTACGGTTCATGTGCAGCTATCTACTCAGATACCTCTCGATTAGTCTTCCTTCGTGAGCGTTGTAAATTCTACCATTGGTTACCAGATCATCAATTAATCGCAGGTCAATGGTCACTAGAAAACATAGAATCCAGCACTCCAGAAGACATCTTCACCTCACTCACTCCACTACTTGAATGGTGGGTTAGCTATGAGAACTGGATCCAAGACAACTTTGGTTCTAAATACCGAGAACGCTGCTATAAAGAATGGGCCAAGATCAAGTCTAGACCTTGTTGGTTATCACCAAGTTCAGCCACTGAATGGGTGAAATTGTTTATTGAACAAAAAGACATGATGTCCAGGCCTAAGAAATTTATGCAGAGCTGATATGCCCCCATCTATACCTCAACTTATCTCAGTAAGACCAGTAATACTTATCACTGGTTTTCTCGGTGCAGGGAAAACTACCTTACTTAGAAACTTACTAATATCTTGTCAGGACCAGAAACTACATGCTGATGTTATTTTAAATGATTTCTCAGATGCTAACTACGACACCGCGACCATCGAAGGATTGGCGAAAAAAATCGAACCGTTATCTGCAGGTTGTGCATGCTGTGAGAGCTTTGATTTCCTCTTAGATCTCTCACTCAAATCAAGCGAAAGTAACTCGGACATTCTATTCATTGAGCTTAATGGGGCAGCCGATCCTGTTCCAATTGTTGAATCATATACCATGTTAGAGGAAAAGTTACGGCTCCACCCACGATGGCAAATTTGCGTTATTGACACACGATACTTGGGAAAACGAAAGCAATATGCTGACATCGAAAAACTACAGTTACAAACGGCAAGTCATATCTACCTATCTCATCTCGATGCCCCATCGAAGAGACCAGACATCATTAAAAAAGTTCGTGAAGTAAATGCATTTGCTCAGATACTAACACTAGAGCAATTATCTAAAGATCTGACCAAACTCGCCCAGCTCCGTAAACCGCGGATAATCTACACAACAGATCAGAAACAAACAATGAATCTAAATGCGATCAAAAAGTCAGAACAACATTTACAAACCCATACAATCCATTCTTGCGAAGTCAGGCTACCTGAGCACGCTACAGAACAACAAGTCAAAGCATGGTTACAAAGTCTACCCGCTAATATCATTCGCGCAAAAGCCCTCATCAGAGTAAAGGGAAAGCCAGAGCACCGTTACTTATTCGAGCGAGTAGGTGTAGAAATATGCCCCTACTCACAGCGCGTTAAACTAGGAAAATCCGGTAAGCATTCAGCTATTCTCATCGGTCCTGATTTAGATATGATTGAACTAAAGAAAAGTGTCGAAAGGTATTTCAATTGAAACTCCTTACCCTTGAGCAACAAACGGTGGAAGTGAACTACCAATAGCATCAGCGATGGCTCGGAGCATCTCTGCTTCCTTGCTCTCTAACACTCCATCATTCATGACCGCTAGCCCGCAAGCATGGATAACATCGCGCTGGATCAGAGGGCTAGATCTCTCGATCTTCTTGAGCGCCTTATCCACTTGATTCAGCCCGCATTCAGCTGGAGGCAGGATAGATAAGCCACCTTTCAGATCATCGATAGAGTCCCGTGCTGAGGCATAGGCTGCATTGAGCTCATCACCATCACTGGCACCTATTCCAGACATCGTAGAAATGAGGACATTCACTTCTTGGCTTAGTTTAGAGATCTTAGTGTACTTCGTCTTCACTCCACCATAGTGCAGGAAGTGCGCGGACAGATGACGTTCTAATACCTTCTGTAACATAAACTCGAAGAGATCCACCTCACCGTCACTAGCTATCATCCAGCGAGTGATATCGATGAAACGTTCGTACTCAGGCATAGTAAGCCGCCTCAGTGTAGGTATGCAAAGATCCAACAAGGCGATCTTCTCTGATGAGTGCACATCACGCAGCGCCTTATTCCAGTGCAGAGCTATCTCTACCGCCTGCTTACCTGCTGACTTTCTGAGGAAGGAAATTTCACCTTGCTGAAGAGCATCATCTTCAGCAAGTAAGAGACCAAAGATCAGCGCTTGGGCATACTCTCTATCATGACACGCCTCGATCCATTCTTTAGAAATAGAATCACGAATCCTCTTGCCGACATTCACATCTTGATGAGAGGACTCACCCACAGCATCCCACTTCTGACGGGAAACCTCTACCTTCGTAGAATGATCAGCAACAGATCCTGTAGCTGTACCGCCACCACTAGATAAGCCGCTTAGTCTCTCATCACTAGCAAGACTAGACATACCACCTGGCTTACCACGCTGAGCTACGGGAGGTAACTGACTGTCTTTAAACTCACCATTCCAGCTTTCCTCGATCGTTGAAATCCTCACATTAAGTGGTGGGTGGGTAGCGAAGCCATAGCTGAACATCCCGCCATCTGCAAAGAACATGTGACTCGCCTCACCTGCCTTAGCATGGTTTACCGATGATCCATATTGCTGACCACCTATCTTCTTCAGCGCTCCAGAGATACCACTAGGATCACGAGTGAACTCCACCGCACTAGCATCCGCTAAATACTCACGCTGACGCGAAATAGCAGCCTGAATCATCCGCGCGAAAAACACTCCTATCGAACCGATCACGATCAACGCAATCCCTGAAAGTAACAACGCAATAATCAAACCTCCGTTATTATCCTTACTATTATTTCTCACTCTAACAAATCTGAGTGAGTTAAAAATCATACGCCCTAACAGCGCAAGCATCATGATGCCAAACAGCCAGCCAATAAGGCGCATATTCAGCTTCATATCACCATTTAAAATATGACTAAACTCATGCGCTATCACGCCCTGGAGCTCACCACGAGTCAGTCTCTGGACACAGCCACGAGTCACGCCTATGACAGCATTTCCCGGCTCAGTACCAGCAGCGAAGGCATTTATCCCAGCCTCGTCATCCATGATCCACACTTGAGGAACTGGCAGACCACTAGCGATCGCCATCTCTTCCACCACATTCACCAGACGTTTCTCATCCAGATCTATCGTATGTGGATCTACTGGTCTAGCCCCCACATCACGAGCTACCGCAGCACCGCCACCAGCGAGCTGTAGCGTCTTGACTAAGTTTCCTAATAAGATAACTCCCGTAGTCACACCAGCGACAACGAGAAATCTACCGGTATCCCACCACTCCCCATTAATAGCCTCACGCGTCACATTCCCCATACGGTCAGTGACAGTATACATGCGTCCAGCCTGTGACTGATAAGCAAAGCCAACGACTGTGTACACCGCAGCGATCACACCGGTAACGGCTAGGATAAAGTACACCACCAACCATTTAGTACGCTTACGGGCATCATCCTGAGCTTCGTAGAAATTCATATTTCTCTTATTTTATAAAGGAGTTTCGGCAGTCATTCCCATACGGCTAGCCACTAGATAGTAAAATACAATCTTGCCGCTTTCACTATCTAACTAGCTGACCGCTAACTTACTTCTATTAGCTAAAGTCTACCTTCACACTCTTACGCTCAGCATCATCAGCCACCTCGAAGAGAACCGCTTGATTAAAGTTAAATGCATTCGCAAAGAAACTAGACGGGAATGTCTCACACTTGTTGTTATACATCGTCACAGCATCATTATACGCTTGGCGAGAGAAGCCTACCTTGTTTTCAGTCGTTGTAAGCTCTTCACTAAGCTGCATCATATTCTGGTTAGACTTGAGGTCTGGATATCCTTCAGAGAGGCCGATGAAGCTTCCCATGCTAGAACCTAGGCTAGTCTCCGCCGCAGCTAGAGCACCCATAGAAACTGAGTCTTCTGGAGACACTGACTTACGAGCATCACTCGCTGAGTTACGAGCCTTGATCACAGCTTCAAGCGTCTCGCTCTCATGCTTCATGTAGCTTTTCGCCGTCTCTACAAGGTTAGGAATAAGATCATGTCGGCGCTTCAGCTGAACATCGATCTGAGCAAACGCATTTTTATAGCGGTTACGCCCCTTTACGAG